>JAAYAT010000415.1 GCA_012719225.1 Verrucomicrobiaceae bacterium
GCGGCGGCGCCCTGGTGACCGCTGACCTTGGGCTGTTCTCCCCGCGCGGCGCATTCGACAAAGGCGGCGAGTTCGCATTTGAGCGGTTCGTCCCGTTCGACTTCCACCTCTTCCTTGGTGATGGCCATGCCGTCCTTGCGGTGGATCCAGCCGCTCTGGTCCTGGTAGTCGAGAGAAAGATAGGCGTCGCCCTGGAACACGCGGATCTTGCGGAGACGCTCGGGACTGATCCGGCTCGCGGTGATGTTGGCGACGCAGCCGTTCTCAAAGCGGATCCGGGCGTTGGCGATGTCTTCCCGCCGCGTCAGCACGGCGATGCCGACGGCGTCGATCGCGGCGATGGGGGAATTGACGAGATGGAGCACAATCTCGAGGTCGTGGATCATCAGGTCGAGGACCACCCCGATGTCGAGGCTGCGCTGGGGAAAGGGGGAAAGCCGATGGCACTCGATGAATTTGGGAGAATTCAACCGCGCTTCGAGCTGGCTCATCACGGGGTTGAACCGCTCGATGTGCCCGACCTGGAGAACGCAGCCTTTCTCGGCGGCGAGGGCGATCATCGCCTTGGCGTCATCGACCGAGTCGGAGATGGGTTTCTCGACGAGGACGTGTTTCCCGGCGGACAAAAGCTGCGTGGCGATCTCGCGATGGGTCACGGTCGGGGTGGCGACGGAGGCGGCGTCGACCCGGGCGACGAGTTCCGCGACGCTGTCGACGGCCTCGGTTCCGAACTCGGCGGCGAGGGCGCGGGCACGCTCGGGATCGGCATCGTAAATGGCGACGAGATCGGCCGATTCGAGAGCGGCGTAGATCCGCGCGTGATTCCGACCGATGGCTCCCACTCCGATGACTCCGACTTTGACACTCATGATCTCCTGCTATGGCAGCATCCTGGCTCCGGGGCAAGCCCCGATCCGCCCCGCAGGATGAAATTCCCTCATTCGGCGATCGCCAGGAGACTCACTTTTTTTTCCTGACAAAGGCGCACAAGCTCTTCTTTTCCGAGGAGCAGGGTGCTGCCCGCCTCGATCGCGATGGCGGACACTCCGGCGGCGGCGGCGTTGACAATGGTGGCGGGACCGACGACGGGGACATCGAAGCGGAAATCCTGTTTTGGTTTGGAGACTTTGACCATCATGGCCTCGCCCTTGCCCAGCTCCCCTCCCCGCTTGAGCGCCTCGTCGGTGCCCTCGAAGGCTTCGACCGCGAGGACGGTCCCCTTTTTCACGATCACGGTTTGCCCGATGTCGAGGCGGCTCACTTCCTTGGCAATGCGAAAACCGAAAGCGGCGTCTCCCCTCTGCCGCTCGCTGAGGGCGGGGCCACAGATGGGACCGGCGGCGGGGAGGAGGTCCTCGAGGTAGGTCGTCGCGGGCAGCAGAGTGATGCCGTCGGCCTCGAGTTCTCCGGCGATGGCGGCGAAAAGGGTCTCGGCGTTGCGTTCTTTCACCTTGCTGAGCATTTTCAAAAGACGCAGGTCGGGGCGCAGGTCGAAGAGATTCTTCGGCGCGATCTGCCCGACCATCACGACGGAAGTGACGCCGTGGGCCTTGAAGTGCTTGATCATTTTCCCGAGTTGTCCGACCCGCATCCATTCGAGATGATCGACCAGAGTCTCCAGGACGGGTTCGGTCTCATCGGTGAAGGCGGCGGCCACGAGCGTGGTCGCTCCGGCGCGGCGGGCGGCGCGGGCGAAGGTCTCGGGGTAGAGACCGTTGCCGGCGATCATGCCGATGGTGCTGGGGGGCTCTGGGTGGCTCATGGGAAAAGGCGAAAAGGTGGTCGGGTCATCCCGAGGTCGCGGCGGTCCGGTCCACCACGGCGATGAGGATGGCGATTGTCAAAAGGATGGTTCCGAGAACCCGCCAGAGAAACCCCCGGCCGGTGTCGTGTCGTTCACTGTTTCCGAAAAAGCGTCCCAAGACAACCAGAAGGACGATGGTCCAGAGTCCGCGCGAGGCGTAGACGACGTTGACTCCGGTGGCATCGTCGAAAAAGCTCAGGCCCAATCCCATGAAGACGGCCTGCAACGCGATGAGGACGGCTCCCCAGCCGGTCCATTTCGCCCTCGTTTTTGTCATGGTGAGGGCCGGGCGTCCCTGGAGAAACCACAGGGCGAACGAAAACAGCGGCACCGTGCCCATGCCGATGGCGAGAAACGCGAGTTCGCCGAAGTCGGCCGCCCACCAAGAAACGAGCACGTCAAAAAGGCCGAAGAGGAGTGCGCTGGAGAGGGTCACGACGGCGGTGAAGGCGATGTGTCGGCCCCCTCTCAGATCGGCGAGACCCATCACGAAAATCCCCACGGTGGTGAGCACGGCGGCGATCCAGAGCGGAAGGCTCGGCGTTGTTCCGGTGAGGAGGACCACCCCGAGGGCGACGAATACGACCTTGGTTCCCATCAGCGGCGTGACGAAGGAGACATCGCCCCGCCGTAGCGCGGCGAAGGTGAGCCAGTTCGCAAAAAAGAAGGCGGCTCCGGTGAGAAGCGGTTTTGCCGTCTGCGACCAGTCGATCCCGTTTCTTTCGAGAAAGACGAGGGGAAAAAACAGCAGCCCGAGGGCCAGATTGGTGAGGTGAAAGGACTGGTCCATCGTCACCCCTTCCTTCAGCGCCCGCTTGACCACGATGGATCCGAGGGCGTAGAGGACGGCGGCGACAAGCGGGAGGAGCAGATAGGGCGGAGGCACGGCGGCATTGTCGTCACGCGCCGCCGTTCGTCAAAGTTTGATTTGAGCGGGGAACAAGATCCCGGCTCCCGGGGAGGCGCGGATGTGTTTCCGAAAGGAAGCCTAAAAATGCCCTTCCGCGAGCCGCGCGGTCGAGAGCGTCCGCCAGTTTTCCCGCGCCGGATCGGGCGCTTCTTCACCCTGCACGGTGGCCACGGTGGTCTCGACCAGTTCCTGCACCTCCTCCTCCAGCGCGAGCAGCGCGGTCTCGTCGGCATAGCCTTCGGCGAGGACGCGCTCCCGCGCGAGGGCGAGGCAGTCGCCGCCCCATTTTCCCGCTCTCGCCTCTTCGGGGACGTAGCTGGCGTCATCGTGCTCGCCGTGACCGGAGAGCCGCAGCAACTTGCCCACGACGAGTTGCGGTCCCCCTCCCGCCCTCGCCCGGGCGATGGCTTGTCGGAAGGTGAGGAGACATTCCATCAAATCGGTGCCGTCGATGGAGTACCCGGTGACGCCGTATCCCGCCGCGCGATCCGCCAAGTCGGCGCAGGCGTACTGGTGTGAGGTCGGGGTGGAATAGGCGAACTGATTGTCGGCCACCGCCAGAACGAGCGGCAGCTTTTCGACCGCCGCCTGATTGAGGGCCTCGTGAAAGGCACCCGTGGAGGTCGCTCCGTCCCCGGCCGACGCGCCGCCGACGAACCCGCTGAGTCCGCGAAATCGCTTGGCCATGAGCATCCCGTTGATCACGGAAATGGAGGCCCCGAGATGACTGATCATCGCGGGCATGCCTTCGGCTGGTCGGCCTCGATGGATATTGCCGTCGCGCCCCCGCATCGGTCCCTCGACCGATCCCAGATAGGTCCGAGCGGCGTCGAGAAGGGATTCCCCGAAAGCGCCGCGGCCCGCCTGGTCGCGGATGAGGGGCGAATAGACATCCCCGAGGGAGCGATCGAGCTGCCCCCCGAGACCGTAGCTGAACGCCTCCTGCCCGCGGCCCACGTAGACGCCACCGACGATTTTTCCCCCGCGGTAGAGGGCCGAGATTTTATCTTCGAAGGTGCGGGCGGTGAACACGCCGCGGTAGGCGCGGACGAATGCATCCGCGCTGATGGTGACGGAACCGGTTGCTGGAAAATCTCTTGCGGACATGGCCTCGACTCGTCGCACCCTAGCCACGCGGGGATGGCCCTCGCAACGAAATTTTTCCCGCTCTCCGTTCCTTTCGAGAGAAGCACCGGAGGCAACCCTTGGAAATTTCGTCACGGGTGAGGCATTTTTTACCGAGGCAGGGAGACAAAACGGGGCTACCGGTAAGGCATGAAACTCGGAGTCATCGGTTGTGGAAAAATGGGACGGGCCCTCCTCGGGGGCATCGTCGGAGCGGGCCTCTGCAAAGCGGGGGAAGTGACGGTCTACGATACCTATCCGACGGCGGTGGCTTCCCTCGCCGATGAGCTGGGCGTCGCCCGCGCCAGTTCCAACGCCGAGGTGGTGGAGACCTCCGAGGTGGTGCTGCTCTGCGTGAAACCCCAGGGATTCCCCGAGATGCTCGCCGAACTCGGGGAAAGCGGCGGTCGTCTCCTCATTTCCATCGCCGCCGGGATCCGTCTCGCCGCCATCGAAGCCGGGAGCGGAGGGAAACACCGCATTGTCAGGGTCATGCCCAACACACCGGCCCTCGTCGGACGCGGGGCCTCCGCC
>JAAYAT010000416.1 GCA_012719225.1 Verrucomicrobiaceae bacterium
AAGCCCGCGCCCTGCGCACTGCACTCTGAGCCGCCGCCGAAAACCTCTATTTGCACCACCCATCATGGCCGAACTCCGTATCCACAAAGTGAAAGATTTCGCCGCGGAGCTCTCCGTCCCCGGCGACAAGAGCATCTCCCACCGGGCGCTCATGTTCGCTGCCCTCTCCAACGGCCCTTGCGAGATCACCGGGTTCCTCGCGAGCGAGGATTGCCTCGCCACGATGGACGCTCTCACCGCCATGGGCGTGGAGATCGAGACGCTCGGGGCAGGCGGCACCCACATCCGCGTCCACGGCTGTCGCGGACAATTCCAAGACCCCGGAAAGCCGATCGACTGCGGCAACAGCGGCACCACGATGCGGCTCCTCGCGGGCATCCTCGCCTCGCAGCCTTTTGTCACCACCCTCACCGGCGACGCCTCGCTCTCGAAACGCCCCATGAACCGCATCGCCCTTCCCCTGGAGAAAATGGGCGCGAAAATCAAAGGCCAAGGCGAGCGCTGCACCCCGCCGCTCACCATCACCGGTCGCCCCGGCCTGACTCCGATCGACTACGAATCGCCCGTCGCCAGCGCCCAGATCAAAAGCGCCATCCTGCTCGCGGCTCTCTCCGCCGAGGGGAAATCCACCGTGAGCGAGCCGTATCCGTCCCGCGACCACACCGAGCGGATGCTCAACTACCTCCTCGTGAAAAACATCCGCGAGGGCGACACCGTTTCCATCTGGGGAGGACAGACCCCCGAATCGCGCGACATTCACGTCCCCGGCGACATTTCCAGCGCCGCCTTCTGGATCGTCGCGGCAGCAGCGCGGAAAGGTGCGCGTCTCCTCATTTCGGATGTCGGACTCAATCCCACCCGCATCGGCATTCTCAGCGTCATCCTCCGCATGGGGGCGAAAATCACCGAGAGGATAGACGAATCCGGCTGTGAACCGATGGGCACCATCGAGGTCGTCGGAGACGGGCTCGTCGCCACCGAAATCGGCGGTGCCGAGATCCCCACCCTCATCGACGAGATCCCCATCCTCGCCGTCGCCGCGGCCCTCGCCAAAGGCAAGACGGTCATCAAAGACGCCCAGGAACTGCGGGTCAAGGAAAGCGACCGCATCTCCGCGGTGGCCGAGAACCTCCGCCGCATGGGCGTGACCGTCGACGAATTCGCCGACGGCATGGAAATCACCGGCGGCACCACGCTCAAGGGTGCCGAAATTCATTCCCTGGGGGACCACCGCATCGCCATGGCCTTCGCCATCGCCGGACTGTTCGCCGAGGGGGAAACGCTCATCCAGGGAGTCGAGTGCATCGAGACCTCCTACCCCGGATTCATCCGCGAAATCGAGCAGCTCCAGTCCATGAGCCGATAGCGGTGCGGACGGGCGGATCGTTTCACCGGACGGGATTGCCGACACGATTGCCACGGGCCGAGGTCTTCGCTCACAGTCGCACCTGACCGGCCCAGTCCAGATTTTCCAGATACCACGCCACGGTCGCGTCGAGCCCTTCCTCAAGCCCGATCTCGGGTTCCCAGCCGAGGACGCGCTTGGCTTTGGAAATGTCGGCGGCGGTGTCCTGCATCTCGGAGGCGCTCATCGATTTCCACACGATCTCCGCCTTTTTCCCGAGGCGATCTTCGATTTTGCCGATGAAATCGAGCAGGGAGATGGGGGTTTTTCCCCCGCCGAGATTGATCACCTCGTGTCCGGGTGCGGTGGCTCCCGCTCCCATAGGTCTGGCGGCAAGGAGGGTGCCGCGGGCGATGTCGTCCACATAGGTGAAGTCACGGGTCTGGCTCCCGTCGCCGAAGACGGTGATGGGGGTGCCTTCGTGGATCCACTTGATGAAGCGAAAGGGCGCCATGTCAGGCCGACCGGCGGGACCGTAGACGGTGAAATAACGCAGAATGGAGACGTCGATGCCGTAGAGATGATGGTAGGTGTAGCTGAGAACCTCGGCGGCTCTTTTTGAGGCGGCGTAGGGCGAGAGAGGACGTTCGACGGGAAGGTCCTCGTGAAAGGGCATGGGCTGACCGGCGTAGAGCGAGGAGGTCGAGGCGAGGACGAGTTTCCCACATTCGTTTTGTCGCATCAGTTCGAGCAGATTCAGAGCGCCTTGGGCATTCGACTGCATGTAGACGTGTGGATTCTCGATGCTGTAGCGCACCCCGGCGCGAGCGGCGAGGTTGAAGACCGCGTCGAACCTCCGGCCTTCGAAGACGGGTTGGAGATCGTAGAGATTTTCGATATCGCCCTCGTAAAAGGTGAATCCGTCGCGTCCCTCGAGGTCGGCGAGACGGTGCCGCTTGATCCGCAGATCATAGGCGTCGTTGAGATTGTCGATGCCGACGACGGCGACCCCCTGCTCGAGGAGTAGCCGGGTGACCCTGTGGGCGATGAAGCCGGCGGTGCCGGTGACGAGGACGATTTTCATGGGGCGGGGCGGTGCCGGATGGCTCCCTTGATCGCCTTGATTTCGTTGCTTTCGAAGGTTCCCGCAAGGGAGTAATCGCCTCGGTGGAGGATGTAAAGGATCGAACTCGAGTTTTTGCGGTGGCGTCTCGGCATTTTTCTCCCGCCGCAGAGATAAATGAAATCGTCGTCGTAACAGAGTCCCTTGCAGAAGGCCTCTTCGGCGTCGTGCTCGAACACCAGCTCCCCCTCGACCATGAGACCGGAGCGGTAGGGATGCCGCACCCGCTTGCCCTTGCTCGAAGTGGCGCAGATCGCGATTTTTTTTCCGTCGAGGAACTGGAAATCGTGGATCTCCCAGCCAAATGCAAAACGCTCGATCTCGTTGAAATCACGGTCGGTGACGAGGACCCCGCTGCTGGCGTACTGGGTCGTGGTGAGCCAGTTGAGTCCGATGTAAAAGCGATCCCCCTCGCGGATGATGTTGTTGAGGTGGTTGTAATTTTTCTTGTACTTGACCGGCTTTTTCGGATTCGGCGGTGCGATTTGGCGAACGAGGGTGAGGGTGAGATCCTCGTCGAAAATCCAGATCTGGTTCACCTTGGTCGCGGTGACATGAAGCAGGCCGTCGTAGCACTGCATCTGGTGAAAATCCGGGGTGGGATCGTAGAGCGGGGTCGAGGTGACGAGGGAAAAGTCGGCGAGCCTGAGCTTGTAGATCCGGCTGAGGCTGGCGACGTAGAGGTGCTCTCCGACGATCTCGATGCCCATCATGGCTTCGTCGTCCGAACTGTGGAAGACGCTGCGGTGCCGCCTCGAAGCCGGATCGAAGGCGACAACCTGACCACCTTCGGTGGCAAGAAGCAGGGGCGACATGGCCGGGATCAAAGGTGGACTTTGGCCCCGTCGTTGCGCGCGCTCTCGTAGATCGCGCAGATCAGGGCGACGGCGCGGCGGGCTTCGACGCCGTCGACGCGGGGGGTGCGTCCTTCGGCGATAGCAGCGACGACATCTTCAAAATTGCGCTTGTGGCCTTCGAAATTGATCGCCTTGGGGTCGTTCGCTCCGAGACCTTTGCCGACGCTGCCCTGCATCAGCTCGGCCTTGACGAGATCGTCGTCGGGAGAGGGTTCGGCGAAGTCCCAGACGCGGAATTTTTCGTCGGCGAGGAAGGCGGAACCCTGGTCTCCGCAGAGATGCACCTCCGCCGGATGCCCGGTCGAGGACCAGCAGGCGGTCGATCCCTGGATGACGCCGCGGGCTCCGTTCTTAAATTCGAGGATGGCCACGGCGGTGTCTTCGACCTCGATGCCCTCGTGGGCGAGGCAGGCGGTGGAGGCGGAGACCGAGGCGACGTCACCGGCGAGATAGATGAGCTGGTCGATGAGGTGGATGGACTGGTTCATGAGGGCGCCGCCCCCGTCGAGTGCCCAGGTGCCGCGCCAGGCTCCGGAGTCGTAGTAGGCCTGGTCGCGATACCATTTGACGTAGGCGTCGCACATGGTGAGGCGGCCAAATCGCCCCTCGTCGGCGGCTTTCTTGAAAACGTCCATGGCGGGGTGAAAACGACGATTGAAGATTCCGGAGAGGGTGACCCCGGCCGCGTCACAGGCGTTGATCATCATGTCGATGCGCTCGGGAGTGATCTCGAGGGGTTTTTCACAGACGATGTGTTTGCCCGCTTTGGCGGCGGCGAGGGCCGGTTCGAGGTGGGCTCCGCTGGGGGTCGCGATGGTCACGATGTCGAGCTCGGGATCGCTGAGGAAGGCATCGAGATCGGTGTAGCCGATGCCGCCGTTTTCAGCGACGAGTTCGTCGACGGCGTCCTGTCGTCGCCCGTAGAAGGAGTGAAGTTCTCCTCCCTCCATGGCGAGGATGGCTTTGGCGTGAAAGTTGGCGATCATGCCGGCTCCGATAATTCCGAATTTCATAGTGTGACTAGGGGGAGAAAAATGAGGGTGGGGGGATGGGTCAGGCGGACTTGCGGTTTTTGGCGGCGAAGCTGACGAGGCCGAGGAGGAAAAGGGTCAGGAGTACTCCGATACCGATCCTGCCGGGGACGCCCTGCCCGAGCAGGACCCAGACCGAGCCTGCCGAGGCGATGATGGTGGCGATGGCCATGAGCACGTTCCATTTCACTGCCTGGGCTCCGCGGGGGCGCGCCTCCCCGAGCAGGCTGGAGGAGTTCATGAGCAGGTAGAAGGTGAAGTAGGCGATGGGAATCATGGCCCCACCGATGACCGAGGTGGGAATGGCGAGGGCTGCCTTGGAGGAGGCGTTGGCCCAGAAATAGAGCGGACCGAGGAATCCGCCGATCCCGGCGATGAGGGTTCCGGCGAAGTGGAAGCCTCGGTGGTTCGGGCGATTGAAGATCTCGCAGAAAGTGAACCCGTTGATGAGCATGAGAATGACTATGGTCGAGACGGCCATGCCGAGCACGCCGATGCCGAAAACAATCTGGGCGATGGTGTTTCCGGTGAGCGGCTGGAGGGCGCTGGCGAGGTTCATGTTGTCTCTCGCGGCGAGCATCGCGGCAAGCTGGCGGTCGGCTGCGGGGAGGGCGTCACGGGCGGCGGCTTTGGCTTCGTCGTCGAAGGCGGCAAAGGCGACCGGGTCGGCGAAGGCGATGCGTTTGTTTGTTTGCTCGGCAAAGGCGCGCTCCATCGAGGGGCGCACCTTGCCTGTCTCGTCGAGGACGTCGTCGTAGCGGGTGTGGAACTGGGAGGCGGCCGCGATGACGACGCAGGTCGTGGCGAGAACGAAGGGCACGATGAGCCCGACGGAGAGATCAAAGATGGCGAGGCCGCGGTGCGATTTTCCCCAGCTCTTTTTGAGCATGGAGTAGGGGAGGAGAAAGGTCATGTTGATCCCCACGGCGGTGCCGAAGGCGGTCATCATGACGCCGCGCTGGGTTCGGGAAATCTCGCTCGTCCAGAAGTCGGCGAATTCCCCGGTCGCGGCGATAGGAGCAAGGAAGGTCGGGGCGGGGGAGTTGAGCAGGCGGAAGTCGGGCCAGAAGCCGGCGAAGATGGGGCCGAATTCGAGGTTTCCAGCGAAGGCGAGGGCGCCGACGACACCAAAAAAGGAGATTACGACCACACCGACCATGGCCTTGAGGATGAGTTCGAAGCGTTTGATGCCCTTGTTCCCGCTTTCGTAGAAGAAGTTGATGATGAGACCGACGAGGAGGAGGACCACGCCGATGGCCCCGGTCGAGGCGAGACCGGTGTCTTTCCCGGCGAGTAGATTCTGTTGCACGGCGGCGGTGGCAAGGGCGAACTGCGGCATGCACCAGACGATGTTGGCCATGAGCGTGGCGATGATCCAGGCCCACGCGAGGACGGGGCTGACGTGGGTTTTGATCGCTCCGAAGGGACGCTGGCCCGTCGAGAGGGTCACGTAGGAGATCGCGCTCAGCATGATGACCCCGAGGATCATCGCGAGCGGCTGGAGCCAGAGCAGGTGGTAGCCGGTGAAGACTCCGAGGTAAAGTGCGCCGGCGAGCGAGCCTCCTCCCAGTGTGATGGCGCCCTGGAGCCAGCCGGGCCCCGATTTCTTGGTGTAGGAGCCCCAGCGGCGCAGAAGCGGTTGGCCGTTGATCACGTCGAGTTCGGCGGCTTCTCTGCTTCGCTGGTCTGATTCGCTCATGAAGGTGCGGGTAAAAACAAGGGGAAGATTGTCGGTTGCGAGGAGCGATTCTAGCCCGTGGCGGGGTCGCGTCAAGATAAGGCTGGGCGTATTCTCGGTGCCCGCGCTTCGCCTTTGACCCGTATCGGTGCGGGTGCTACGCTTGCCGCCTTTCGATTTTGCCAGACTCTATGAGCGACCCAGACGGCTCCACCAGCTACAAAGCGACTCTCCACCTCCCCGACACCGAGTTCCCCATGCGCGGTGATCTGGTGAAGCGGGAACCCGCCCGCCTCGAAAAATGGGAGCGCGATTCGCTCTATTCTGAAATCATTTCAAAACGCAAGAGCGAGGGCGCGGAGCGGTTCATCCTCCACGACGGACCTCCTTTCGCCAACGGCGATGTCCACATGGGGACGGCGCTGAACAAGGTGCTCAAGGATTTTGTCCTCAAGAGCAAAACCATGGCCGGCTACGAATGTCCCTACATCCCGGGCTGGGATTGCCACGGTCTCCCCATCGAGTTCAAGGTGGTCAAAGAATCCCGCGGACTCGACGCGCCGGAGATCCGCCGTCGCTCCGAGGCCTTCGCCCGGGAATATATCGACATCCAGCGGAATTCCTTCCGCCGCCTCGGGGTTCTCGGCGACTGGGAGCATCCCTACCTCACCCTCTCCCCCGAATACGAGGCCGACATCATCCGCGTCTTTGCCACTCTCGTGGAAAAGGGCCTCGTCTACCAGAGCCAGAAACCGGTGCAGTGGAGCTACGGCGCCCAGACCGCCCTCGCCGAGGCCGAAGTCGAGTATGTCGATGTAAAGGACCCGGCGATTTTTGTGAAATTCCCCCTCGTCACCGGTGCGTTCGCCGGGGAAAGCTCCATGGTGATCTGGACGACCACTCCCTGGACCCTCCCGGCGAATCTCGGGATCGCGGTTCATCCGCACCTCACCTACGTGCGGGGCGAATTTACTCATGCGGAGCGCGGGGTGACGGAAAACCTGGTCTTGTTGAAGGATCTCGTGGACGCTTTCGGGGAAAAGACCGGCTTTCTCCCGTCGGGGAAATTGGACGAATGCAAGGGTTCGGAGTTCGAAGGCGCCGAGGCGCGGCATCCCTTCCTCGACCGGACCTCGCGCCTCATCCTCGCTGACTTCGTCACCACCGAGACCGGCACCGGCGCGGTTCACATCGCCCCCGGGCACGGCTCCGAGGATTACCTCGCCGGACAGCAGAACGGGCTCGGGCTTCTCTCCCCGGTCGATGATCTGGGGAAATTCACCGCGGAGGTCGGCGTGGAATCCCTCGTCGGACAACACGTCCTCGAGTCGAATGTCCCCATCATCAAACTGCTCGCGGCAAAGGGGGCACTCCTCGGCAAGGAGAACTATCTCCACAGCTATCCGCATTGCTGGCGCTCCAAAACCCCCATCATTTTCCGCTCGGTACCGCAGTTTTTCATCCGCATCGACGCCCTCCGCGCAACCGCCCTGAAGGCGATCGACGAAGTGCGCTGGCTGCCCCACTGGGGGCGCAACCGCATTTACGGAACGGTGGAATCGCGCCCCGACTGGTGCATTTCGCGGCAGCGCACCTGGGGGGTGCCCCTGCCGGTTTTCTACGAGGCGGAAACCTCCGAACCCATCATCGACGCGGAACTGGCCCGCAAGGTCGCGGACCTCACCGAATCGGGCGGCACCAATCTCTGGTTTGAAAAAGACGACGCCTGGTGGGCCGAAGCTCTCGGGCTCCCCGTCGGCACCACCCGCTGCACCGACACCCTCGATGTCTGGATCGACTCGGGTTCGAGCCATGTCGCGGTGATGGACCGGCATCCCGAGCTGCACTGCCCCGCCGACCTCTACATCGAAGCCACGGACCAGCATCGCGGCTGGTTCCAGAGTTCGCTGATGCTCAGCGTCGCGGTGCGGGACAAGGCACCCTATCGATCTGTCATGACCCACGGATTTGTCGTCGATCAGGACAAAAAGAAGATCTCCAAATCCGAAGCCAAAAAGTCGGGCAAACCGGTCGATGCGGCGTATTTCTACGACAAATACGGGGCCGACATCCTCCGACTCTGGGTCAGCAGTGTCGATTGGCAGAACGAGGTGCCTTTCGGCGAGGATCTTTTCAAACAAACCTCCGAACCCTATCGCCGCTTCCGCAACACCCTGCGCATCCTCCTCGCCAACCTCAACGATTTCGATCCCGCGAAAGACCGCGTCGCACCCGCAGCGATGCCCCTGCTGGACCGCTGGATCCTCGAGCGGCTCCACCAGGTCGTGAGCGAATGCCGCGAGGCCTACGCCGCCTTCGAATTCCGCAAGGTTTTCAACACGCTCAACCAATTCTGCACCGTCGACCTCAGCGCCTTCTACATCGACATCACCAAAGACCGGATGTATTGCGACGCGCTCGATTCCCCGCGTCGGAGAGCTTCCCAAACTGCGATTCACCAGGTCTTCGAAGGGCTCGTCAAGCTGATCGCGCCCATTCTCGCCTACACCGCCGACGAGGCTTGGGAATATGCCGGCCATGCCAAGTCGGTCCATCTGGAGCTCTTTCCCGAGGCCGATCCCGCCTTCGCCGGGGACGATGCCACCGTGCAAATCGGCCATCTCACCCGCCTCCGCGACCTCGCCCAGGTGGCGATCGATGGCGCGGTCAAGGCCGACGAGTTCAAAAAACGCGAGCGCGCCGCGGTGGTTTTCCATCTGCCCGGAGACGACGCCGCGAGAACCGTTCTGGTCGACACGCCCGGTGAAGCCCTGGAGTTTCTCATGGTCTCGTCCTTCACCGTCGTCGACGGCGACGGGCCCGCCCGCGCCACCGTCGCGGTGACCTCCCACGAGGAATGCCCGCGTTGCCGCCGCTCCATCGAACTGTCGTCGGGCGGCCCTCTCTGCGGGCGCTGCGAAGAAGTCGTCGCGGCGCTCCCCGTCTCCGCCCCATGAAAAAGTATTTCCTCGCCCTGACTTTGCCACTGTATCTCCTCGACCAGTGGACCAAGTGGCTCATCGTCTCAAACTTTCCGGACTCGATCAACGAACCGGTCGCCCGGCGCGTCATCGAAGTGATCCCCGGATGGTTCCAGATCGTCCGCGTCCACAATACCGGCATGGCCTTCGGGGTGATGAACGGAGCCGAACACGCCAACTGGTTTTTCGGGGCGATCGGAGTGATCGCGATGACCGCGATCACCGTCCTGTGGCGCAAGGGCGGTTTTCCCGACCGCGTTTCCCGGGTCGCGGCGGCGCTTCTCCTCAGCGGGATCCTCGGCAATCTGACTGATCGCCTCCTGCCCGGACGCGGCTATGTCGTGGATTTCCTCGACTTCCGACTGCCCTTCTACGAGACGTTTTTTCCCGAGTCGGGCGGGCATTTCCCCTCGTTCAATGTGGCCGATTCCTGCATCTGCGTGGCCGCCGGACTGCTGATTCTTTCGGCCTTCCGCCAACCATCTTCCCCGTCAAAAAAACCGGTGGAAAGCTGAACCTCTCTTTTCTCTTTCGGAATCGTTGAAATTCTGCCATTCTCGCTTCGCTATGAAACCACAGCACCTCGCCGCCTCCCTTTGTTTTTTCGCCGCCGCCGCGGTCCTCTCCGGCTGCACCTCGACGGACGGATCCACGGTGTCCCCCACCGTCAAGCCCGCCCCTCCCTGGCTCTTCGGCGGGTTCCAAAAACCGAAGGATCCCGCTGCTCCGGATCCCGCCGCGGCCACTCCGTCAACTCCCCAGGGTCCCGCCGCGGGAACGGTAAAAACCACCTACTCGGGCTTGAAGTACGAAGTGCTGCGACCCGGGACCGGTGCTCGCCCCGCTTCTTACAACCGCGTGAAAGTCCACTACCACGGCTACCTCCCCGACGGCACCGTTTTTGACAGCAGCGTGCAGCGCGGCGAGCCCGCCGTGTTCGGTCTGAACCAGGTCATTCCGGGCTGGCGCGAGGGCATCCCCCTGATGCAGGTCGGCGCCAAATACCGCTTCACCGTGCCGCCTCATCTCGCCTACGGCGCGCACGGAGCGCCTCCGAAAATCGGGCCGAATCAGACCCTGATGTTTGACGTGGAGCTCTTCGAGGTGCTCTACTGAGACGGGAAAAGGTTTGCGTCATTTCCCCGATTATTCTATTTCCTTCCTACGAATCATTTGTTCCGCATGACCAAACCGACCCTCACGCTCTTTTTCTGCACCTTCCTCTTGTTCTTCGCAGTGGCTCCGGTCGAGGCCGGGCGCTTCCGTCATTGCGAGTGTGTCGGGGACTACACCCCGCCCCGCGGCGTGCTCAAGATGTTCACCACGAGAGTCCGGACCGAATGGGAGGAGCGGCATCATTGCCTGCCCTGTGGCCGCAAGGTTCCTTACAAGGTGAAAGTGATCACCTACCGCGAGCGCTACACCGACGGGTCTTCGCGGACTTGGAAATGTGTCGTCGCGGGTTCCGAAACGCCCCTCGCCCCTCTCGATCCGGTCACTCAGGTCACCTCCAGCAAATAAGCGCGGAGCGGACGCCTCTCACGGCTTTTCCGTGACGATACGCCACGAACCGAGTTGCCGGGCGACCGCCTCGAAGCTGAGCGACTTCAGCGCAATCCGCTGGGATTTTTCGATCGCCGCGGTGTAGGCGTCGTCGTCGTGCAGGATTTGTGCGATGCGTTCGAAGACATTTCTCATGCGGATGGTGCCGTCGTCGCTGAAGTCGCGAAAGGCCATGTTCTCGATCGTCGAACTCCCTCCCGCACAAACCGTCCGGGCGAGCAGACAGTCCCCCGCGACCTGGCCGGGCACGGTGCTGCGATCCATCTGATAAATGAGCCGGTGGGAGGAGAGCAGTTTCATGTACTCGGGGTAGGGAAGCTTTGTGTCCTGGATGTGAAAGCAACCCGGGGGGAACGCTCCCTCCAACTCCCTCGGGATGCGCAGGCCCTTCGCTTTGTCCGAGTTGATCACCGTGACGCGGGGGATATGGAATTCGTGGGCCAGGGACGCGGCCCTCGTGATCGCATGGATGTGGTTGCGGGTCTCGGTCTTGAACTCTCTCGTGCCGATGAGAATCCCGGACCGCTCGGTCACCGCGGTCGAAAAATCCCAAGAGGGGAAATCGACCGGGTACGGCGTCGGAATGAATTTCATCTTCCGCCAGAAATCGTGTTGGTCGACCAAGCCCACCCGCGGCGGCCAGGCCAGGGTGGGCGAGAGAATCCCGTCGGCGAGCCGGAGGATCTCGCCGTAGGCGCGCACCGCCTTCCGGGAGGTGAGTTGGCCTGAGATCTGGTTGTGGCTGCACTCCTTCCAAGCGACGAGGACGGTGAGGCCGGCCTTTTTCAAGGTCCGGACTGCCTCCAAGGTGATCCAGACACGTCGCCGGATCAGGACCAGAACGGCATCGAAGCGATCGCGGTCTTGGAGAACAGCTTCGGTGGAGTCGAAGAAGGCACCGTTGCTGCACGCCGCGTAGGCGTGGAAATTGATCGGCGCATGCACTCCCCCCTGGTAGCAGTCGGGCCCGTGTGAGTAGTCGAGATAGGGGTCCCTGCCCTTGGGATTCAGAACCGCCAGACAGACGGGAGACTCGTATAAAATGGCCATGAAAGATGCTGCGCGATACTGGATTTGAACCAGTGAGTTGTCTTCTTCGCGGTTGAGGGAATTGGGGGGATTTTAGAAACTGCGCCGGAATCCTTGCGCTGTCGAGGTTCGGGGCGGGGTGTTCCGTTTTTCACTTCGTTTCAGTATCATCTCTTCGCGGTGTTCGTTTACCGGTAGTTTGCGACCAAGGCAAGCGTCCATTTGAAGGGGGGCGAAACTTTACCACGCCTACGGGAAGGCATGGGAGGAAAGTGCGGGAAAATGGAAGCTGGTATCTCGTGCCACGGGGACGGAGGACCGAGCGGAGACTGGTGAGGCGCGGGATCGCCTCCAAAGCATCTTGCCAAACGCAGGCGGAACGCGCTACAATTTGGGTGATGCCGATGTATTACTTGGCGCGTTCCACGAGCAACGAGGTCTCAGGACCTTTCGCCGAAGGCCGTTTGGTGGCAATGGCGGACTCTGGAGACATCGCCGTGGGTGACCAACTCGCCATGCATGGCACGGATGATTGGCTGCCGGCGGATGCGATGCTCGACGGGATTCGCATGAGCATCGACGAGGCTATGGTAAAGCGATCGGTCCGCTCGGCACGTCGCGTGCGCCGTCGGCTTATGTTCGGGCGATCCCTGGTGCTGATCGCGCTGGGCACAGGTCTCGCGATCTTCTTTCCCTGGGGGGGGCGTTTGTGATCGCGTGGGGAATTTTTATCGACCGCCCTCGCTGGACCTGTGGAGACTGTGGAAACGAAGTGGAACAGTCGAGCGTAAGATGTCCGGTGTGTGCCTGTGCCCTGGTGCGGAAGTGATCCGCTGAAGTGACTTTACCGAGTCTCGGAATGGAGGGCACGTCAACGCACGACTTCGATCACTTTCACGGTGGTCAGGGCGCCGAACGACGAGGTGTATTGGAAGATCTCGTTGGTGGCGACGGTGCGGGCGGCGAATGTATCGTCGTCGGCAAGGGCGGGGCCTTCGTAATTGCGCAGGAGGTAGACGGTGTTGCCGGTGCGGGGGGCGATGTAGCGGCTGCGTCCGAAGATCTGGGCGACGGCGCTGGCCACGCCGCCGGAGCTGCCGGGGTAGTAGTCGCGCACGAGCAGACCGGTGTCGGGCACGATGGAGAGGACTTTGAATCTGCCCTGGGTGGAGGCGGCGAGTTTCGCGGCTCTGGCTGCTTTTTGTTTTTCGTCCGCCATTTGGGCGGCCCGGCGGGCTTGTTGGGCTGCCCGCGCGGCATCACCGCGTGCCCGGGCGGCGGCGAGGTCGGCGCTTTTTTCGGCTTCGAATCGTGCTCTGGCGAGTGTTGCGGCTTCGGGATCGTAACCGAGGGCGGCGCGGGCCTCGGACTTGAGCGACTCCATGGGGACGCGGGCGAGCCCGGAGCCGTGGCGGATCTCGATGGCGTCGGCGTGGATGGCGGTGATGACCACGGAGTGGAATTCTTTGCCGTCAGCGAGGACGAGTTGGGGAATGGGCCGGTCGATCCATTGCTCGGGCCCGGTCGGTTCTTCGGCCGGGAGGACGATGGGGAAGAAGAGGAATAGGGCGAGGGTGGCTTTCATCTGGAACGGGTGACGAATGGGGTGGCTGTGCTAGGTGAACGATGATTATGGACAGCCGACGCGGGGCGCAAGCAGCAACAGCAGTTGCGTGAAGCAAGCAGGATCGCTTCGAGGATCAGCGACAGGCCGAACTGGAGGCAGGGGAACAAAAAGAAGAAACAGCAACGGAAAACGCCGCCTCTTTTACCGCCGTTCTACCACAGCAATCGATCCACCCCAAGAAAGACGGGGCTTCCGAAGATGGTGCGCGATACTGGATTTGAACCAGTGACCCCCACCGTGTCAAGGTGATGCTCTACCCCTGAGCTAACCGCGCAATTTCCTCCCCATGGAGAGGGCCGCGAATGTAGCCTCGCGGGATTTCATCCGCAACTGGAATATTTCCGGACTTCGTCGAAGGTGGCGGGTGCCTCCGCCCTCCATCACCGACCGGTTTCTCACTCTCCCCGCCACGGGGATAAGGCTGCGTGTCCGCGAATGGCGTCCCGCCGATCCGGAAAAGGGGGAAATGCTGATCCTGCACGGGCTGGGGGATCACACCGCCCGGCACGACTGGGCCGCCTCTCTCCTCACCGATGCGGGCTTTCGTGCGGTGGGTTTCGACTGGCCCGGGAACGGGGAATCCGATGGCATCCGGGGCGACATGCCGACGGTGGCCGAGTCGGGGCGACTCCTCGAGGAAATCCTCGCGGCGCTGGAGCTGCGTCCGACCGGGATTTTCGCCCATTCCACCGGAGCGTTTCTCGCGTTGCACTGGCTGGGAGAGCGAGGGAGAGCGCTCGATTGTCTCCGCTGGATTTGGCTCAGCTCCCCCCTCCTCGTTCCTTCCCACGGGCAGCCGGGATGGAAAATCTCGCTGGCGCGGTTTCTCGCGACCCGTTTTCCCCGCCTCACCCTGAGCACGGGGGTGAAACCAAGCCGCTGCTACCACACCGGATTCGATCCTCCCCTCGACGCCTCCTTGAAAAAAGACGGGAGCCATCACCGCGTCTCGCTGCGGTTTGCGATCAATCTCCTCGCCGCGGAAAACGGACTGCACGAGGCCGTCTCCCGCATTCCCGGGGAGCCCGCCTTTCTCGTGACACAGGGCAGTGAGGACGAAGTGTGCCCCCCCGAATACGCCGAGGCCCTCTTCGCCCGTCTCCCCGGGCCGGAAAAATGTCTCGTCCTGGTCTCGGGGGCGCGCCATGAACCCTTTCGGGAAAAAGATCATCGCGCCGTGAGCAACGCCGTCCGATCCTGGCTCGGAACGCGGTGAGACCACCAAAAGAGGGCCGCAAAGACGGAACGGATTGACAGGTCGCGTTCTTTTTCCCACACTGAGGGCCATGTCATCATCAGCGTTCTCTCTTATCGTATGTCGCCCCGACGAAGCACCCTCTCGTCACGACCTCACCAACGAACCGATTGCGATCGGGCGCAGCCCCGAAAACGGTCTCCAGATTCTCGTAGCCGAGGTCTCGGTGAAACACGGCAGCCTCTCTCATTCGGGAGATTCCTTCACCCTCACCGATGCGGGCTCCACGAACGGAACCACGGTCAACGGAGCACCGGTCGGCCCCGAGGGGGTGGCCCTCGGGCCCATGGATAAAATTGTCTTCGGCACCCTCGTCCCGGCGTATTTCGTCCCTTCGGCGGTGCTCGATTCGACTCCGATGGAGGAACTCATCGCCTCCATCGAATCTTCGCCGAAAAACGCCGCACCCGCCGCGGAACCCAAGACCGCGCCGATCGCCACGGCGGTCCGGGCGGCCGTGCCCGTCGCGGTGGAGTCTGGTCCCGATCCTGGTGCCGCCACCGTGAAGCTGGACCAGGTCCGCGGTCCCGCCCCCGGAGCGGCGCGCCCGGCTCCGGTTCCCTTGCGCCAGCCCGTACCGGCGGTCCCGGCCGGGGGGCCGCCCAGACCTCCCGGGACTCCGGTGCCCCCCGCCGCGCCCCAGCCCGGTGGAGTCCAGCCGGTCAAGCCTCCGGTCGCGGTGCCCGCCGGAGCGGCTCCGCCGGCCGCGCCCGCCGGTCCTCCCCAGCCCATTCCTCTGAAACAGCCTCTCCCGGGGGCACCGTCGATTCCCCTGCCGAAGCCTCCGCCGAAACCGGGCAACTGATCGGGAGTCTTTCGCGAAGCGTCAGGAAACGCCAGGAAGCGTCGAGAATCCGCGCCGCCCCGGTTTCGAGCCGGAGGCGGCTCAGTGCGTCAACGCGTAAAAGACGATGTTGATGCCGAGCGGGTAGGCGTATTTTTCCGAAAACTCGCGGAAGTACCAGGGATCGGTCCCCTCTTCCTCCCAGCCGTCGCCGAGGTCCGTGTTGAAGCAAATCATCATGCAGATGCGCCCCGCGTCGTCGAGGATGGCGCGGTAGTGGGGCGTCTCGGAGCCGGGTTTGTTCCACTCGTAGGTGATGCCCTCCTCGCGGCCCATCATCGCCATGCCCACGGCGGGGATTTGGGGCTTCATCTCCAGGTCGAAGACCATGTGGAAAATGGGGTGGTTGAGTTCCAGCTCGACCCACTCGCGATCCGGGAAAATTTGTCGCAGGGCGCGCTCGAAATTTTTCCATTCGTAGTGGCCCCAGAAATCATCGACCATGATGAATCCGCCGTTGAGGAGATATTCACGGAGGATTTGCGCCTCCTCGTCGGTGATCCAGATGTCCCCCGGTTCGATCATGTAGACGAAGGGGTAATGACGCAACTGCTCCGCATCGATGTCGACGATGGCACCCTTGGGATCGACCTCGAGGGATGTGAGCTGCTGGAGCCGGTAGGAGAAATTCAACTCGCTGTCCGGGTAGTCGATCAGCCATTTCGCCCGCCGCCCCATCCAGGTCCCCGAATTGTAGCGGAGCCGGGCGAAGGTGAAAACATCATTGGGAAGCTCGGGGTTGACACTCCAGTCGGGGAAATCATAGTAGCGTCCCCCCCGCCACTCGCGGGGATTCTGGGGCACGGCCCCGTCCTGAATCCCGAAGTAGGTCGTTCTCACGTAGTCGGAGCCGTCCCGGGTGAAGGCAACGGCGGTGAAGAAAAGCAGCGCGAGAAAGCCGGAGGTTTTCAAGGACGGACGGGGCATGGGACAAGGATGGCCCAAAGCGATGGGGAAAGACAGGAAAAACGGGGGCGCAACACGGGAAGCGGCGGGGGAGATGCAGATATTTTTAGAATAGTTCTTGATCTAAATAACCTTTTGGCTATTGGTGGCGTAACTCAGTATGATGGCGCGACAACGCACAGATTCCAAGGTCACCGAAGATTTCGGCGGGCTTCGCATGACGAAGCAGCGCCAGGTCGTCTACGATGTGCTCACTGACCTCGGCTCGACGCATCCGACCGCGTCGGAGGTGTATGTCACGGCCAAGGAGCGCATGCCCACGATCTCTCTCGCGACGGTCTACAATTGCCTGGAGACCCTCACCGGGGCTGGGGCGATCAAGCAGGTCAACATCGACCGCGAAGCCTCCCGCTACTGCCCGAATCTCCAGCCCCACGCACATTTTTTCTGCACCGGTTGCAACAAGGTCTTCGACATCGGCTTGGAGAGCGACGCCGACGCGACTTCGGTCTGGTCGCTTCCCGAGGGCTGTCGCCTCGAAGAGATGCACGTCGCGATGCGCGGCATCTGCGGCATCTGTGATCGCTGCTCCCAATGCTGCGCCGAGTCCGGACAATCCTGAAATTCCCTTTTCCCAACATGAGTCAGTCCCTGAAAATTGATAACCTGCACGCCACCGTCGATGGCAACGAAATACTAAAAGGCCTCACCCTGGAGATTCCGAAGGGGCAGGTCCACGCCATCATGGGGCCCAACGGGTCGGGCAAGTCCACCCTCGCCAAAGTGATGGCCGGTCACGAGGACTATGTCGTCACCGACGGCACGGTCCTGCTCGACGACATCAATCTCCTCGAACTGGAGATCGACGAGCGCTCCCGCGCCGGATTTTTCCTCGCCTTCCAATACCCGCACGAGATCCCGGGGGTGAGCAATGCGAACTTCCTCCGCGCCGCGCGCCAGGCCCGCCTGCCCAAGGGGGAGGAGGTCGATGCGGTCGCTTTTTACAAGGAGATGTATCTCAAAATGGACGAACTCGGGATGGATCGAAAATTCACCGGACGCTCCGTCAACGAGGGCTTCTCCGGCGGCGAGAAAAAGCGCAACGAGATCCTCCAGATGATGATGTTGGAGCCGACCTACGCGGTGCTCGACGAGACCGACAGCGGCCTCGACATCGACGCGCTCCGGATCGTCGCCGCGGGAGTCAACGCGATGCGTTCCCCCGAGCGCGGCTTCCTGGTCATCACCCACTACCAGCGGCTCCTCGACTACATCGTTCCCGATGTCGTCCACGTCTTGCACGACGGACGCATCGTCAAGAGCGGCGGCAAGGAACTGGCCCTTGAGCTGGAGGAGAAAGGCTACGACTGGATCACGGAAGAGCTCCTTCCCGCCTGACCGGTTGGCAAACGCCCCGACGAACATTTCACATTTACCCCCAGAAAACAACATGGCCACGGCAGACAGCGCGACACTTGAAGCGGTCCATATCGACCGGGACGAAGGCAATTTCTCCTACCCCGAAGACTACACCCACGACGCGGGCTACGGTCTCAACGAGGGCACGGTCGATTACATTTCCAACATCAAGGGAGAGGCCGACTGGATCCGCGAATTCCGGCAGAAGGCGCTGAAGGTCTTTTTCTCCAAACCCATGCCGACGCACTGGGCGAGCAAGGATTTGGAAAACATCATTTTCGACGACATCCGCTACTACCTCGCCAAGGGACAGACCCCGACGCGGAGCTGGGACGAAGTGCCCGACGACGTCAAGGAAACCTTCGAGCGCCTCGGCATCCCCGAGAAAGAGCGCAAATTTCTCGCCGGGGTGGAGGCCCAGTTCGACAGCGAGGCGGCCTACTCGAACGTGAAAGAATCCCTCACCAAAGAGGGGGTCATCTTCGTCAACTCGACCGAAGGCCTCCGCGAACACCCCGAGATCTTCCGCAAGTGGTTCGGCAAGGTCATCCCGACGGGCGACAACAAATTCTCCGCGCTCAACAGCGCCGTCTTCTCCGGCGGCAGCTTCATATACGTGCCCCCGGGCGTGAAGGTGAAACACCCGCTGCAGGCCTACTTCCGCATCAACGCGGAGAACTTCGGGCAGTTCGAGCGCACCCTCATCATCGTCGATGAAGGGGCCGAGGTCACCTACATGGAAGGTTGCACCGCGCCGAAATTCGAGACCGCGACCCTCCACAGCGCCGTCGTCGAACTCGTCGCCATGAAAGACGCCAAGATCCAGTACATCACCGTGCAGAACTGGTCGAACAACGTCTACAACCTCGTCACAAAACGCGGTCTCGCCCACGAGAACGCGGAGATCCGCTGGATCGACTGCAACATCGGCTCGCGCCTGACCATGAAATACCCCGGGGTCATCATGAAAGGCCGCAAGGCCCGCGGCGAGGTCATTTCCATCGCCCTGTCCAACCACGGCCAGCACCAGGACACCGGTGCCAAAATGATCCACGCCGCCGACGAGACCACCTCCAACATCGTCGCCAAGTCCATCTCCGTGGGCACCGGCAAGTCCACCTACCGCGGTCTCGTCCACATTCCCCGCCATCTCAAGGGCTGCAAAAACAACACCGAATGCGACGCCCTCCTCATCAATAAGGACAGCAACACCGACACCTACCCCGCGATCACCGTGCGGGGCAATCAGCACTCCACCCAGCACGAGGCCAGTGTCAGCCAGGTCAGCGAAGACCAGATCTTCTACATGAAGCAGCGCGGTCTCAGCGAGGGAGAGGCGATGAGCCTCAGCGTGAACGGATTCGTCAACGATCTCGTCCGCGAATTCCCGATGGAGTACAGCGTCGAGCTGAAGCGCCTGATTGATATGGAAATGGAAGGCAGCGTCGGCTGACGCCGCTTCCGCGAAAATTCCTCACCCTCACTTTTTCTCAGATCCCATGTCCATACTTGTCACGCCCCAGGAGGAAACCATTGTGCCGGAGCCGGCCGAAGTCTGGTTCGCGAACCCTCCCCTCACAGAAACAGATACCGAAGCGCCCGCGTGGTACCGCGAGATGCAGGAGAAATCCTGGGCGCGCTACCACGAACTGCCCGTGCCCACGCGGAAAAATCAGGACTGGCGTTTCGCGGACCTGAAGAAGATCCGCTTCACCGATCTCGCCCCCGCCGATCCGGCGACGGATCCCGCCGCACTGGTCGCCCGCGCCATGACGGGGCGTCCCGAGAACTTCGCTGCGCATTTTGTTTTCGCGAACAACCGGCTCATCTACTCCGAGACCGCCGATCTCCCGGCGGGCGCGATCTGCCTTCCCTTGAAAGAGGCGCTGGCAACCCACGGCGACCTCGTCCGCGCCCACTTCCTCCAGGAGGAGAAAAATCTCGGCGGCGACAAATTCGCGGCGCTCCACGGGGCCGCCACCCTGAGCGGACTTTTCGTTCATTTCCCGAAGGGATGCGTCAGCGAGAAACCAGTCCTCGTTCATCACTTCAGCGGCGGGGAAGCGCGGGCCATCTTCCCCCACACCCTCGTCGTGGCCGAGGACCACGCCTCGGTCTCCATCGTCGATGTCTTCGAGTCCATCGCCCCCTCCGAGCAGACCCTCAACGTCGGCATGGTCGATCTCTTCGCGGATCGCGGGGGAAAAATCCAGTATGTCGCCCTCCAGGGCCTCAGTGACAACGGGGCGAAACACGTCCAGATCCACAGCAGCCGCGCCGGACGCGACGCGGCGGTGAAGGTGGCCTTCCTCAACCTCGGAGCCGCCTGGGTCCGCAACGAATCCCTCAGTCGCATGGTCGACAGCGGGGCCGATTGTCAGATTTTCAGCGCCAACCTCGCCAACGGCATCCAGGAATACGACCAGCGCACCCTGCAGTCGCACGAGGCGCAGCACACCACCAGTGATCTCTTTTTCAAAAACGCGCTCTATCACAAATCCCGCACCATCTTCTCGGGACTCATCCACGTGAAACCGGGCGCCCACCACACCGACTCCTTCCAGACGTGCCGCAACCTGCTCGGCAGCGAGGAAGCCGAGGCGAACTCCATGCCCGGCCTCGAGATCGACGCCGACCAGGTGAAGTGCTCGCACGGATCGACCGCGGGGCAGATCAGCGAGGAAGAGATCTTCTACCTCCGCGCCCGCGGCATTCCCGCCGACGACGCCCGCAAGATCATCAGTCTCGGCTTTCTCAACGAATCCATCGCGAAACTCGAGGGGGACGAGTTGAAGGAATACCTCTTCAGCCGCGTAGAGCGGAAGTTCGCGGCCCTCGACGGGCGTGGATAGCGGCGTGGACGGGCCGATCAGCCCTCTACCAGGCCCATTTCCTTGAGCTTGCGCTGCATCGTGCGGCGCGAAATCCCGAGGAGCCGGGCCGCTTCGGTGCGGTTCTCGCCGGTGCGTTCGAGGGCGAGGCGTATCATCTTTTCCTCCATCCGGGCGAGATTGAGATCGCCTCCGGCAAAAGGATCGACGGCGGGAGCGGGAGCGGAGGAACCGCCGCCCCTTTTTCCCGCCTCGCGGAAAGAGAGCAGCGAATCGTCCTTGAGGAAAGGCGGGAGGTGCCGCATCCCGATTTTCTGCGTGTTCGACATCACCACACCGTGCTCGATCACGGTGCGCAGTTCGCGGACATTGCCGGGCCAATCGTAGTCGAAGAGCGCCTGCATCGCCTCGCTGGTGAGTTCCATGAGAGGCTTGCCGTTCTCTTCGGTGAATTCCTTGAGGAAGGCATCGACGAGCAGGAGGATGTCCTCCTTGCGCTGGCGCAGGGGCGGCATCAGGAGGGAGACGACGTTGAGGCGGAAAAAAAGATCGTCGCGAAAGGTGCCCTCCCGCACCATTTCTCCGAGGTCCTTGTTGGTCGCCGCGACCACCCGCACGTCGACTTTTATCGGCTTGTTGGAACCGAGTCGCTCGATGGTGCGTTCGCCGATGGCGCGGAGCAGCTTCACCTGGGTGTTCAGGTCGATCTCCCCGATTTCGTCGAGGAAGAGGGTGCCGCCGTCGGCTTCCTCGAACCGGCCGATGCGTCGCTCCAGCGCTCCCGTGAAAGCCCCGCGCTCGTGCCCGAAGAGTTCGCTCTCGAGGAGTTGCTCGCTGAGGGCGGCGCAGTGGACCGTGACGAGCTTCGATTTCGGGCGTCCGCTGAGGTGGTGGATGGCGCGTCCGACCAATTCCTTGCCGGTGCCGCTCTCGCCCTCGATCAGCACGGTGGCGCGGGTCGGAGCCACCTGACGGATCGTTTCGAAGATCGGTTGCATCGCGGCGGATCGCCCGATGATATTTTCGAGGCCGTAGCGCTCCGTGACCTGCGCCTTGAGGGCGACGTTCTCCTCCTCGACCTGGCGGCCGCGGATGGCGCGTTTGATCACGATCTCGAGTTCGTCGATGTTGAGCGGCTTGCCGACGTAGTCGTAGGCACCTTTTTTCATCGCCTCGACCGCGACGTCGACCGAGCCGTAGGCGGTCATGAGAATGCACACGGGCGGTTTCGGACGCGCCAGAGTCCGGGTGATGAGGTCGAGGCCGTTCTCCCCGCCGAGCCGCAGATCGGTGAGCATGACATCGACGGATTCGTTTTTCAGCACCTCCTCGGCCTCGCTGATGTTCGCCGCCACGTAGACGTCGAACTCGTCCTCGAGCGAGAGACGTAGCCCGTCGCGGGTGTTTTTCTCGTCATCGACGACGAGGACGGTGTGTTCCGTGAAGTTCATGGAGGCGAGTGAATTTTCTGTTGGATGACCCTAAAAAGCTCCGCAATTCCGCCGCTACACGTCGATGATGGTGGCGTCCGATTTCTCCGGGAGGAAACGCATGAGCCGCTCCGCGCGGGGAAGGAACACGCTCACCTCCGTTCCGATGCCCTCCCGACTTTTGAATTCCACCTCGCCGCCGTGGTCGTGGACGATGCGGTGGACGATGAGCAGACCCAGACCCGACCCTGTTTTCTTGGTCGTGTGATAGGGTTCGAAAACGCGGCTGACTTGGTCGGGCGGCACTCCGGGTCCGTTGTCTGCGAAGGTGATAAAGACATTCTCGTCGTTGCAGCCGGTTCGTATGGTCAGCTCGCCGCTCGAGCCCATCGCCTGGCAACTGTTGCGGATGAGATTGTAGAACACCTGCTTCAACTGATCCTGATCGACGTGGAGGAGCGGGAGTTCGTCCTCCAGTTCCAGGGTCACTGCGATGCGTCGGTCGGCCACTTCGGGACCGATGAAATGGAGGGCTTCGTTGAGGAGTTCGTTGAGATCCGTCGTCTGCGGATTCGGGCGCGAGGGACGCACCGCGCTGAGGAATTTCTCGACGATGAAGTCGAGCCGTTTGATCTCGTTGCGGGCGATCTCGAGCGATTCGAGCAGTTCCGACGCGAGGGCACCATCGACCTGCTTTTTCACCTTCCGTTCGACCACCTGGAGATGGATGTTGAGCGAGTTCAGCGGATTCCCGATCTCGTGCGCGACCCCGGCGGCAAGACTTTTGACCGCCTCGATCTTTTCCGATTCGATTTCCTTGATCTGTCGTTCGCGGGTGCGGGTGTTGTCCCGCAGAATGATGACATACCCGACGAGCTGCCCGGAACCGGCGGGGTCGTCCTCATGACTCGTGAGGGGGGCGATGTAGAAATTGAGATAACGCAGCTCGGGGTACCGCACCACGAGATCGCGGTTGACCACGCCGCCCGAGCTGGTCACCTCGGTCCAGTCGATTCCCGGAAAAAGTTCCGTGACTTTGCCGCGGATCGCCTCTTTCATCTCCAGTCCGAAAAAATCGCAGGCGGCTTGGTTGATGTAGTGGATGGAATCCCGCACCCCGGTCACGATGATGCCCTCGCGCAGGACTTCGAAGACCTTTTCGAGGAATCCCTTCTCCTGCACGATTTGCAACACGATGCGCTGGATCGCCTCGGGCTCGAGTTTGTCGAGACGATCAATCAATTTGTCGATAATGCCCGGATTCATGTATTCTATCTGGAAACCTTAGCCCAACGTATGATCGAGAGACAAAACGGCACCCCCGAGGATATTCTCACCCTGCTCACGACCTTCGCCGATGCCGAGACGGCGAGACAAATTGGCACACAAATCGTCGAGTCGCAACTGGCGGCCTGCGTCAATGTGCTGCCCGCCGTGGAATCCATTTTCCGCTGGCAGGGCGAGGTCGAACTCGATGCCGAAGCCATCGTTTTGATAAAAACCACCCGCAGCCGTCTCCCGGAGCTGGAATCCTGGCTGCAAACCCATCATCCTTACGAAGTTCCCGAGATTCTCGTGCTCACTCCCGAATCGGGATCGGCGCGCTATTTCCAATGGGTGCGGGAAAGTGTCGCCCCGGGAAAGGAAACGCCGTTGGACAAAGCCGGTTCCTGAGGCATAAGTCCCACTCCCCTTTTTTTCACGGAACCCCCTGCAAGCAGTGAGTCTTATCGTCCAGAAATACGGCGGCACCTCGGTCGGCACGCCCGAGCGCATCATCCACGTCGCTCGGAAGATCATCGAGACGCGGGATGCCGGGAATCAGGTCATCGCGGTCGTTTCGGCCATGGCCGGGGTGACGAACCGTCTCATCGAGCTCGCCGGGCAGGTCACCGGCGAGGGCAAATCCCCCACCGAGCGCGAGATGGACGTGCTCCTCGCGACCGGCGAGCAGACCACCATCGCCCTCACCGCGATGGCGCTGAACGCGATGGGGGCCAAGGCGGTCTCCCTCACCGGCGCCCAGGCCGGAATCGAAACCGACGGGGTCCACACCAAGGCCCGCATTTCCAATATTTCTCCGGCCGGCGTGCAGGCGCTCCTCGACGAGGGGAACATCATCATCCTCGCCGGCTTCCAAGGCAAAACCGCCGACGGCAAGATCACGACCCTCGGCCGCGGTGGGTCCGATCTCACCGCGATCGCGATGGCGGCGGCGGTCGACGCCGACCTCTGCCAGATTTTCACCGACGTCGACGGCGTCTACACCTGTGATCCCCGCGTGGTCCCCGAAGCGCGGAAAATCCCCGAGATCAGCTACGACGAACTCCTTGAGATGGCGAGTTCCGGGACCAAGGTGATGCAGTCGCGCTCCGTCGAGTTCGCCAAAAAATTCGGGGTTCGTTTCGAAGTCCGCAGCAGTCTCAACAACAATCCTGGAACCCTAGTCCGAGAAGAAACCATGAGCATGGAATCCGTAGTCATCCGAGGCGTCAGTCTGGAACGAGCCCAGGCCAAAGTGACCATCGCCGGCGTGCCGGATCTCCCCGGCACCGCTGGCAAAATCTTCGGGGCGGTGGCCGCCGCGAACATCCTCGTCGACATGATCGTCCAGAACGTTTCCAAGACGGGCATCACCGATATTTCCTTCACCGTCCACAAGGACGACGTCGCCAAGGCCGAGGCGGCGCTGCGTCCCGTCCTCTCCGAACTGGGCGAGGCGGTTTCCCTCGAAGCGCAGGACGGTATCGCCAAGCTCAGTGTCGTCGGCATCGGGATGCGTTCCCACTCCGGCGTCGCCGCGGAAATGTTCCAGGCGCTCTCCGAAGCGGGAATCAACATCGAGATGATTTCCACCTCCGAAATCAAGATCACCGTGACCATCGCCGAGAGCCAGATCGACGAAGCCGCCCAAGTGACCCACGAGGTCTTCGGGCTGGCGGGGTAGGAGTCTGTCGGATTTAGAACATTCGAGCGAGGGAAGCGGTTGTTCTCCAAACGATCCTCCCGGGACCGGGTTCCCGGTTCTTTCCGGCAACGTCAGGATTTTGTCGCTTGCGGCACCCGGCATTCGGCGTTTTTTCGAGGTTCTCTTTACACGCGGGCCTAGCTCTCTAAGGTGCGACCATGCCCGCCAAGACCAGATGGGTGGTGACCCCGCCGCCGGACCCCGAGCTCGTTCGCGAATACGCGAGCGCCTTCGGGCTCGCCCCCGTGGTCGTGTCCCTCGCGCTGCAGCGGGGACATCTCGATCGGGAGTCGTTGGAACAATTCCTCCACCCGCGCCTCAAGGATCTCGGCGATCCCTTCTCCCTTCCCGGCGTGGCGGCGGCCGTACAGCGCATTTTCGAAGCGATCGACGGCAGGCAGTCCGTCGTCCTCTACGGCGACTACGATGTCGACGGCGTCACCTCGATCACCCTGCTCTACTCCATCCTGCGGGCCTTCGGTCTCGAGGCGCGCACCTTTCTCCCGACCCGGCTCGAGGAGGGCTACGGCCTCAGCGTCAAAGGCATCGAAAACAGCTTTGAAGACGATCCCCCCGATCTCCTCATCGCCGCCGACTGCGGCACGAACTCGCGGGACGAGGCCCGCCTCC
>JAAYAT010000417.1 GCA_012719225.1 Verrucomicrobiaceae bacterium
GGCACCGCCACCGCCGCGCGCAAGGCGGGATACCAGGCCCCCGCGAGCGGCAAGACCGGCACCACCAACAATTACGTCGACGCCTGGTTTGTCGGCTACACCGACAAGGTCACCACCGGCGTCTGGGTCGGACTCGACCAACCGAAAAAAATCATGGATCGCGGCTACGGCAGCACCCTCGCCCTCCCGATTTGGACGGAAGTGATGAAGACCGCCGAGACCGCGGGCTATGCCGGAGCCAAAATTCCCCTCCCGGCCGGCTCGACCAACACGCACCTCTGTCGCGAATGCGGACAGATCGCCTCGAACCGCACCCAGTTCCCCTACCAGATGGACCTGCCCCCCGACCTTCGTCCGCGCGGAACCTGCCGGGGCCACGGACAGGGACTTTTCACCGGCAACCGCGCCCCGCAGAGCTTCCCCGTTCCGGGAGAATCCGCAGCCGCCGGTGCCACCGCCCACGACGCCCCGCCTCCCCCCGGCGAGAGCGGGATCGGCAACGCTCTCCGCGGGATCGGACGCTTCCTCTTCGGCGAGAGGAGATAGCAGCCGGTGGAATTTTACTTTTGTGTCCGATCGCGAAAGCGCAAACACAGGAAAGCCATTTCCGGCTTGTAAATTTACAACTGGATCCCGGCAGGGTTTTGTGCCATTTTTCGCAACATGCCGAAATGAGCACAAATAAAGACCCTCTTTTCAGCCTCGTTCCCGCGGGTTCCCCCCACGAAGTGGAGGGAGAGAGGGAGGTCATGCTGCCGGGTCTCTCCCTCGAAATCCTCACCACCCGCAAAATCCGTCTAGAACGGTGGAACCTGCACAAGCTCATCGATCCCTATTGGCGGCTCTATTGTCCGGTGGAAGGCAAGGCCGTGGTCCGTTTCGGCGCGGTCGATACCGTCCTGGAACCGGGCCACCTCTACCTCATCTCACCGCGCACCACCTTCAGTTCCTACAATCCGGAGCCTTTCACGAAGTGGTATGTCCACTTCATCCTGGGGCGTTCCGACCTGCTCTCGGTGCCGGGCGTATTCTCCTCGCCGGTGGACGACATCGCCGCCGGATTCCTCGAATCGCTGGCCGAGGCCAAAGGCGAACCCTGCAACTGGGAATCCGCCGCCCTCGTCATCCACGCCCTCACCCAACTGACGCCCGAGGCGTGGACCGACCAGAAACTGGATCATCGCGTCAGCAAGGCCATGGAATTTCTCCGCGCCAACCTCTCACGCCGCATCAACGCCGAGGACGCCGCCCGCGCCGCCGGCGTCAGCGTGCGCAACCTCAACCACCTCTTCCGCTCACAGGTCCGCATGGCACCCATGAGCGTCCTCCTCAGCTACCGGCTCGACCGCGCCTGCCATCTCCTCCGGCACACCGAGCAATCCATCGAACAGGTCGCGGAAAACTGCGGCTTTCCCAACCGCTACTACTTCAGCCGCATGCTCAAACAACATCGCGGCGTCTCCCCCGCCGCCTACCGCAAGGGCCAGTTGTATTGAGCCCCGGTCGCCCCGCGCGGGGCTAAGAATCGTCCGCCGCCCGACCGCTCCCGCCTTGGAATTCCGCGACCGCGCGGCAAATTGCGAAAAATCTCGCATAACACGCCAACTCGTTCGTCCGAGTGGCAACCGCCGGAAAAAACACCCGAAATCCCCGCCGGGCGGAGCACAAATCTCGGAGCACAAATCTTTTTGACATTCCCCTCCCCAATCGGAGCATTCCACTTTTTTCACACCCATGCACAGAACGGTCATTATCGGAGCGGGAGGGGTCGGCAACGTCGTCGCCCACAAATGCGCGCAAGACGCCGCCACCTTCGGAGAAATCTGGCTCGCCAGCCGCACCCTGGAGAAATGCGAGGCCATCGCCGCGGACATCCAGGCCGCCACTGGCGTCGAGATCAAAACCGCGCGGCTCGATGCCGACAATGTCGCCGAAGTGACCGCTTTTCTGAAGGAGATCCAACCGGACCTCCTGCTCAACATCGCCCTGCCCTATCAGGATCTCGCCCTGATGGACGCCTGTCTCGAGGCCGGGGTCCACTACCTCGACACCGCCAATTACGAACCACAGGACACCGCCCGCTTCGAATACAAATGGCAGTGGGCCTATCAGGAAAAATTCAAGGCGGCCGGACTCACCGCCATCCTCGGCTCGGGTTTCGATCCCGGCGTGACCAACGCCTACTGCGCCTACGCCCTCAAGCACTACTTCGACGAGATCGAGACCGTCGACATCCTCGACGCCAACGCCGGAGACCACGGCCTGCCCTTCGCCACCAACTTCAATCCCGAGATCAACCTCCGCGAGATCACCGCCAACGGACGCTACTGGGAAAACGGCGAGTGGATAGAGACCAAACCGCTCGAAATCGGCCTCGACTACCCCTTTCCCGACGACCAGGTCGGCACGCGCAAGATCTACCTCCTCTACCACGAGGAACTGGAGAGCCTCGCCCAAAATCTGCCCGGGCTGAAACGCATCCGGTTCTGGATGACCTTTTCCGACAACTACATCAAACACCTCACCGTGCTGCAAAACGTCGGACTCATCGCGATCGAGCCGGTCAATTACGAAGGAAAAGAAATCATCCCGATCCAGTTCCTCAAAAAGCTCCTCCCCGACCCCGCCTCACTCGGTCCGCTCACCAAGGGCAAAACCTGCATCGGCTGTCTCATCACCGGAAAACTCAAAGGCACCGGCGAGACCGCGACCAAGTTCATTTACAACGTCTGCGATCATCAGGAGTGCTACGCCGAGGTGAAAAGCCAGGCCATCAGCTACACCGCCGGAGTCCCCGCGATGATAGGCGGACGCCAGATCCTCTCCGGCGCCTGGCGCGAGCCGGGCGTCTGGAACGTCGAGCAACTCGACCCCGATCCCTTCCTCGCCGACTGCCACACCTGGGGCCTCCCCTGGCAAGTGATCGA
>JAAYAT010000418.1 GCA_012719225.1 Verrucomicrobiaceae bacterium
ACAAACGCGCGGAGTTGGAGAAGTGGTTCGGTCACAAGGAGTTCCGCGAAGGGCAGGAGCAAGTCATCGACGTGCTCCTGGCGGGCCGCTCGGCCCTCGCCCTGTTTCCCACCGGTGCGGGCAAAAGCCTCTGCTACCAGCTTCCCGCCCTGCTTTTCGAGCATCTCACCCTGGTGGTCTCGCCTCTCATCGCGCTGATGAAGGACCAGGTCGAGGCCCTCCGTCGCAGGGGGATCGCCGCCGCCCGGCTCGATTCGACGCTGGAGCGGACCGAGATCGAGGCCATCTACCAGGGGATGCGCGACGGCAGCCTGAAGATCCTCTACGTCGCTCCGGAGCGGCTCGCGAACGAGGGATTCCTGCGCCGCCTGCGGGCCTGCTGCATTTCCCTGCTCGCGGTCGATGAGGCCCATTGCATCTCGGAGTGGGGTCACAATTTCCGGCCCGACTACCTGAAGTTGGCGGAAATGGCCCGGGAACTCGAAGTCGAACGCATCCTTGCCCTCACCGCGACGGCGACGCCACGGGTGGCGGAACAGATTCGCGAGCGCTTCGGAATCGCGACGGACGATCATGTCCAGACCGGCTTTGCACGGTCGAATCTTCATTTTCGGATCCATCCCTGTTCGGAAAAAGAACGCGACGCACGTCTCGTCCGGCTCGTGACCGGAGCGGGTCCCGGCCCCGCGATCGTCTATGTGACGCTGCAGCAGACCGCCGAGCGGGTCGCCGGTCTGCTCCATCGGGCCGGGGTGAACGCGCGGGCCTACCACGCGGGGATGCGCGACGAGGACCGCGCCGCCGTACAGGACGGGTTCATGTCGGGAGCAACCGCTGTCGTCGTGGCGACGATCGCCTTCGGCATGGGCGTGGACAAGGCGGACATCCGGCATGTCTATCATTACAACCTGCCCAAGTCGCTGGAGAATTACGTGCAGGAGTCGGGCCGCGCCGGACGCGACGGCGAGATTTCCACCTGCGAAATCCTCGCCTGTGCCGACGACCTCACCGTGCTGGAAAATTTCATCTACGGCGACACCCCCTCGCCCACGGCGGTGAAATCGCTCGTGGAACACGTCTTGCTGCAGGGAGAGCGGTTTTCCATCTCCCGCTACGACCTCTCCCAATCGCGGGACATGCGTCCGACGGTGGTCTCGACCGCCCTGACCTATCTCGAACTGGATGGCATCCTCATTCCCGAAGGCCCCTTTTACGGCGGGTATCAGGTGCAACTGCTGCGGCCTTTCGCCCAAGTCATCGCCGGCCACACGCCGGAGCGCCGGGAGTTCCTGACAAAGCTCTTCGAAACGGGAAAAAAAGGCCGCTTGTGGCATCGTTTCGCCATCGCCGAATCGGCCGCGGCACTGGGCGAGCCCGAAGACCGCATCCGCCGGGCGATCGGCTATCTCGCTGACCAGGGGGAGGCAATCGTCAAGCCCGACGGCCTGCGTCATGCCTATCGTCTCGCGCCAGGGGGCGAGCGCTCCGTCCCGACCATCGCGGCGCGGATGATAGAGCGATTCGAGTCCCGCGAGGTCGGCGAGATCGAGCGACTCCGCCTCGTCGAGAGCCTTTGTGAAACGCCGCGGTGCATCCCCCAGCAGCTCATCGCCTATTTCGG
>JAAYAT010000419.1 GCA_012719225.1 Verrucomicrobiaceae bacterium
ACCTCACCAACGATCCGCAGGAAAAAACCGACCTGGCAAAACAATATCCCGAGATCGTCTCCGACCTCAGAAGCGACCTGGAAACCTGGCTCGCCAGCGTCGTCGCCAGCCTCAAGGGCGCGGATTATTGAGGTCCCCGGCGTCCTCCCTGTCATTCCATGCCGCAACCAGCTCGACGCTACCGCGCGGCGAAAGTCCTTTTTTTGGCGGGGTGTAGGGTAACGTGCTTCGTTATCATTACCGCCAAGTTTTGAAGTTATGGATTGCCCCGAGCAGGTCTATGCGGGAAACTCCCCTCACCGCATCCTCTTGCTGCTGCGGCGCTCTCTTTCGACCATCGATGCCCAATCAAAACCCAGAGCAGAAAGCCCGCGATGCCATCGACGCCCAGCTCCGCGCCTCTGGCTGGGCCGTGCAAGACAAGACCGCCATCAACCTCCACGAAGGCGAGGGCCAGGCCATTCGCGAATACCACACCGATACGGGCCCCGCCGACTACGTCCTTTTCGTAGACCAAAAACCCGTCGGCGTCATCGAGGCGAAAAAGGAAACCCTCGGTCACAACATCACCCCCGTCGAGGAACAGACCGGCGAATACGCCGCCGCCAAGCTGAAATACATCCAGTCCACCGGCATCCCGCTGCCCTTCCTCTACGAGGCCACCGGCGTCCTCGTCCGCTTCACCGACCAGCACGATCCCAAGCCCCGCTCGCGCGAGGTCTTCTCCTTCCACCGCCCGGAGACCCTCCGCGACTCCCTCGCCGCCGGCCGCTCCCTCCGCGACCGCCTCCAGGACCTCCCCGCCCTCGACCCCGCCGGCCTGCGCGACTGCCAGATCGAGGCCATCGCCCAGCTCGAAGCCTCCTTCCAGGCCGCCAAGCCCCGCGCCCTCGTCCAGATGGCCACCGGCTCCGGCAAGACCTTCACCGCCATCACCTCTATCTACCGCCTCCTCAAGCACGCCCGCGCCAAGCGCGTCCTCTTCCTCGTCGACACCCGCAACCTCGGCGAGCAGGCCGAGCAGGAGTTCCTCGCCTTCACCCCCAACGACGACAACCGCAAGTTCACCGAACTCTACACCGTCTCCCGGCTGAATTCCTCCTTCGTCCCCGCCGATGCCCAGGTCTGCATCTCCACCATCCAGCGGATGTATTCCATCCTCCAGGGCGGCGATCTCGACGAATCCGCTGAAAACGAAAACCCCGGCGAACTCACCGGCCGCCGCCGCGAGCCGCTGCCCGTCGCCTACTCCGAAAAAATCCCGCCCGAGTTCTTCGACGTCATCGTCATCGACGAATGCCACCGCTCCATCTATAACCTTTGGCGGCAGGTGCTCGACTACTTCGACGCCTTCCTCGTCGGCCTCACCGCCACTCCCGACGCCCGCACCTACGGCTTCTTCAAACAAAACGTCGTCTCCGAATACACCCACGAGGACGCTGTCGCCGATGGCGTCAACGTCCAGGGCGAAATCTACACCATCGAGACCGATGTCACCGCCAAGGGCGGCACCGTCCTCAAGGGCCACGTCGAAAAACGCGAAAAACTCACCCGCGCCAAGCGCTGGGAACAGCAGGACGAAGACGAGGAATACTCCGCCAAAAAACTCGACCGCGACATCGTCAATCCCTCCCAGATCCGCACCGTCATCCAAACCTTCCGCGACAAGCTCCCCGAAATCTTCCCCGGACGCATCGACGCCGACGGCACCTACCAGGTTCCCAAAACCCTCGTCTTCGCCAAGACCGACTCCCACGCCGACGACATCATCCAGATCGTCCGCGAGGAGTTCGGCGAGGGGAACGCCTTCTGCAAAAAGGTCACCTACAAGAACGAGGAAGACCCCAAATCCGTCCTCCAGCAGTTCCGCAACGAATACCATCCCCGCATCGCCGTCACCGTGGACATGATCGCCACCGGCACCGACGTGAAACCGCTCGAATGTCTCCTCTTCATGCGCGACGTGAAATCCCGCGGCTACTTCGAGCAGATGAAAGGCCGCGGCACCCGCACCCTCGACCACGACGGCCTCAAAAAAGTAACGTCCGCCGCTCCCTCCGCCAAGACCCACTACGTCATCGTCGATGCCATCGGCGTCACCAAGTCCCTCAAGACCGCCAGCCGCCCGCCCATCACGAAACCGAGCGTCTCCTTCAAGGACCTCGCCATGGAGGTCGTCATGGGCGCGAGTGACGCCGACACCGTCTCCTCCCTCGCCGGACGCCTCGCCCGCATCGAGCGCCAGCTCACCCCCGAGCAGCGGCACACCATCGCCGGG
>JAAYAT010000057.1 GCA_012719225.1 Verrucomicrobiaceae bacterium
ATTTCGATTTCGATTTCGATTTCGATTTCGATTTCGATTTCGATTTCGATTTCGATTTCGATGAGCTGAGCTGAGCTGAGCTGAGCTGAGCTGAGCTGAGCTGAGCTGAGCTGAGCTGATCACGGACGGTTTTGTCCCGAGGGGGGTCGTAGAACGGGTCTCCAGGCCCGTTTCGGCGGTGGTCGCCTGAGCGGGGATCCACCGCAACCGAGTGCCATCCAGCTCAATAGATTCCGCTCGCTTCCTTCTTCGGGAGGGTGCAAAGTGCGGGTCATGGAAAATCATAAGACGATTGCGGAGGACGGAGCGAAAAAGCGCAGCCTGGGTTCGTCCATCGTGGTGGGGGTCCTCGGAGCGCTCAGCGCGGTCTATCTTTTCAACCCGACGGCGGGATTCCTGGAGTTGATCCCCGACAATCTCCCCATCATCGGCAACCTCGACGAGGCCGCCGCCGCCGCCATGCTCATCAGTTGCCTCGCTTACTTCGGCCTCGATATCGGGGCGCTCTTCGGGCGCAAACCGAAAAAGGACGACGGCGTCATCGACGTCGAAGTGGAGGACCGCTGAACGTCCGGCCCGGCTCCGGAGATCGCGGTATCCGCCCGACTCCGGATCTACCAGCCCGAATAGACCTCCTCGCCCCGGGCCTTGGCCTCCGCCGCCGCGACGATCCTCGGCATGAAGGGGTCCGGATTGGCGTCGAAGCTCCTCACACAGGGCGTGCAGCAGAAGAGCACCTCCTGATTTTTGTAGACCCGGCGGTATTTCGGGTTGCCTTTGAGGTCTTTGCGGATCACCGCGCAGGTGGTGAAGGGGTAGGGGACCACCGTCGCGGGATCGGCCTTGGCGGTTTCCTTGAAAGAAGAGACGGCCGGAGTCGCCGCCGACGGAGCGGACGCGGCGGTCGGCGCGGTCGAGGGGGCCTGGTTTCTTCCCGCGCAGGCGGTGAAGGCGAGGGCGCCGACAAATGCCGCCGCAGGGAAGAGAAGGGAGGGCTTCATGATCGCATCGTTGTCGGGAAAATCGCGCCCGCGCGGGACAAGTTCAAGCGTCTTTTTGCGGGCGGGACGACCGATTTCCCCCGGAGAGCAGCAGCCCCGTGACCACCGTGACGAGACAGCCGAAAAAGCTGAACCAGATGAAAGAGACGAGGACCTCCGGCGGCTCTTCGGTGAAGACGCCGATCTGGTAGAGATAGAGCAGGAGCAGACTGACGAATCCGGTGAGGCAGCCGTAGAGGGCCCCGCGGGTGTCGGCGCGCTTGGTGAACATCCCGAGGAAGAAGAGACCGAGGAGCGGTCCGCCGACGAGGCCGATGATGGTGTTGACCGATTCGACGAGATTGCCCTGCATTTTCGAGACGGCGAAGGCCAGGGCCATCACGAGGAGTCCGTAGAGGACCGTGACCCAGCGGGCTCTCCGCACCTGTCGGGTGTCGGAGAGGGGCGCGGCGTGGGAGAGCCGCTGGTGGAAGTCGACCAGAGTGGCCGAGGAAAGCGAGTTGAGACCGGCGGAGATCGTCGACATGCTCGCGGCGTAGATCGCGGCGATGAGCAGGCCCGGGAGACCGGTGGGAAGCTGGGTGATCACGAAGTAGGGCAGGATCTGGTCCTCCTTTTCGATGAGTCCGGCGGCGAGGGGATCTCCGTGGATTTTGTAAAAGGCGTAGAGGACCAGGCCGGTTCCGTAAAAAAGGACCAGCACGGGGATGATGAACCAGAGCTTGATCCAGAGGGAGCGCTTCGCCTCCCGCAGCGAACCGGCGGTGAGGTAGCGCTGCACCGAGACCTGGTCGGTCCCCATCTGGACGAGGTGGAGAAACGCGGCGGCGATGAGGAGAGAGCCGAGGTTGACGCGCTCGTGGAGATTGAAAGACAGGCTCACTTCGAGGCGTCCGTCGGCGAGCGCGGTGTCCCAGACCCCGCCCAAGCCACCGGGGATCTTGTCGATGGCGACGAGGGTGATGGCGAGCTGGCCGCCGAAGAGCACCAGCAACTGGAGCACGTCCGTCCAGATCACCGCCCGCATCCCGCCGAGCGCGGTGTAGAAAGTCGTCAGGGTCCCGGTGGCGAGGATCGTGATCCAGAGCGGTATCCCGGTGACTTTTTCCAGCGCCAGCGCGGGGGCGTAGGTCGCGGCGGCGAGCCAGAGGGAGACCCGGAAAACGAAAAGGCCCGAGGCGAGGAGACGGGCGGGCAGGGCGAAACGCTCTTCGAGGAACTGGTAGGCGGTGAAAAAGCGCGAGTGGTAGAATTTCGGGAGCATCCACAGCGCCGTGAACGGGGTCGCGATGAAAAAGGCGAGGACGACGTAGCCGAAGCCGAAACCGTTTTTGTAAACATCGGCGGGTGCCGCGAGATAACTGATCCCCGAGAAAAGCGCCGCGAGGATGGACATGGCCACGAGCACGCTGTTCATCCCCCGTCCCGCGAGGAAATAATCGCCCAGGTCGGAGGCCTTTTTTCGCGCCGACCACAGCCCGATACCGACGGAAAGGGCGAGATAGACACCAAAGAAGGCGTAGTCGATCAAGGAAAAGCGGGACATGGGGAGCGACCGTAGAGAAAGTGGGAAACCATTGCAATAGCGCGATTCTTGTGAGAGATCCTTGTCCGGCGGCGGTCCTCGCCGCTCGTTCCTGATTTGCCAAGCTCCCCCAGCTCCCGAATCCTTCCCGGTCCACGTATCATGAAAGCCTCTCTCCTCTTCCTCATCGGATTCCTCGCGGCGGCGGATTGCATCGCACCGTGTCTCGCGGCCGCGGCGTCCGAGGAGAAACCCCTGCCCCCCGCCGAGCGGGCCCGGAAAATCGCCGAAGTCGAAGCGGGAACCCTGAAGACCGCCCGCGCGAGCTGGTGGGGCTTCGATCCGGAGGACGCCACCGATTGTCTCCAGGCGGCGATAAATTCCAAAGTGGCCACCCTCGTGGTGGACAAGCCCGGCGGCGATTGGGTGATCAGCCGACCGCTCCAGCTCGTTTCCCATCAGAGGATTATTTTTTCCGACGGAGTGGTGGTGCGGGCGAAAGAAGGCGCTTTCAAGGGGATCCGGGACTCCCTTTTCACCGGCCGGGAACTGACGGACATCGCCCTCGTCGGGGAGGGCGAGGCCACCCTGCGGATGCGCCGCGCGGACTATGACAATCCCGATCTCTACGAGAAGGCCGAGTGGCGGCACGGCATCGCGCTGTGGGATTGCCGCGACGTGGTGATCCGCGGGTTCACCGTCACCGAAACCGGCGGAGACGGCCTCTACCTGGGCGCGAGCGCGACGGGCTACAATCACAACGTCCTCGTGGAAGACATGCGCTTCGACGCCAATTACCGGCAGGGCATCTCGGTGATCAGCGCGGAAAACCTCACGATCCGCCGCTGCGAACTCACCAACACCGACGGCACCAACCCGCAGGCGGGCATTGACTTCGAACCCAATCTGCCCGGGCAGCGGGTGGTCGGATGCGTCTTGGAAGATTGCGTCCTCAGCGGCAACACCGGCGGCGGTCTGGTCATCTATACGGTGAACCTGAACGGCGATTCTCCGCCCGTTTCCATCACCGCGACCCGCTGCGTGATGTCCGGGAATTCCGTCGGGATGGCGTCCACGATCACGCGTTCCCCCGAGAACCCCGTCGCCGGCGAGGTCGTCCTCGACGAGTGCATCATCGAGCGGAACCGCGTCAGCCTGCGCAACCCGGTCGTCGGGAGCGCCCGGTATCTTTTCAAAAATTGCACCCTCGATTTCACCTCGCCGCCCGGAGAAACGGTTCCCGACTGGAAACGGCTCCGCATCTCTCTCACCCTGGACGCGGAGATGAGCGATCGCGCCGTGGGCGGTGTCGCCTTTGACAACACCGTCGTCAAGACGGACGGCGAAGCGGACCCGATCGCGCTGCGCTTCCAGGCGCGGGCCGAACTGACCGACCAGATCACCGGGACCCTGCTGGTGCGGCGGGACGGCGAGACCACGCCCTTCGACCTGGCCGGCTTCGTCGCGAGGAAGCGCACCGAGCTGGCGGAGATCAACGCCCTCGAACCGGCGGAACTGCGGGAGGAAACCCTGCGCCCGCCCTCCGAGGCGGTGCCCGGAGAGAGTGACGGCAAGGAATTGCGGACCCGCAACCGCTTCACCTATCTCCAGTACGCCGAGGCCGGCGAAACCGTGACCCTGCGGCTCACGATGGGAAAAGTCCAGGACAGGGAGGTCGAGGTGGAACTGCGGGATCCCGACGGCAAACGACTCGCCGTCCACACCCTGCCCGCCGACGAGAAAACGTTTTCCCTTCCCTTCACCGCCGGACGGAGCGGGCTCTACCGACTCGTCCGCACCCAGGAGTTTTCGCATCGCATCGGGATCACCTCGTCGCGGCCCGGCGGCGGCTATCTCGTCGAGGACGGATTGGAGTTTCTCTCACGGCAGGGGCGGCTCTATTTTGAAGTGCCCGCCGGCGTCGCCTCGTTCACCGTCGGGGTCTCCAGCGATTCCACAGTGGATGTCGCGCTCCTCAATCCCGCCGGAGAAGAGGTGCGGCGCGAAACGGACATCCAATCCTTGGAGTTGTTCTCCGCCGAGCGCACCGAAACCGCCGCCCCCGAAATCTGGTCTCTGGACATATCCAACGCCGTCTGGGCGGTGACGGTGCGCCTCTACGCCCCGTTGCAGCCCGTCGTGGCGACCCGTCCCGAGACGCTGCTGAGAAGCGTGCGGTAGCCGGGCGGAAAAGAGAAAAAGATCGCCGCGGATGCCGCGACGGCTCACCGGGACGGTTCGCCCCACCTTCGCCAAACGGGCTCCGGCATCCTGGTTCGCTCCGGCGTGAATCGGGAAAGTACGGTTACGTGCCATTGCGATCCGCCTCCCGGCGGGTGCAAGTGTTCGGGAGTTTTCTTGTTTTTCCCCATGCACCGCCCTGTCACGCCCACTGTCCTTGTCTGTCGGATCACCGTTTTTCTCCTCGCACTTTCCCCGGCTCTCGTCCGGGTCACCGGGGCGGCGGAGGCCCCCAAGCCACCCGCTCCGGAGGCGAAGGCGCTGCGGGAGGGCGTTAGTATCACGATGATCGCGGAACATCCCGCGGTGGTCACTCCGACGGGGATCGACGTGGACGCGGAGGGCCACGTCTGGCTGATCGCCTCGCACACGCACGAAACTCCCAAAGGCTACGAGGGGCCGGACAAGGACGAGGTGCTGCGCTTCGCGCCCGACGGCACGCGCACGGTGTTTTACAACAACACCTTCCAGACCATGGACTTGGAATTGGGGGCGGACGGCTGGGTCTACCTCGCGGAGCGCGGACGCGTCCTCCGCATCCGGGATAGCGACGGCGACGGCAAGGCCGATCAGGAGGAAACCCTCGTGGCGCTCGAATCCGAGGAAAGCTATCCCCACAACGGCATGTCCGGGCTGGCCTGGCATCCCGACGGCGACCTCGTCTTCGGATTGGGGGAAAATTTCGCGAAACCCTGGACGATGAAGGGCGCGGACGGCGCTTCCCATTCCGGGCGCGCCGAGGGCGGCGTGTTCCGCTGCGCCCCCGACGGTTCCCGGCTGCGCTGGATCGCGCGGGGCGTCTGGAATCCCTTCGGCATCTGCGTGCGCGAGGACGGAGAAATCTTCGCGGTGGACAACGACCCCGGCGAGCGCCCGCCCTGCCGCCTGCTGCACATCGTCGAAGGCGGCGACTACGGCTACCGCCGCCACTACGGCGGAAAGGCGCACCATCCCTTTGTCGGGTGGAACGGCGAGCTGCGCGGCTCCCTGCCCATGGTGGTCCCCTCGGGCGAGGCCCCTTGCGCGGTCCTGCCCCTGGGTCGGGGAATGCTGATTCCGTCCTGGGGCGACCACCGCGTCGATTTTTTCCCGCTGACGGCCGAGGGGGCGACCTACCGGGGCGGCGAACGCATCCCCATCGTGCAGGGTTCCTTCTTTTTCCGTCCCACCTGCCTCGCGCGGGATCCCTCGGGAAAAGACCCGGACAAGCTCACCTGGTACATGACCGATTGGGTCGACGGGCGCTATCCGGTCCACGGCTTCGGGCGGCTCTGGAAACTGGAGATCGATCTGTAAAAAGCCGACTGGGTCGGCCCGCTCGAACTTGAGGGGACCACTGCCGGGGCCACGCTCGCCGGGGAAATCCGGACGGGGTCGAAAGACCCGGGCGAAGACGCCCTCTTCGCCCTGGCCGGGCACGAGGATCCCTTCGTCGCGCGAGCCGCCCTCGTCCGTCTCGCCGTCGACGCTGCGGCGGGCTGGGCCCCGGACACGTTTTCCGCGCTGTCGCCGGAGCGGCGGCTCGCCGCCGTGCTCGCCCTCGCGGCTTCGGATGTCGATCCCGCCCCCTGGGTGGACACCCTCCTGCGCGATCCCGACCCGGCGGTGAACTTCGAGGGGCTGCGCTGGTTGTCCCACCGGGAAACCCGCGAGGCCCTGCCCGCGGTGAAGGCATTCCTCGCCCGCAGCGACCTTTCCTTCACTGCGTTCGAAGCGGCCGTGGCCGCCCACAACACCCTCTCGGGCGTGCCCGAACAGGGGGTTCGCAACGCCGAACTCCTCCTCGCCCGTCTCCGCGACAAAAACAGCTCGCCCTCCCTGCGCGCCTTCGCCCTGAGACTGCTCCCGGCCCAGGACTGGCGTCCCCACGAAACCGGACCCGTCGCGCGCGTCAGCTTCCCCAAAGAACTCACCCCCGAACTGCTGCGGGAACTCCTCGACGAGGGCGACCCCGACATTTCCCGCGAAGTGGTGCTGGCTCTCTCCGACAATCCGCGGGCGGGGGCCGACCTGCTCGTGCAAGTCGCCGCCGACGCCTCCCTCGATCCGGTCCTGCGCACCCACGCCGTCGCCGGACTCGCCGCCGTCGCCGACCAGCAGATCCCCCTGCTGCTGCGCCTCGCCGGGGAAGAGCATCGGCCCCTGCGCGAGGAGGCCCTCCGCGCCCTGCGCAACCGAAGCCTGGCTGATCCCGAAAAAGAGACCTTGCAAGACCTGCGGGGACGCTTTCCCGAATCGGACGATCTTTTCGCCGCCCTCCTCACCCCCGCAGTGCTCTTCCAAAACCGTCCGCCCGCCACCGACACCGCCGCTTGGAAAAAGCTCCTCGAGGCCGTGCCCGGCGAAGCCGATCTCGCGGCGGGGTCGAGAGTCTTTCACCACGCCTCCCTCGCCCTTTGCGCCAACTGCCACCGCCACGAGGGACGCGGTCGTAGCGTCGGTCCCGACCTCGGTGCCGTCGGCGTCGGCGGCGATCTCGACTGGCTCCTCGAGAGCATCCTGCAACCGAGCCGCCAGATCGCGCCGGAGTACCTGCCCCGGGCCGTCACCCTGAAGGACGGGCGCACCATCGTCGGCATCCGCATGCAGTCCTACACCCGCGAGCGCGTCCGCGACGTCAACGGGCACTCCGTGACCTTCGAACTGGACGAATTGGCCTCCATCGCCGAACTCGACACCTCCCTGATGCCCGCCGGACTCGCCCTCTCCCTGACCGACCGG
>JAAYAT010000058.1 GCA_012719225.1 Verrucomicrobiaceae bacterium
CCTCGGCGGAGGTGGAGAAAGTGATTCGGGCGCGAGGAGCGCTGCCCTTGAGTGAAGTGCTGCGGCACCGGGTTCGCTACCTGAGCGACGGGGCGGTGCTGGGGACGGGGGCCTTTGTCGACGGGATCTTCGAGAGGGAAAAGGAGCGGGGGCGAGCCAGTCCGAAGCGGGAAAGCGGAGCGAGGGAAATGCGGGGCGCGGCTTGGGGAGTCCTGCGGGTGATGCGCGATCTGCGCAAGGAAGTGCTCGGGGAACCCGGGGAGTAGCGTCCGCGGCTCACGGAGTGCGGAACGGGATCACGGAACGAAGGTCATTTCAGGGGAGTTCACGAGAGCCCAGACGACATCCTCCATGCGCTCGCGCCAGTCGGAGACGATCCAGCGGGTTGCGGGCGGTCCTTCGTGGGCGCGGAGTTCGCGGGCGGCGGAGAATTCGTTCGCCGCGACGCTGAGGTGGTTTGTCCAGCTCACTTCCCGGACCTCGGGGATGTAGGCGAGTTTTTGGAAATCGGGCTGTGCGGTGACGAGCCGTTGGGCGAAGCCGTTGGCGAGCAACTCGGTGAAGGCGGCCTTTTCCTCCTCCCGGGGAAGACGCGTGAGGTAACGCAGGAAAAGATCTTCGATGAGTTCCTTCGGCGAGGTCGCTGCAATGGCCAGTCCGGTGAGATCGCTGTAGTCACTGAGCCGCGTCACCCAGATCCCCATGAGACTGTTCGCGAGCATTCCGGGCTGGATCACATTGGGCTCATTGGTCCGCTCGGCGATGGGTTCGGCCCGCTCGTCGCGCCAGCCGTTCGCGGTCATGACCGCGAGGATGGAGTCGGCTTTCGGGAGGGTCAGACTGGGGCGGTCGCGGTCGCTCGAGGTCGAGATCATCTCCCAGGCTCGTTCGGGAACACCGAGGTTGAGGAAATTCTGCGGGGGATAGACGCCGCCCACGTCAAAAGTCAGTTCCTCGCTGTAGTTGGGAACGCCCGAGGCGGCGAGGAGACTGTCGACGAGCTGCTCGGCGGTGAATTTCCGCCGCAGGGGTGCCTCGAAGAACCGTTCGTCGGGTGTCGCGGTTCTCGCGAAACGCGCTTCGCGGCGGAAGGCCTCGGTGTTCAGGATGAGCCGCGAGAGATGGCGCATGTCGTAGCCCGAGGCGACGAATTCCCGGCCCAGAAAATCGAGCAGGTCCGGATGGCTCGGCTGGTTGCCCTCCCAGTCGTTGACCGGCTCGACGAATCCCTCTCCGAAGTAGCGTTTCCAGACGCGATTGACGATGACCCGGGCGAAGCGCTCGTTCTCGGGGCGGACGATCTCCCAGGCGAGGTCGATTTTCTCTCCTGACAAATCACTTTGGATCAGATCGGGAAAAGGCCACTCCGGTGCCACGGCGGTGCCGGGCTGGAGCGTCACTTTGACCACCGAATCGCTCTTGCCTTCGCGTTGGAAAAACTCGGGAGGTACGGTTGAGCTGGTCGGGAGGGTGATGGGTTCGCCTTCGAGCAGCGCGGCGAGCGCGAAAAGATCCTTTTGTTTGGTGGAGTGATAGGGAGAATCATGGCAGCGGGCACATTTCATTTCCACACCGAGAAAGGCCGTTCCGATGATATGGGCCTTGGCCGCCATGGGGACATCGTTCTCGGCGGCACGAGAGAAGCCGCCCGCACCCCCGCCGTGGACGCTGCCTTGGAAAGTCACGAGGTCGGCGACGAAGCGGTCCATCGGTTTGTTGTCGAGGAGCGCTTCGTGCAGCCAGTAGCGGAAGGGTCCCGAGTTGTTCAGGACCGGCTTGATGAGTCTCGGGTTTTCCGCGAGGGCATCCTGCCAGTAGCTGACCCAGTGATCCGCGTTTCTCGGGTCTTCGAGGAGTTGGTCCACCGTGGTCGCGGTCCGGGTCTCGGGCGGCAGTGCGAGGAACGCGCGGGCTTCCTCGGGAGTGGGCAGGACTCCGACGGTATTGAGGTAGAGACGCCGCAGGAAGGCGAGCGGTTCCGCCTCGGACGGGACACTGACGACGGTGGATCGCGTCACCCAGGGGGCTCCGTCGGCGATCCAGCGCCGGGTTTTTTCGACCTGTTCTTTGGTGAAACCGTGGCCTTTGGGCGGCATCACCTCGTCCGTGTCGTCCGTGGTCAATCGATAGATCAGCTCGCTTTCCTCGGGTTTGCCGGGGACGACGGCGGGGAGCCCGGACTCGCCTTCGGCCAGGGCGGCCTCGCGGCTGTCGAGCTTCAGTCCGCCCTGGGCTTTTTCGCCATGACAGCGGAAGCAGGTGGATTCGAGCAGGGCGACGACCTCGGCGTGTTCGGGTTTCGCAATCGCGGCGTTCTCAAGTGAGGCGGCTTTGGCGCGGGTGATTTTCGCCTGGAGGAAGGCATCGATGAGAGCGACGGGTTCCGTCTCTTTCTCCGCCCCCGCGGGCCGCGGCACCGGAGGCAGGGTGGCGAGGTAGGCGCGGGCCTGCTCGTGGCGGAGGGCGATCTCATCGGCGAGCGCGGCGGCGGCCCGGTCCCTCCTCTTTTGGTCGAGAGTGGTGAAAAAATCGTGCTGGCTCCGGTTCAGGGCGGCGAAAGACTCCGTCGTGAAAGGGATCGGGGCGGTTTCCCCGGCGGAGAGAATCCACCACGAACCGCTCTCGTTCGGGTGAATCGCCACGAGGAACTCATTCACGCTGAGGCGGCGGCGCGAACTTCCGACGAGGGATTCGGCGACCACCAGCTTCGACCCTCCGCCTTCTATCGTGACGATGACCTCGCGCGTGCCCATGCGGAGACGGGGGTAGGGAAGCTCTCCCTCGGGCATCGGGCGCATCTCGCCGTGAGCGCTCCCGCTGATGCTGAAGGCCTGGATCGAGGCGACTTCCTCGCCGTCGACGCTGAGGCGGCTGAGGCCCGGAGCGCGGAGGAGAAGGCGGTGCGTTCCTTCGGGAAAAGTGACGCGGGAGGCGAAGCGGAGGTGGAGCGGCAGGGTGCGATCTGTCCGCGAACCCCGTTCGTTGTAGCGATGCGGCAGCGAGGTCAGGGAAAAGGCCGTCAGCGGAAATATCTCGTCGGGGGCTTTGTCGAGATCGGGCCATTCGTTCGTGCTGCCGCCGGTCTCGCGGATCTCGACGAGCACTTCGTCCTTTTCCACTTTCGTCAACTGAGGCGGCATCGGCTCGGGAACGACGCGCCGGTAGCGAGCGGCCAAGCGCTTCGCCGGGAGCGCCCTGCGGTGAATCGCAATCCCGTCGAGAGCGCCGTGGAAGCTGTTTCCCCGAGCGCCGCCGCGCGAGGATCCGATGATGACCGAGCCCTCGTCGACCACCGGCGGCCGCGCCGTGGCACCGCCCGCCTCCCACCGGCCCGCGGTCGTTTTCCCGTCGATATACCCCCGGATGCTGTCGGCTTCCCCGAAGGTATAAGTCACCGCGATATGATGCCATTTCCCGTCGGCGCCGACCTCCGAGGTCGAAGTCCAGCGATGGTAGTCGCCCTTGTGATCGCCCTCGGGACGGCTGCGAAAGAGAAAGCTCAGCTTCGACGATGCGCCCGAGTGGGCCAGCCGCAGCGCCCAGTTCTGGTTGCTCCCGCTCGACGTGTCGCGGCCTTTGCCAATGATGTAGCGGGCACCGTTCCCGGCCCTGCCGTCGATTTTCACCCAGGCCTCTATCGTGATCGTGTCGCCCGCGTCGAACCGCAACTCGGGACGATCCGCGATTTCGATGCGTCCGCCGTCACCGTGGAGGAGGATGCCCCGGTTTTCCGCCGGGAGCGTGTGCGAATCGCGGTTCGTCGGTCCGGCGGCACTCTCGACCCGCCCGATCGCTCCGGCGGGAACGCTCTTTTCTTCAAAGTCCCAAAATCTCACCGGAGCGTCGGCTCTGGCTTGCTCCAGCGCGTTCTCCGCCCGCAGCTTCGCTCCGCATCCGATTCCCAAAACCAAAAGAGACACGGTCCACCCGAGCAAGCCCTTCGCGCCGTGGATCGCGGAGCGGCCCTCGCGGGATGCCTTGGAAAGATTCGGAGAAAAAAACATGGGCCACTTTATCACGGCCCCGGGCCGCGACGGATCGTGAAAAGGGCACGCGAACGCGGAACGGAACCCCTTCCTCCCGCCCTTTTGCAATCCTCCGCAAAAAAGGGTAGTTTCCTCCAGCTCACTCTCCCGCATGATCCGCACACTCCTCCTAGCAGCGTTCCTCTTCGTCTGCTCCCCGCTCACGGCGCTGGCCCAGAACCCCGAAACCACGGCCCGCCCCGACAACACCATCCGCGTTTCGCTGGAGTCGGCCTATGACGCCTGGCGCGACGCGATGGCGTCCGGCGATCTCAAAACCTGGGAGGCCACCACCGCCTACAGCCGTCAGATCGAGACCCGCAACCGCATCGTTTCCCAGAAGCAACCCTTTCCCCGGGCCCTTTTCGAGGATCCCGTCGGCGCGCCCACCCTCGCCGGACTCATCCCGCTCGGGGTGCTCTCCACCGGCGAGACCGCGACCGCGACGTATTTCGGGAAGGCCAACTTCGGCGAGGGCGACGGACTGGCGATCCCGGACAACCTCCTCGTGCTCCATTTTCTGAAAGAGGAGGGACGCTGGAAATTCGACAACCTGCGCGTCGTCAAGATCGGGAACGACGGGGAGCTTCTCCTGCAGATCCGGAACAGTGATTTCAGCTTTCTGCAGGGCGACGAATTCCAGCCCGCCTCCTTTCTGCCTCCGGTCCCCCAGCCCGTCGAGGCACCCGATTTCGTCGCCGAAGCTTGGATCGACGCGACCGGTTACGAGGTCAAAATCACCGTGAACGGCCATCCCACAGGCACGTTTTCCAACAGCAAGGTCACCGAACTCGTCATGGGCGGGGTGCGGCGGGGACAAAACCAGATCCGCATCGAGACGAAGTTGCTGGAGAACGCGCCGTCGGGGACTCCGCCCAAGGTGGAGGTCGCCCTCTACGCCGCCGAAGATCCCGCCGGGCAAGCCACCCGCGTCTACCACTACAAACCCGGCGGCTCCATCGCGCCGGTGGTGACCGAGACCTTCACGGGCGGTATCGCGCCCTGAGAGAATGCCGGGAAAAAATCATGCCTCAGGGAAGGTCGTTACTCCCTGCAACTGCGAAAAACACACTTCTCGCATCGTCCCGATGAAGTCCGCCAGGTAGTCCGTCTTCGCCCCCGCGTCGGAGGTGGCGGCGAAGAGTTCGCATTGCAATCCATTGCGGGTGATGGGTCGCCCGACGACATAGCCGCGGTCGAGGTAGCGTTGGATCGCCCAGGCAGGCAAGGCGGAGATGCCCCGTCCGCTCGCGACGAGTTGGAGAATGGCCTCGGTCAGGGTGGCGGCGCGACGTTCGGGATGCACTCCGGCCGGACCCAGAACCCGCCTCACGAGGTCGAGACGGACATCGGGAATGGGGTAGGCGATGAGGGTTTGATCGGAAAAATCACTCGCCACAAGAAAAGGTTTTTCCGCGAGGGCATGCTTTTTGGAAAGAATCGCTGACATCTCATATCGGAAAAGCGGATGAAAGACGATCCCGCGTCGCCGACTCCGCCGGGAGACGATGACCAGTTCGGCGCGGTTTTCGTTGAGCAGTTCGATCGGGTCGGGATGGAAGCCGGAGACCAGATCCATCTCGACCTCCTCCCAGCGCTCGCGAAAGACGTCCATCGATGGCATGAGCCAGTCAAAGCAGGAATGGCACTCCACCGCGATGCGCATCTGTCCGGCCGTTCCGGCGAGGAGTCGTCCCACCTCGCGATCCGCCTCGGACAAGAGCCGCTGCGCGTCGTAGGCGAGGGCGACAAGACGCTCCCCCACCGGTGTCCAGCGAAGCGGCTGGGATTTCCGCTCGAAAAGCGAACAGCGGTAGTGTTGCTCCAGCGCCTTCACCTGATGCGACAGCGCGGATTGGGTGAGATGCACCCGACCGGCGGCCTTCGCGAGACTGCCGGTTTCGGCGAGGGCGATGAGAGTTTGGAAATGACGAAGCTCCAGCATGGTTCTTGTAACTTGAATCAGATTCATGTTGTTCGGCAAATCATTTCGTTACCTTCACATTCGTTTTTGCCTGAAGCTACTGCCATGACCTCGATCAAAACTCAGAATCTCGGATATCCTCGCATCGGTGCCAAACGCGAACTGAAGCGGGCTCTCGAACGCCATTGGTCCGGCGACGCAAGCCTGGAGGAGCTGGAAGCCGAAGGCGCTCGCCTCCGCAAGCTCCATTGGGAAACACAGTGCGACGCGGGCCTCACCCTCATTCCCAGCAACGACTTCAGCTACTACGACCAGATCCTCGATCAAACCTGCCTGTTGGGGAACGTGCCCGCCCGCTTCGGCTGGGACGGCGGCACCGTCACCCCGGAACTCTATTTCCGCATGGCCCGTGGCGGCGGTGCCGCGGCGAAGACGGACGGATGCTGTGGCGGCGGAACCGGTGAATACGCCTGCGAAATGACCAAGTGGTTCGACACCAACTACCACTACCTCGTACCCGAATTCGACAAGACGACGGTTTTCCGCCTCTCCACAACAAAGGTTTTTGACGAGTACAGCGAAGCCAGGGCGCTCGGGATCGAGACCGTCCCCGTCCTCGTTGGTCCGCTCACCTACCTGCATCTCGGCAAGGAAAAAGACCAAGACGGCAGCTTCGACCGCTACGATCTGCTCGACGGCCTCCTCGACGGCTATGTCGAAATTCTTCGTCGCCTCGCCGAACTCGGTGCCGGGCAGGTCCGGTTCGACGAACCGGCTCTCGCCCTCGATCTGGGAGAGGCCTTCGCGAATCGCTACCAAAAAGCCTACCAGCGTTTTGCGGCGGAAGTGCCCGGCATCGAAATCGAAGTCGCCGTCTACTTTGGCGAACTGCGGGGAAATCTCCCGACGCTGCTTTCCCTGCCCGTCGCCGGGATCCACTTTGACGCGGTGCGCGGACGCAAGGAAGTGGATACGGTAATTGAGGGGCTCGCCGGATCGGACAAACACCTATCCCTCGGTCTTATCGATGGCCGCAACATCTGGAAGACCGACCTGAAGGCGGCCCTGCAACTGGCCAAAAAAGCGATCCACGCTCTCGGTCCCGACCGGGTTTTGCTCGCCCCTTCCTGCTCCCTGCTTCACGTCCCCGTGCGACTCGCGAGCGAGACGGAGCTCGATCCCGAACTCGTTCGCTGGCTCGCTTTTGCCGACGAAAAACTCGCCGAGCTCTCCCTCCTCGCCGCGGCCGCCGCCGGAAACCGCGAGGCCGACGCCGCCCTGCTCGCCAACGAAGAGGACATCTTCTCCCGCCGCCGCAGTGAGCGGGTTTGTGTCCCTGCGGTGCGGGCTCGTCTCGCCGCCTTGCGCGAGGAGCAGTTCACCCGCCACGCCCCCTTCGAAACCCGCCGCAAACAACAGATCGGGAAACTGAATCTGCCACCGGTGCCAACCACCACGATAGGTTCCTTTCCCCAGACAAAAAGCATCCGCGATGCCCGGGCCAAATTCCGTCGGGGCGAGTGGACGGAGGCCCAGTATGAGACTTTTCTCCGGCTCTCCACCTCGGAATGCGTCAAGTGGCAGGAGAAAGTTGGTCTCGACGTTCTGGTACACGGCGAATTCGAGCGCAATGACATGGTCGAATACTTTGGTGAGCAGCTCGACGGATTTGCCTTCACCCGATTCGGCTGGGTGCAGAGTTACGGCAGCCGCTGTGTGAAACCCCCCATTCTTTTCGGTGACGTGAGCCGACCGGCCCCCATGACCGTCGATTGGGCCCGATACGCACAATCCCAGACCACTCGTCCGATGAAGGGGATGCTGACGGGGCCGGTCACGATACTGCAATGGAGTTTCGTGCGCGACGACCAACCTCGTCGGGAGACCGCTTTTCAGATCGCCCTCGCGATTCGCGACGAAGTGGTTGACCTGGAACAGGCCGGACTCCCCATCATTCAGATCGACGAGGCCGCCATCCGAGAAGGCCTGCCGCTCCGGCAAAGCGACCGGGCGGACTATTTCGACTGGGCTGTCCGCGCCTTCCGCCTCTCCGCCTCCGGAGTCGACGACGCCACACAGATCCACACCCACATGTGCTATTCGGAGTTCAATGACATGCTTGAGGCTATCGTGGCGATGGACGCCGATGTCATCACCATCGAAAACACCCGCTCCGATCTCGACCTGCTCAACGCCTTCGCCGATTTTGCCTATCCGAACGAAATCGGTCCCGGCGTCTACGACATCCACTCCCCCCGCATCCCCTCGAGCGCTGAAATGCTGGCCTGTCTCAACCGGGCCGCGACGGTGATCCCGGCGGACCGCCTCTGGGCCAATCCCGACTGTGGCCTGAAAACACGCGGCTGGGCCGAGGTGGAACCCGCCCTGGCAAATATGGTGGAAGCGGTCAGCGCCTTCCGCCGCCAACTCGCGGCAAGGTAGCGGGCAGCCGGAATTTTGGACCCGCAAAAAAAGCGCCTCGACACCGCTGGGGGTGTGAGGCGCTTTTAGGGAATTCCCGCCTGTGCCGTCTCCCGATCCAGAGGCTCACGTTCCCGTTTCTCAACAGGGAGGGAGCCGCTCATCGACTTTTGCCTTCCAGTGAAGGCCTGACAGCCGACGATTTGCTAAGCCCCCAATAACGTATCAACGGTCCGGGCCTGTTTTTGATGGGTAATGGTCGAACACTGCAGGAAAATTCGGAAATTCACGTCGGCGTGGGACGCTTTCCACACGCTTACCTGAAGTCTACGTGTAATCCCGAGCGAAGGGAATCCAAAAGTTTCGCGTGAGCTGTTTCCACCTCGTGGGATTCCAGGGTCCGGTCCGGAGAACGATACAAAATCGACCAGGCGAGCGACTTCTTGTCCTTCGCCAGTTTCACCCCCTCGGGATCTTCGAAGAGGTCGAAAAGCTCGAATGACTGCAGGAGCGGCTCGGGATGGGCGCGGAGGAAGTCCGCCACGGCACCGGCGGGGAGATTCCTCGGCACCAGCATCGCCACGTCGCGCGAGCTGCCGGGGAATTTCGGCAAATCGGCGTGGGTGGGGTCGCCGCGGCGGGCCGCCATGAGCTTTTTCAGGTTCATCTCGGCGACGAGGACCGGCGTGGCGATGTCCAGTTCGCGGGCGCGGGCGGGCGGCACGATCCCGGCCAGCCCGATGGCGGCGGCCTTTTTCCCCGCTCCGATCTCGATGCGGCAGGCGCAGAGCAGGCGCGGGTCTTCGATGGTGACGAAATTCAATCCCTCGGGGCAGATCTGTTCGAGCACGCCGCGGAGGTCGTGAATGTCGAGAAGGCTCGGCTTGCTGTCGGCCCAACTGCGACGGACCCGCGCTCCGGTCAGGAGCAGGGCGAGATGCTCGTGCTCGATCTCTTCGCCCTTGGGTGTCGCGGTGAAGACGCGGCCCGCTTCAAAAAGGCGCAGATCGTGCCGTCCGAAACGCTGGTTCCGCGCCGCCGAGGCGAGCAGTCCGGGGATCAGCCCGGGGCGCAGGTAATCCTGCTCGTCGTTGAGCGGATTTTTCAAACGCACCGGACTCATCCCGCGATGGGTCGTGGCGAGATCGTCGGCGAGTTGCGCGGCGGAGACGAGCTTGAGATTGCGCGTCTCGTAGAAGCCCAACCCGGCGAGGCGGTCCTGCACCGAACGCAGGAAATCGTAGAACTGATCCGCCTTCGAAGTGGCGGAAAAGGTCGCCCGCGTCCGCGAGGGCACCTTGTCGAGCCCGTGGACCCGCGCGACTTCCTCGACCAGATCGATGGCGCGCACCAGATCGAGGCGGTAGCTGGGGATCGCCCAGGCGTCGCCCTCTTTTTCCAACCCGAGCGAGCTCAGGATCTCCTCTATCGTCCCGTCGTCGAGGGGCGCGCCGATGACCGCGCGGCAGTAGTCGTTGTCGAGGGCGACGGGTTTGGGTCCAGCCGGTGCGGCTCCCGCGACGAGCAACTCCGGATCGGCCGTGCCGCCGGCGAGTTCGAGGATGAGTTGTACCGCGAAGTCCGAGACGCCCGCGATCTGCAGCGGATCGACGCCGCGCTCGAAGCGGTAGCTCGAGTCCGAATGGATCCCGAGGCGACGCCCCGTCCGGCGAACCGCCGCCGGAGCAAAATAGGCCGCCTCGAGGAGCACGTCGGTGGTGGTCTCGGTCACTCCGCTGTCTTCCCCGCCCATCACTCCGCCGATCGCGACGGCCTTGGTGCGGTCCGCGATGACGAGATCGTCGGCACTCAACTCGTATTCCTCCCCGTTGAGGGCGAGAAATTTCTCCCCCTCGGCGGCGGCGCGGACCACGATGCCGCCGTCGAGTTTGGCGAGGTCGAAGGCGTGGAGCGGCTGGCCGGTCTCGAAAAGCACGTAGTTGGTGAGATCGACGATATTGTTGATCGGACGCAGCCCGATGGACTCGAGCTTCGCCTTGAGCCAGGCGGGCGACTCCGTCACCTTGACCCCGCGGAGAATGCGGGCGGTGTAGTAGGGGCAGGTTTCCGAAGAGAGGGTGATCTCGTCCGCCGCCGCGCTCTTCACCGGAGTGGTCGAAACGCCGTGATGGACGAGACCCTTGAGCGGTTTTTTGGCGAGAGCGGCCAGTTCCCGCGCCACTCCGAGATGACTGAGGCAATCGGGACGGTTCGGGGTGATCTCGAGTTCGAATACCGCGGGAAAAACCTCGCCCAGCGGGGTTCCCGGCACCAGCGAGGACGAGAGAATGAGAAGCCCGTCCTCTCCCTCGCCCAGTCCGATTTCCTTCGCCGAACACATCATCCCGAGCGAATCGATCCCGCGCAATTTGCCCTCGCGGATGGAGAACGTCCGGCCGTCCCCGGCGTCGAGGACACAGCCCGGCAAGGCCAGCGGGACCTTGTCGCCGACCTGGTAATTCTTCGCCCCGCACACGATCTGGCGAGGAGTCCCCGAACCGTCATCGACCTGGCAGACCGACAACTTTTCCGCGTCGGGATGTTTTTCCGAAGAGAGGATTTCCGCGACGACGAGGTGATCGGGCAGGCTCCGGACCCCCTCGACCTCGATGCCCGCGAAGGTCAACAGCTCATCGAGCCGGGTCATGGAGTAGTCCGATATGTCGATATGGTCACTGAGCCATTGGAGGGAGACATTCATGGGGAGGAGCTTTTTAGCGGGTAGCTTTTTTGCTGTTTAGCCGGGGATTACGAGGAGCGGATTTTTCGAATGAGGGAACCGAGAACTTTTTCTGTTTCAGTGAGAAGCGGCGCGATGCTTTGATAATCGGTCGGAGAAAGGTAACCAAGGCGATTGGACAGGGATACTTGGTAGGACAATTCGCGTAGAGAGCCGAAGGCGATATCGAGGAATCTGACAAACTCCTTCTCTCCCTCTCGGCTGCAACCCTCCACGATATTGGAAGGAACTGAAACTGCCGCCCTTCGGATCTGACTTTTGAGTGCATACATTTCCTCCTGCGGAAAACTGCGCGTGATCCGATACACTTCCAAAGCCAATTCATCGGCTTTCAAAAAAGCAGTGAGCTTGGTGTGATCCCTCATCCTAAAAAGCTAAACAGCAAAAAAGCTACCTGCTAAAAAGCTATCCTCTGAATTGCTCCAAAAACCGCAGCTCGTTTTCGATCAGGAGGCGCAGATCGGGGATGCCATACATGATCATGGCGAGGCGGTCGAGGCCCATGCCGAAGGCGAAGCCGGTGACCGAATCGGGATCGTAGGCGGCGTCTCCGCGCTTGGCTCCGACCTCGGTGAAAACCGCCGGATCGACCATGCCGCAACCGGCGATCTCGATCCATTTCGCGGCGCGTCCGGCGGCGTGGAGTTTCAAATCGACTTCAAAACTCGGTTCGGTGAACGGGAAGAAATGCGGGCGGAACCGCACCTCGGTTTTCGACCCGAAAATTTCGCGGAAGAAATATTCGAGCGTGCCCTTGAGGTCCGCCAGGCTCACCCCGCGGTCGACGTAGAGCCCTTCGAGTTGGTGGAAGGCGCTGAGATGGGTCGCGTCGATCTCGTCGCGACGGAAGGCGCTGCCCGGAGCGATGATGCGGACCGGCGGGATCTCCTTCTCCATGGTGCGGATTTGCACCGACGAGGTGTGGGTGCGCAGGAGCTTGCCGTTTTCAAAATAAAAGGTGTCGGTCTCGTTCCGCGCGGGGTGGTCGGCGGGGGTGTTAAGGGCATCGAAGCAGTGCCATTCGCTTTCGATCTCGGGTCCCTCGGCGAGGGCGAACCCCATCCGTCGGAGGATGCGGACGGCTTCGTCGAGGACGAGGGTGAGCGGGTGGAGTCCGCCTTGCGGGAGCGGACGCCCCGGCAGGGTCGGATCGATCGAGGCGAAGGCGGCGGCATCCCGCCGGGCGATGAGTTCCGCCGATTTCTCCTCCAGCGCCGAAGTGATCGCGGTGCGGACTTCGTTGAGCTTCTGCCCGACATCCTTTTTGCGTTCGGCGGGGACGTCGCGCATTCCCGCGCCGGCGACGGTGAGGCGTCCCTTTTTTCCGAGAAATCCCACCCGGGCCGCTTCCAGCGCCGTTTCTTCGGCGACGTCGCGGATCGCGGCGAGGGCTTCGGTCTGTATGGTGTCGAGCTCGGTCAGCATAGGGGTGGCAAGAGGGTTGGATCAGTGACGTAACAGGGTTGCTTCAAAAATCAAACGGGCTTCCGCATGGGAAACAAAAAAAGCCGGGCACCCGCACAAGTGCAGAGCGTCCGGCTTTTGTGAAGGTTGGATGATTTGACTCAGGCGGTCTGCTTGGCTTTTTCCTCGAGGGCTTTCGCCGAGGACTGGACGAGGGCTTTGAAGGCCTCGGCATCGTGGATCGCGAGGTCCGAGAGGACTTTGCGGTCGATTTCGATCCCGGCGGTCCTGAGCCCCTCCATAAAGCGGGAGTAGTTCATTCCGTTGAGTTTGGCGGCGGCGTTGATCCGCTGAATCCAGAGACTGCGGAAGTTGCGCTTGCGCACTTTCCGGTCGCGGTAGGCCCATTGCATGGCCTTGTAGACGGAGTCCTTGGCGGTGCGGTAGAGCTTGGAGCGTCCTCCGCGGAAGCCCTTGGCCTTCGACAGGATGCGCTTGCGACGCTTGCGGGTGGCAGGCGAATTGGTGGCACGTGGCATGTGATGTTATCCTCTGAGTTGGTTGTTGTTTTCTTTTCAATCGGCTGACTCACCTTCTCATCAGGCGACGGTAGGCGTTTCCGCCGCGCCGCCAGTCAGCTCGATCGTGAACCGGATCATCCGGTTCGAGCGGTAGAGCCTCCCCGCGGATTATTTTCCGCAGAAGGGCATGTTCATCTTTACGTTCTTCTCATCTGCCGGAGAGACCAGAGCGGACTGTCCGAGACGGCGAAGACGCTTGGAATTTTTGCGACGGTTCAGGTGTCTTTTCCCCTGTTTCCGACGCAAAATCCTACCACTGCCGGTCACCTTAAATCTTTTGGAGACCCCTTTTCGTGTTTTGGCTTTTCCAGCGACTCTTGCCATAAGGCGCGGAATCTAGGCGCGAATAAAAATTTTGCAACGGACAAATGGCGTCGGTTTTTCAAAAACGTCCCCTCGTCCAAGAAAAATGCCCTGATTTTCCGCAGATCTGAAATAGATGCGAGGCATCCGGAGCGTATCCCGTTTTGCGAGCCAGTGCCACGAGGGCTGCCCCCCCGCGTCTTCCGGCCTATTTTTTGGTTTCCCCCCGGCCTCGGTTCCCGCTACCTTCCGGCATTCCGATATGAGCAACGACTCCCCTCTCCCCGAAACCGCCCCCGCCACAACCCTGGATCTGGAGGAGGAGATGGCCGGAAAACTCTCCACCGCCCGGGAGATCATCGGGAAGGAGCTGCGCAAGGTCATCATCGGGCAGGACGAGGTCGTCGACGAGATGCTCATCGCCCTGCTCGCGGGCGGCCACTGCCTCGTCACCGGTGCGCCCGGACTCGCGAAAACCCTGCTCGTGAGCACGCTCGCGAAGGTTTTCGACCTTTCCTTCAACCGCATCCAGTTCACTCCCGACTTGATGCCCTCGGACATCACCGGAACCGAGATTCTGGAAGAGACGTCCGAGGGACGCCGCGAACTGGTCTTTAACAAAGGCCCCATTTTCGCCAACCTGATCCTCGCCGACGAGATCAACCGCACCCCGCCGAAAACCCAGGCGGCCCTGCTCGAGGCGATGCAGGAAAAGCAGGTCACGGTGGCCGGCCAGAGCCTCGCCCTCGACAAGCCGTTCTTTGTCCTCGCGACGCAGAACCCCATCGAAATGGAGGGCACCTACCCGCTCCCCGAAGCCCA
>JAAYAT010000420.1 GCA_012719225.1 Verrucomicrobiaceae bacterium
CCCTGCCCGACCGGCCCCGCGTCTATCGTTGGGAATCGAAGGACCGCATCAGTTCCCAGTATGAAATGTGGAACAATCCCTACGAAGACGGCTTCGGCGGGAAAGACGCGCTCATTCTCATGCCGCAAGTCTCCACACTGCCCCGGCGCTTCGCCGATGCCTTCGCCGAGGTCGAAAAAATCGGTGAATTCACAGTCCGCTTCGGCTACGATAGCGAACGCTTCTTCGCGGTCTTCCGCGGGAGGGATTTGCAGTCCTGGCCCTCCGGGGAAACCGTCGGGAAACCCGGATCGCCAGCGCCTTCACGATGACATGACCGCTCCCGGCTACACATCCCCCTTCACCCGCCTCCCCGGCCTGCGGGAAACGCCACCCGCCACCGCAACCGTCAGCATCGTGGTCCCCTTTTTCAACGAAGAGGAATGCGTCGAATTCGTCCTCCGCGAGATCGTCGCCTGCCAGCCCGAGGCCGAAGTCGTCGCGGTCGATGACGGCAGTTCCGACCGCACTTGGGAACTCCTCCAGAACGTCCCGGGCGTCACCCCCCTGCGCCTCAGCCAAAACCGCGGACAAAGCGGCGCCCTCTTCGCGGGACTCCACTTCGCCTCCGGAGACATACTCGTGATGCTCGACGGAGACGGCCAGAACGACCCTGCGGACATCGCCAAGCTCGTCGATCTCCTCCGAAACGGCCGGTGCGATGTCGCGGTCGGTCGCCGCGCCCGCCGCCAGGACACCTGGAACCGTCGCGCCGCCTCCCGCATCGCCAATCGGGTGCGGCGTTTTTTCCTCCGTGACGGCATCAGCGACACCGGTTGTTCCCTCAAGGCGATCCACCGCGATCACCTCGACCTGCTGGTGCCTTTCAACGGACTCCACCGCTACCTCCCCGCGATTTTCACCCACGCCGGGCTGGTCATGACCGAAGTCGCGGTGAACCACCGCGAGCGCAAGGCGGGCGCTTCGAAATACACCAACCTCGACCGCGCCATCCGCGGGGTCTACGATCTCATCGGGGTCTCCTGGCTCCTCAAACGAAAAGTGATCCTGCCCCCACTCGAAACCGGTGCGGTCGACAAATCGCCCCGGCGGACCATAGAGACATAGACCAGCGCCCCGCTTTCCGCTAGGTTTCTCCCGGTCACACGGATCCCCCCGGACCTTTCCCGAACTTCTTCGCACTCTCCGATGAAAAATCTCTCCCGATTCGTCCTCTCGATCACCGCCCTCGCGTTTGTTGTTCTGACCGGTTGCGAAGAATTCCAAACGACGGGGCTCACCTCGACCCTCGCCACCGGGAACGGCACATCCGCGGCCGCGAACGCCGCCCCGACCGAGGCTTTGACCAAACACGACATCGCCCTGCGCTTTCTCACCGCCTTCATCCGTCTGGACCGCGACATGGCCGCGCGCTACGCGACCCCGGCGGCCCTCAACAAGATCAACTGGAACATGTCGCACGGGGGCAACATCCCCTACTACGACGACAAGATGCTGTTGCAGTTCAACGGCGGCTGGGCGCGGGTCTATTTTCAGGACATCGGCGGAACCTATCGCATCATCGATTTCGACGTCCATCCGCGGCACCGTTGACACCGACGGATCGCGGGACAGCGCGCCGATCCGGGTTTACTTTCCGCCATGTCAGATTCCAGCCCATCGCCCGACCCGCCCGCCCATCAACTGGGCGTACGTCCCCTGCGAAAAGAAGACGCCTCGGACATCCGGAGAATTTCCGAGGCGCTCTATGCGAGGATCCACACGAGCTGGAGTGAAAGTTCCTTCTTGAGGCTGCTCGACATTTTCCCCGAAGGCCAAATCGGAATCGAGGACCACGGGCGCATCGTCGCGTTCGCGTTCGCCATCATCGTCGACTACGAAAAATTCGGCGACACCCACACCTACGACCAGATCACGGGGGGATTCACCTTCTCGACCCATGATCCCGAGGGCGATGTCCTCTACGGCATCGAAGTCTGCGTGGATCCGGGACATCAGGGCCTGCGGCTCGGTCGTCGGCTCTATGACGCCCGCAAGGAAGTCTGCGAACAGCTCAACCTGCGGGCCATCATCGCGGGCGGGCGCATGCCGAACTTCAGCAAGCATCCCGGTCTCACCCCCCGTCAGTACATCGACGGAGTCAAAGCCAAGGAAATCTATGATCCGGTCATGACTTTCCAGCTGAGCAACGACTTCCATGTGAAAAAAGTGCTGCGAAACTATCTGCGCGGCGACACGGAATCCCAGGCCTACGCCACCCTGCTGGAATGGAACAACATCTACTACCAGCCCAAGGAATCCGTTCTCGGGCAGCGCTCCTTCGTCCGGCTCGGCGTGGTCCAATTGCAAATGCGCGGCACGCCCGACATCGGGTCGTTTTTCGATCAGATCGAATTTTTCATCGAAGCGGTCAGCGGATACCAATCGGACTTCATCTGTTTCCCCGAATATGTCAACGCTCCCCTGATGGCCCCCTTCAACGCCGACGGGGCCGCTGGCGCGATTCGCAAGCTCGCCGGATTGACCGACGAGATCCGCGAATTTTTCGTGATGAAGGCGGTGGAATACAACATCAACATCATCACCGGGACGATGCCACTCTACCGGGACAACCTTCTCTACAACGTCACCTACCTCTGTCGGCGCGACGGGAGCTACGAGGAGCAATACAAAATCCACATCACCCCGAGCGAGGAAAAAGACTGGGGCATGGTCGGGGGCGACCGGGTCCGCGTCTTCGATACCGATGCCGGGCGCATCGCGATGCTGATCTGTTATGATGTCGAATTTCCCGAACTCGGACGCATTCTGGCGGAGGAAGGGGTGCAGATTCTCTTCGTGCCGTTCTGCACCGACACCTCGCCCGGCTATCACCGGGTTCGCTACTGCGCCCAGGCCCGCGCCATTGAAAACGAATGCTACGTGGTCGTTGCAGGCAGTGTCGGCAATCTCCCGAAGGTCACGAACATGGACATCCAGTATGCCCAGTCCGCCGTCTTTTCGCCGAGCGATTTCGCTTTCCCCAACCGGGCCATCGTCTCCGAAGCCACCACCAACACCGAGACGACCCTGATCGCCGATGTCGACCTCCACGACCTCGCCAACCTCCACAGCTACGGCAGTGTCCGCAATCTCCAGCAACGCAGGTCGGACCTCTATCAACTGGTGTGGCAAAAGAACGAGGCGGAGTAAAAGGACCGGAAAGAACCGGGCGACGCTCCCGCTTCCCCTCGCCGGGCGTCGCATCGTGCCCGCACTGCGCCGATGTCGAACGGGTCCGGATTGGACAGCGTTTTTCCGGACGCATCCACGCGGACCGGTGGGTCATTCGGAACTGGCATTTTCCCGGCATCACGGACACACTACCGGCATGAGAAAAATCGCAGTCTTTTTGGCCCTGGCCCTCCCGCTGACCGGCCACGCCCAACAGGTCCTCGTGGAAGCGGAATCGTTCGCCCATCCCGGTGGCTGGCAGCTCGACACCCAGTTCATCGAAACGATGGGCTCGCCCTACCTCCTCGCCCACGGTCTCGGGACTCCGGTCGCCGACGCCACCACCGAAGTCACCTTCCCTGAGACCGGCCGCTACCGCCTCTGGGTCCGCACCCAGAACTGGGTCGAAAAATTCTCCGATGTCATCGACGCCACCGCCGCTCCAGGACGGTTCCAAGTGAAAATCGGCGGAACCGCAGTGGCTCACGAGTTCGGCACAACCGGCGCCGCCTGGCAATGGGAGGACGGAGGCACCGTCGCCATCGACGATCTCACAACCAAAATCTCCCTCGTCGACCGGACCGGCTTCGACGGGCGTTGCGACGCGATCCTTTTCTCCCTCGATCCCGACTTTGTCCCCGACAACTCCAGCGAGGTGCTCCCCGCCTGGCGGCGCAAGATGCTCGGCATCGCCGAAGCACCCCGGAACGAGGGCCCCTTCGACATCGTCTTCATCGGCGGCGGCTACTCCGGTGCCTGCGGTGCCATCTCCGCCGCCCGGATGGGACTGAAGGTCGCCCTCATCCAGAACCGCTCCGTCCTCGGCGGCAACGGCTCCTCCGAAGTGCGGGTCTGGGCTCAGGGCAACACCCCTCCCGGCCTCTACCCCGTCGGCGACATCGTCCGGGAATTCGAAGACGACGCCACACTCTCCCCCGGCAGCTACGAGGAATTCGAAGACGAGAAAAAACACCGCATCGTCACCACTGAGAAAAATATCAGCCTTTTCCTCGACCACCACGCCTACGAGGTCGATATGGCCTCCCCCACCCAGATCGAGGCCGTCCACGCCTTCGACACCCGCACCGGCGCGATCCGACGCTTCACCGGACGGACCTTTTGCGACGCGACCGGCCACGGCACCATCGGCCTGATGGCCGGGGCCGATCATGAGATGGCGGAAAAAGGTCGCATGGGCATGTCCAACATGTGGGCCTGGGAAAACGCCGACAGCCCCCAGGCCTTTCCCGAGACCCCCTGGGCCCTCTCCCTCGAAGAAGGCGATTTCCCCTACCCGAGGAAATTTCACGCGCAGTGGTTCTGGGAGAGCGGGTTCAACAAACACCCCCTCCTCGACCTCGAAGAGATCCGCGACTGGAATCTCATCGCCGGTTTCGGGGCGTGGAACGCACTGAAAAACAAAGGAGCCTACGAACGCAACGACCCTGACAAGCTCGCCCACGGGAACGCCCGCCTCACCTGGATGGCCTACATCGGCGGCCCCCGCGAGACCCTGCAACTGCTCGGCGACATCGTCCTCACCGAAGAGGATATCGTATCGAAGAAGCCCTACGACGACGGCTGCGTCCTCACGACCTGGTCCGTCGATCTCCATTATCCCAACAAGCAATATCTGGAGAAATTTTCGGAAAACCCCTTCATTTCCGTCGCCGTTCACGGCAAGGGAGTGGACCGGAAAAGAGGCTACCCCGTGCCCTACCGCTGCTTTTATTCGCGCAACATCGAGAACCTCTTTATGGCCGGACGCAACGTCAGCGTCACCCACGAAGCCCTCGGAACCGTCCGGGTCATGAAAACCTGCGGCATGATGGGCGTGGTCGTGGGCAAGGCCGCCGCGCTTTGCGCCGAACACGACGTGAGCCCCCGCGAAGTCTACTACCAGCACCTCGACGAACTCATCGAACTGCTCCGCCTGCCCGGCAACGTCCGGCGCGCCACTCTTCAGGACGAGTTCGCGGTCGATCCCGCCCTCCCCGCCCTGGCGGAGGAAGAGACCGATTGGATCACTCTCAGCCAGCTCGAAGGCATCGTGGTGGACGACGACCAGGCGGAACTCGTCGGTGCCTGGACCCACGGGGCCGGACTCAAACATCACGTGGAGAACGGCTATCGCTACATCGGCGCCGCCAAAGGCGACGAGATCGCCTCGGCCACCTTCCGATTCACCGTTCCCGAAGACGGAGAATACGAAGTCCGCATCTCCCACCAACCCCACGAAAACCGCTCCTCGAAGACTCCCGTGACCGTCCGCTCCGCCGATGGCGAGACGACCGTCCCGGTCAACCAAAGGATCGCCCCTCCCTTGGCCAAGGGCTTTTTCGGGCTCGGCGTCTTCCGCTTCGAAGCGGGAAAACCCGGTTCCGTCGTGGTGACCAACGCGGGCATCGACGGCAACGCCCACATCGACGCCATCCAGGTCATCCGACAAGAATAGCCAAGCGCTAAACAGCCAAATATCTGGCAAACACGTCCGCGGTGGCTTCGGCCATGCGGGCGCGGTCGTTCTCCGCCTCCACCCAAGCGCGTCCCGCCTCCCCGAGACGCGTCGCCGCCGCCGGATCCTCGAGCAATTCTCCCAGTCGCCGGGCGAGATCGGCGGGATCTTCGGGTTCGCAGAGCAGCCCTCCCCCGCTCGCCTCAATCATTTCCGGAAAGGCACCCCGCGAGGGAACCACGCAAGGCAGTCCGCAGGCCATCGCCTCAAGCAGATAGAGCCCCTTCGGCTCGTGGAAACGCGTCGGCACGGTGAAAATATCGATTTCTTTGAGAAACTCCATCTTCGCCTCCCCGTCCGGAGCTTCCACATGGCGGAAGCGGTCCTGCAACCCCGCCGCGGCGAGGCGCGCGATTTGCTCCTCGTAGAAAGCGCGGTCTTTTTCGGAAAGCCAGCCGCCCGCGTGGAAGCGAGCCTCGGGGTATTTCGCCGCCAGTTCGATAAAAGCGCCCACCGCCAGATCGAATCCCTTTTCGGGAGCGAGCCGGGCGAAATAACCGATCACCTGACCCGGCTTCCGGCCTTGGCGGGCTTCGCGAACGGCATCGAACCCTGACACGGTGACCCCCAGGGGCGTGAGATGGAATTTCTCCTCCGGCACCTCGAGGAGTTCACTCATGTGGCCGCGGTAGAAATCGGAAAAAGTCACGAAACCGTCGGCCTCCCCGGCGAGGCGGCGCATCTCCGTGAGGACCTTCGATTTCCACGGTTCCACCAGTTCATCGAGAAAGACATCGTCGCCCTGCAAGGTCACGAGCACCGGAACGCCGAGTTCGCGTTTCAGGGCGGGGATGGCACCGCCCACGAGGAGATTGCTCAGGCAGATCAGATCCGGTTGGGCGACCTCCTGGATCCATCGCACGAGGCGGCTGACCTCCTTGCGCTGGTATCCGCTCTCTCCTTTCACCATCGAGAGCGTCATCGAGCCGAGCTCCTTCGCACTGACCGAGACCGCCCGCGAAGCGACCCGCCGGATCAGCGCCGGGTGGTCGAGCCAACGGTCCAGAAAGGCGGGGAGATGACGGAAGAGCGGGATTTTTTGCTGCAGGAACACATTGATCCCGCCGAAGAACACCTGATCGACCGAGCGATCCTCCTCGTCCACGCGGATGGGGGTGTAGAGCGGAAGCAGGGTGACATCCCAGCCGAGCCGGGAGAGGCCGTCCGCAAGCGCATTGTCCCGCAGGCAACTGCCGCAGTACATCCCGGCTGCCCCGGCGGTGAGATAGACGATTTTGGGAGGTGATTTCACTCGGCTTTCTTTTCGTGGGTTACGTTTTCCGATCATTATTACGCTGCTGAAACCAGCGCTTTCGTGGTATCTTAGCAGAGAACACCGTGGACTCCCGTATGAAATCCGCTCTGCTGCCCGCCTTCCTGCTTGCGAACATCCTCCCCCTGCAGGGCGACGACTGGCCGCAATGGCGAGGCCCCCAACGCAACGGAGTGAGCACGGCGGAAGGAAAGCTGCCCGAGGCCCTCTCCGAAGAGAATGCGCCGGCAAAAATATGGGAAAGCACCGAGGAGATCCCCAGCGATCACTACGGAGGCCACGGCAGTGTGGCGGTCGCGGACGGAAAAGTCTTTCTCTCCCTCGTCTGGCACCGGGACGAACCGACCGAAACGCGCCGCATCGACGGGGAAGTCCTCGCCAAACTCGATTACCGCGGGACGAACTCGCTCCCTCCCGAGATCGTCGAAAAGATGGAAACCGACCGCCTAAACCTGAGCCGCCGTCTCCGTGGCGACGCTCTCGACCAGTGGGCGAAAAAATGGGTCGAGGATCACCTCGACGAAAAAACCAAACTGTCCCTCGGCGGCTGGATTATTTCCCGTTTTAAAAAAGGCCGAAGTGCGATCCCGCTCCCGGTGTATGAGACGCTCACGACAGTCTCGAAAGAGGTCTTTCCCAATCAAGAGGCGATGGAGAAATGGGTCAGGGCGCAGAATTTCGATCCCGCCATCACCATCCGGATCCTCGCCGCCGTGGCGGACACAAAAAAAGTCGCCGACGACGTCGTGATCGCCCTCGATGCCGCGACCGGTGCCCGACTCTGGCGCTTCGACCATGCCGGATTCCCGAGCGGACGCACTTCCTCTAGCACTCCAACGATAGCGGACGGAAAAGTCTACGCCGCCCTCAGCGAATACCTCTACTGCCTGGAGGCCGCCACCGGCAAGGAAATCTGGAGGGCTCCGCTCACCGGAAGAAAAGGTCCCGCCTCGTCCCCTCTCGTGCTCGAGGGAAGGGTTTTCCTGCAGCAAAACTTCCTCAGCGCCTTCGACGCGGCGACGGGGACGGAACTCTGGAAAAACAACGATGTCAGAGGCTCCCATCCCTCCCCCGCCGCGTGGCGGGACGTCATCATCTGCAATTCACAAAAGCACGTCATCGGGGTGGATGCGGCCAATGGTAAAACCCTTTGGAAAGTTCCCGGCGGCGGTGCCAGCACCCCCGTCATCTCGGGCGATCACCTCGTGGTCAGCAGCCAGTTCGACGGGAAAAACCTCATCGCCTACCGTCTCACTCCCGAGGGAGCCACCGAACTGTGGTCCCACGGATTTCTCGCCCAACGCTACTGCTCCAGCCCCATCCTCTACGAAGGGGTGGTCTACCATCTGGGGAGTGATCGGCATCTCTGCCTCGACCTCGCGACAGGAGAAATAAAGTGGGAGCGCCCCGCCCAGTCCTCCCTCTCCTCCCCCATCCTCTCCGATGGCAAACTGCTCGTGTACGAAAACCGTGGCGGCTTTGTGAAGTTGATCCGAGCCACTCCCGAGGACTACTCCGTTCTCGGCCGCGCCAAGGTGGGAGCACTCCGCTGCGCCTCCCCCGCGATCGTCGGCAACACCCTCTACCTCAGAACCG
>JAAYAT010000421.1 GCA_012719225.1 Verrucomicrobiaceae bacterium
ACATGCCGCATTGACCGAAAGTCAAGAACTATTTGTTTACAAATTACTCATTTTTAACGATTTAAGGTGCTGATTTTTGTCGTGTAGTGTGGTGCGGGACGACGGCACCCTCGATTCCAGCCTTTGCGCGTTCGCCCCTCCGGAAGATCGGGAAAAGGAATTCACCGGCTTGGTCGACGTCGCCTTGGGGCGCACCGAAGGCTCTGTGGAACAAGAGTCCGCCGTGGCGGTTCGCGGCGACGGCAGTCTCGTGTGGTGGGGACCGGCGACAACCGCACCCGGAGCCACGGACCCGCCGAGCGACGCCCGGAGAGGGATCGCTAGCGTCGTGAGCGGACGTGGGGTCTACATCGCCCTGCGGAAAAACGGCAAGCTGGTGACGTGGAAGTTCACCTCCGGAGGGAACCGCCGCGCCGTCCTGCCCTCCCACGTCGCAGAGGAGCGCTTCACCCAAGTGGTCATGAGCGAACAACACAGCCTCGGTCTGAAAACCAATGGGGAGGTGATTGCCTGGGGTTTGAACAACGACGGCCAATGCAACGTGCCCCCCGACTTGGGGAAATGTACCGAAGTGAGAGTCCTGCACAACGTTCTCAGCCTCGCTCGGAAGCAAGGCGGGAGCTGGGTCGCATGGGGACGGGATTACGGTGGAATGCGCGACCAACTCCACGGTGCCTCCCAGATGACTCACGTCGTCGGACGTCTCTTCCCTCCCGGCGAGTATGCCTACGCGGTGTGGATCGAGGCGGAGTAGAACGACAAGAGACCTCCAAAACGGGCCGGGAGACCCGTTCTACGGGGGCGTCGGAACAACGACGTCAGTGATTTGGCCATCGAAATCGAATTCCACTCCGGGACAGACCATTCCTCGGCTCACCGAGGACGATTCTCCCTACCCATCTGCCAAAACACTCCTCCCGCCCCGAGAACTTACGGCAGCGTCAGGAAGATTTTAATCTTGGAAAATTTGGATTCTCCGATGCCGTTCACCCGGAGGAGATCGTCGAGGGTCTCGTAGGGTCGCCCTTCGATGATGCGGCTCGCGAGGGCTTCTCCGATCCCGGGAAGACGCATCAGTTCATCGCGGGCGGCGAGGTTGGGGTCCAACAATTCTCCCAAGCGGAAGGGAGCCGTGCCCGTCGCGAAACTCATCTCCCTCTCTTCCTCCCGCTGCTGACGCCGCTCCTCGGGCAGATTTTTCCAAATCGTATGGCTCCACACCCCGGCGGTTTCCCGTGCGGCGATCAATTCGAAGTCTTTCAGGCGTTCCCGGTACTCGTCGCGGGTCATTCCGCTGAAAGTTTCCCGCGAGACCCCGAACGCCCGCGCCAGCCCGAGCAAAACGAGAGTTTCGGAGAGATCCCTGCCATCGACGGTGACAACGAATCCGTAAATCCGCTTGTATCGCCCGTCTCCCCGGGCGTCGGAATAGGCGGTGAACACGGTGAAGGGTTCCCCGAGAAGATCTCGCACGGCAGCGGCGGCACGCTCCCCGTATTGCTTGGCCAGGCGGATCGATTCTTCCGGGCTGCCGCCGGTTTCGGAAATCCCGAAATAACGCCGTTGCTCCCGGAGACGCCTCGCATCGGTCTCGTCGGTGACATGCCATTCGATGCAGTCCACTCCGTAGAGCCGTATGGTGTGCTCGTCCCCGCCCTCCGTCCGCACCCGGAAACTGTCTCCGTCGGCCCAGTCGGTCGGCACGAGGGTGCAATTCTGCAGGCGGTTGAGAGGATCCGCCTCCGCGTCCGAGACACAGAGAAGGGTCGCGGCGAGAATGGCGAGAGCGAGGACCGCGTGGCTCCGCCCTTTTGCAGAGCTCATCCACCGGAGAGGGACAACATAGCGATGTTTGTGTAGCATTTTCGAAGCGCGTTTACCATGCGGATTTCATCCCTTCCCGTCAAGCGGGCAGAGTGGCGTGTGGGCGGCGTGCGATGGCCTCGCCCCGCATTCACTGCGAGACGAATTTTGTCAGGAGGCCTTTTTCCCGCGCCGTTTTCATCACCCGGACGAAGAGCATTCCGGCGAGGAGGAGGTAGAGCACGTTCAGGCCGGTGGCCTTGCCGAGATCGATCCAGGAGACGGATCCGTCCTTCAATCCGTCGCGCATCCCTTCGAAAATGTGGGCGCAGGGGATGAGTTCGGCGATCCAACGGACCGCGCCGGGGAGGGCGTCGATGGGGTAATACACTGCGGCGAAAGGCTGAATGAAAAACGGCACCGCCCAGGCGAGGGTCTCGGCGGCGGGTCCCCAGCGCACGATGAGGGCGGTCGAGATCATCCCGAGCGACCACCCGAAGAGGAGGAGGTTGAAGATGAAGGGCAGGAGCGCCCAGTTCAGTGCGAAGAGATTGAAGGAATAGAGCACGATCGCAAGAACCGCGAGCAGCAACGAGGTCACGGCGGCGCGGAGGAATCCGATGACGTAGGTCGAGGCGAGATAATCGGCGTTGGTCACCGGCGCGGAGAACACATTGAGCAGGTTGCGCGACCAGACGTCCTCGAGAAAATAGAGGGCGACGCCCTGTTGCGCGCGAAAGAGGATGTCCCAGAG
>JAAYAT010000422.1 GCA_012719225.1 Verrucomicrobiaceae bacterium
CTGGATGCGGATGACGAGGACGTTGCCCGGCATGGCTTCGGCTCCGGAAGCGGCGTTGAAAAGGACCCGGGGGGCCTGTTTGAAATGGATCGAGATTTCGGTCCCTTTTCTCGGGAGCCGTTTGCCCATGCGCATGTAAAAGGGGACGCCTTCCCAGCGCCAGTTGTCGATCATGATTTTGAGGGCGACGAAGCTCTCCGTCATGGAACCGGGATTGACGCGGTCCTCCCGGCGATACCCGGGCACCTCGTTGCCGTTGACGGTGCCGGCGGTGTACTGGGCGCGCACCACCCGACTCCCCACTTCCCCGGCGTTTTTGAAAGGACGCAGGGCCTTGAGCACCTTGACTTTTTCATCGCGGATTCCGTCGGCGGTGAGATCGACGGGCGGTTCCATCGCGATGAGGCTGAGGAGCTGGAGGAGGTGATTCTGCACCATGTCGCGGAGAGCGCCCGATTTGTCGTAGTAGCCGCCGCGTCCGCCCTCCATTCCGAGGTGTTCGGCGCAGGTGATCTGGACATGGTCGATAAAGCGATTGTTCCAGAGCACTTCGAAGAGTTGGTTGGCGAAACGCAGCACCATGATGTTCTGCGCGGTTTCCTTGCCGAGGTAATGGTCGATCCGGTAGGTGTGCTCTTCGGCGAAGGTCTCGTTGACGACCTGATTGAGATGCTGGGCGGTGGCGAGATCGGTGCCGAAGGGTTTTTCGACCACGGCGCGGCACCAACCGGTTGAAGAGCGGTTCAAGCCCGATTCCCGCAGGTGCAGGAGGATGTCGTCGAAAAATTCCGGGGCGGAGGCGAGATAAAAAAGGCGATTGGGGCTGGCCCCCTCGTTCTCCATCTCGTCGAGACGCTGCTTGAGTGCGGCGTAGCCTTCGGAATCCCCGAACTCGCTGATGTGGTAGGTGATGCTTTGGGAAAACTGGGCCCAGAGATCGTCGTTGTGCCCCTGGCGCGAGACCTCCTTGTTGAGCTCCTCCAGTCCGGCGCGGAATTCCTCATCGGACTTGTCCCGTCGGGCGAAGCCGACCACGCGGAGCCCGGCGGGCAGGTCCCCGTCCGCCGCGAGGTTGTAGAGCGCGGGGATGAGCTTGCGGTGGGTCAGATCTCCCGTCGCCCCGAAGATCACGAGGATACAGGACTCGGGGTGGTTTCGAAGGCTCAGATCCGCTTCACGAAAAGGATTTTCTTCCATCGGCGCAATGAACCCGCAGATTCCACGCCATTGCAAATGAATTGACCGCTGAAATGAAAGGGCCGTCCTGCTTCGTGCGCAATCACCCGGCCCGCCCCCGCGATCACCGGTTTACGAAGGCGAAAACTCCTCGTATACTGGCCTCCACATGGATCTACTGAAAACGATACTGACGCATTGGTTCTTCTGGGGCTTTGTCCTGGGGTTCTTCCTCTGCATTCTCTCCGTCCTCTCGCACCAGAAGACCAAGCGGGAATACCGCCGCCTCAAGGGCCATCTCAGCGACAAGCTGGAGATCGAAGCGGATAAGCTGGGAGAAATGAAATCTCAAATCGACACGCTCAAGACCGAAAACGAGAATCTCCGAATGAAGGTGAACTCGGGGCGGGTCCAGAACGACGTCACCGCGCTGGAGCGCGAGTTGGAACTCTATGCCCGCGCCGAGAAGGTCATGGTCGTGAACGCGCCCGGATTCGCCCAGGCCTGGGAGAAGGCCAAGGAGGGTGCCCTCTGCGAGCTGGAGGCGGAGGAATCCGGGAAAAGTCTGCCGCGTCGCATTTTTAAGCGCTTTTTCACCAAGGGAAATCCCGCCGTCGACGCCGAGGTGATCGAGGCGCTCCCTTCGAATTCCACCAACCAGAAGACCGCGCCCGCGGGCGAAGCCTGACCTCCGCCCCATTGCGAACGGGCCGTTTACCATGACACTGGATCTTCCCGAACGGGATTTCGACGGGTATATCTTCGACTGCGACGGGACTCTGGTGGACTCCATGCCGCTCCATTTCAAAGCGTGGGCGGCGAGTTTCTCCCACCACAACGCCCCGTGGGAGTGGACCGAAGATGAGTTTTACGCCAGCGCCGGAGTGCCGGACCGCATCACCGTGATGGAGCTCAATCAGCGGTACGGCGCGAATCTCAACCCCGATCTCGTGCATCAGTACAAGGCCGAGTGGTATTCCCGTCATCTTCACGAGATCGAGGCGGTCGCGGCCGTGGCTGATCTCGCCCGCCGCTATCACTTTGAGAACAGGAAAATCTCAGTGGCCTCGGGCAGCGATCTCTCCCTGGTGATCCCCTCCCTGGAGCGGGCCGGTCTCGTCGAATTCTTCGACATCATCATCACTCCCGCCGATGTGGAACGCGGCAAGCCCGCCCCCGACATGTTTCTGCTCGCGGCCGAGCGCATGGGAGTCGCTCCGGAAAATTGCCTCGTTTTTGAAGACGGGCAAGCCGGCATCGACGCCGCCGAGGCCGCGGGTATGCCGTGCGTTTTTGTGCCGAGCCGGATAAGGGCCTGATCTGTTTTCATCGTTGCGCCCTGTCCCCACGGAAAATTTCGCCATTGCCTTCCCCCGGGCTTGGGGAGACACTGCCGATGTGTTCCAGGTCATCTTCAACGAAATCAGTGCCGCCGAGATCTCGCAGTTGCCGACGCTCGAGCAACTCGAGGTTCTCAATGAGTTCCAGGTCAAACCCGAGGACCTCGAAGGCATCGAGGAAAACGGTGCCGAGGCCCGCTTCGGGCAGATCGAGCGCGACGGAAAACTCCTCTATCGCTACCGCGCCAGCGACGTGCGCATTTATTTCGAGGTTTGCCAGGACCACCACTCCGTCATCGTTCATCGTGTCCTCAACAAAAACACCTTCCAGGATTTCCTCTACCGCGCCAACCTGCCGGTGGGCGACGACGCCTCCCTCGCGAAGTCGAAGCAATTCTGGGCGCTGATCGAAGAAGGGGAACGCGCCCGCCGCATCTAACGGCAACATCATCAGGGAACCTCATGTCTGGACTTCTCCATCGCATCGACTCAGACGAATCCTGGCGTCGCGAGGCGTTTCCCGCCTGCCGCGACCGCGTTTTTCTGGCGCACGCCGCCGTCGCACCCGTCCCGCAAGTCGCGGTGCGGGCGATGAACGATTTCAACGACGCCTCCGCCACCGGAGAGTTGGACTACTCCGAGGTGCTCCTGCAACGCATGGACGAGGTCCGCGCCTCGGCGGCGACATTGTTGGAATGCGAGGGATCCGAGATCGCCCTCCTCGGCCCGACCAGCCTCGGCCTCAGTCTCGTCGCCAACGGCATCGCCTGGCAACCCGGCGACGAGGTCGTGACCTATCTCGACGATTACCCGGCCAACGTCTATCCTTGGAAAAATCTCGAACGCTGCGGAGTCGCGGTCGTCTATCTGCGCCCCGACGAAATCGGCGAGATCACCCCCGAACTGGTGCGCGGGGCGATCACTCCGAGGACGAAGCTCCTCGCCCTGGCCTCCTGCCATTTCCTCAGTGGTTACCGGCTCGACATCGAAGCCATCGGCGAACTGGCGAAAGAACACGACATTCTTTTCTCTCTCGACGCCATCCAGACCGCCGGGGCCTTCCCCACTCCGGCCCGACACGTCGATTTTCTCAGCGCCGATTCCCACAAGTGGATGCTGGGCCCGATGACCGCCGGGGTCTTCCGCGTGGCGCGGGAATGCCAGGAAAAGCTCCACCCTTCCCTCCTCGGTGCCTGGAACGTGAAATCCCCTCAATTCCTCGCCCGGGATGCCGTCGACTTTGAGCCTGGCGCCCGACGTTACGAACCCGGCGTCCTCAACGCCCAGGGACTCGTTGGAATGCAGGCCTCCATCGACCTGCTCACCGGACTCGGAATCGACGCGGTGGCGCAGCGACTCCTCGAACTCAAGGCGATGCTCTGTGCCGGACTCGATGAACTCGGCTTCGACATCCTCGGGCCCCGCGAGGGGAGCGCCGCCTCCGGGATCACCAGCTTCACCGACCGGAACCACCCCGAGCGGATCCCCGCTCTGTCGGCCGAACTGACCCGGCGCGACATCCTCACCAGCTTCCGCCACGGACGGGACGGCACCCCCTACATCCGACTCAGCCCGCACTTCTACAATACCGCAGCCGAAATATCGCGTGTTCTGGACTCACTGCGTGAGGCTTGAACTTGACGAAACGGCAACTTGCGTCTTGTATCGGAACAGTTTTTGCGCTGGAAACTCCGGGCTTCGTGTATCAGAGTCTCCGAGGGGACAACACCCGCCATTTTACCATTTCAACCGAGAGGGCCGACCGCTGTGGACTTCAGAGACATCAAAAAAATCGTAGAGCTCATGGACCAACATGGGCTGTCACAGTTCAAGCTGGAGCAGGATGACACCAAGCTCGAACTGAAAAAAGGCGGCGAGGTCGATATGAAGGCGATCCAGCAGTGGATGGCTTCGGTTCCCGCACCGCAATACATGCCCTCCTACGTGGGAGCTCCTCCTGCTCCCGCCGCAGCGACCCCCGCCCCCGCGGAGGGCGCGCTTCCCGACGGAGCCCTCCCCGCCGGCGTGAAGGAAGTGACCTCGCCCATGGTCGGCACGTTCTACGCCGCTTCTTCTCCCGACGCCGAACCCTTTGCCGCCATCGGCACCAAGGTCACCGCCGACAGCACCGTCTGCATCATCGAGGCGATGAAGGTGATGAACGAGATCAAATCCGAGATCGCCGGCGAGATCATCGAAGTCCTCGTGGAGAACGGCACCGCCGTCCAGTACGGCGAACCCCTCTTCCGGGTGAAGACCTCCTGAATCCCTCCGACGCGCCTTCCGCCCCGCCGCAGGGAGGCGCGATTGAAAACGCCATGTTCAAAAACATTCTCGTAGCGAACCGGGGTGAAATCGCGCTCCGGGTGATCCGTGCCGCCAAAGAACTGGGGATACGAACGACGGCCGTTTACTCCGAGGCCGACGTCGATTCGATGCACGTCCACCTCGCCGACGACGCCATCTGCATCGGACCCGCCGCCAGCGCGGATTCCTATCTCAACATGCAGGCGATCCTCTCCGCCGCCGAGATCGCCAATGTCGATGCGATCCATCCCGGCTACGGTTTCCTCTCCGAGAATCCCCGCTTCGCCGAACTCTGCGAGAGCTGCAACGTCAAGTTCATCGGTCCCTCCGCCCAGATCATCTCCCTGATGGGGGACAAGAACCAGGCCCGGGCGACGGCGACCCACTATGGAGTTCCCGTCACTCCGGGTTCCGACGGGATCGTCGAGACCGAGGCCGAGGCGATTCGCCTCGCCGAGCAGATCGGCTATCCCATCATGATCAAAGCCACCGCTGGCGGCGGAGGTCGCGGGATGCGTCCGGCCCTCAACAAAGCGACTTTTGTGAGCGCTTTCCACGCCGCCCGCAACGAGGCCCAGGCCTGCTTCGGCTGTCCCGATGTCTATCTCGAAAAACTGGTCGAGCATCCCCACCACGTTGAATTCCAGATCGTCGCCGACAGCCATGGCAACGTGAAGGAACTCGGGGAACGCGACTGCTCCATGCAGCGTCGCAACCAGAAGATCATTGAAGAAACGCCCTCCCCGCTCCTCAGTCCCGAACTGCGTCGCCGCATGGCCGAGGCCTCCGAGACCCTCGTGCGCGAGATCGGCTACGAGAACTGCGGCACCATCGAGTATCTCGTCGACAACGACGAAAACTTTTACTTCATGGAGATGAACACCCGCATCCAGGTGGAACATCCCATCACCGAAGAGGTCCGCGGATGCGACCTCATCAAAGAACAAATCCGGGTCGCGGCGGGAGCCCCCCTTTCCGAACACGTCATCCTCAGCAAGCCGCGCGGACACTCCATCGAGTGTCGGATCAACGCCGAGGATCCCTACAACAATTTCGCGCCCAGCCCGGGCAAGATCAATCTCTTCTACACCCCCGGCGGTCGCGGCGTCCGCGTCGACACCCACGTCTACAGCGGCTACGAGGTTCCGCCGAACTACGACTCCATGATCGCCAAGCTCATCGTGACCGGCGCGACCCGGGAGATCGCGATCTCCCGGATGATCCGTTCGCTCAAGGAGTTCATCATTCGCGGCATCAAAACCACAATTCCCTTCCAAGCCTCCATCCTCGAGCACGCCGCCTTCCGCAACGGAAAATACGACATCTCCTGGGTCGAGAACTTCCTCGCCTCCCATCCGAGTCCTCCGGAACTCCCCGACTTCATGCGCGAAGAGTGAGGCGGATCGGCTCACCTCTTCCCACAAGTGGCTTGGGGAGCCGAAGGCCTTGGCTGTTTCCCCAACCTGGGAGAGAGGTTCTCATCGCCGACAGGACATCCAAGAGGCCACCCTCTGACGAGCGGATTTTTATCGTCGAAGATCCGCGTTATGCGACTGGTTGAGCGGGTTCACTCCCGTTCCTACCGCGATTTTCTCGCGGGAAAGGGGTTCGAAACGCAGGGACGGATAAAAAATGAACGTTTCGAGGAGAGCGGGGTCATAAGGAACAGATACGCCGCCCTGACAGGTGGCAACACAGAAACACAAACCGACCTCTTCTTTCTACCCGCCCGCCGCAGGCATTCAATTCTGAAAATTCCATTTATTTTTAGAATATCTTAAAAATAAGCTTGCGCCAATAGTTACAACTTTTATACTGAATCTGTAGAATTTGATTTGCCATGAAAAAATTAATTGTTGTCGTCAATGATTTGGAGCGCTCCGGCAAGTCCGCCCTTGCGCGCACTCTCTCGCATTATTTCAAGTCTCAGGAGGTCCAGCATCTCCTCGTCACCTCGAATGAGATGGACATGACGGACTCCTTTCCCGGGGAGTTCTGGGACCTGGAGGATCAGTTCGATGTCTCCCAGCTCATCGGGGCGATCGACAGCTACAGTGCCGTGATCCTTGACGTTCATTCCGGCGGGGCGCGCAACTGGGGCGAGATTCTCGAAGCCGAGGATCTCGAAAATCTCCTCGCCGAACTCGACGCCGAGATGACCCTCGTCATTCCGGACACCCGCAGCGAACGCTGCAACGAAGAGATCTGCGACCTCACCGAGATTTTCGCCGACCAGGCCGATTACGTCATCGCCCACCTCCCCGGCGACGCTCGCAACCAGGTGAAATGGAAGGGAAGCCTCGCCAGCAAGGCGATCCGCTACCTCGGCGCCAACACGGTGAACATCCCGGATCTCTCGGACGACCTCCGCACCGCGCTCGACAATGCCGGAGTGGACTTCACTGAGGCTCTCAACAATCCCTCTGTTCTGCCCCGCTTCGCCGAGGTGCAGCTCAGCCAATGGATCGAGCGGGCCTCGTCCGGCCTCGCCGGTGGTGCCGAATATCTCCTTCCGGATGCGATGGGTTCCGTCGCACTCGACTACTGAGGTCCCGTCCCCACCCTTTCCCCCCAAAGCAGAGGCTTCCGTTCGCGGAAGCCTCTTTTTTGTGTCGTCGACGGGGGCACCGCATCACGGGGACTCACTTGAAAATCGCGTCTATCCCCATCGCGCTCTTCCGCGCGATTTTCGGGATGCGTTTCGGGCGGGAACGCTTCAGCACGAAATAGGCGATCGAGAGGAGGCGCAGCCCGATGATCTTGTCGATGAAGCGATAGGCCGGCTTGCGACGCACCAAGTGATTGAAAAAGAGGGAGATGTAGCGGGCGTTCAGCCGGAAGGGTTTGAAATCGAGCTTCACGGTGTAGCGGTAGCGGCTGCCCCGCGGATACCGTTTTTTGTATTTCTTTTTCGCCTTTTCGAGGCGTTTGCGGATGCCCTCCTCGTCGGGGCGAAAGAAATATTCCCGTCCGAGAGCGATGATGCCGAGCGTGTATTCCATGTACTCGATGTCCTCTTCGGGGAGATGACATTGCAGGGCGAGGGTGCGCATGCGCTTGATCTTCGCCATCGCGGCGTGGCCGGCTCGGACCGTCTCCTCGCCGTCGCTGACGAGGTGATCGAGCATTTTTTTCAGCGAGTGCGCCACGAAAATGTGGTGCCAATAGACCCCCAGCAGGGGAGGGATGCGGACCCGACGGAAGTAAAAACGCTGGCGCGCGAAGTCCGGGAGGTAGAGCAGCTCCGTGACGACCTCTTCGGAAAGGCGCAGGAGTTCGCCGAGGGCGGTCGGATTGGGCGTCTCGGTCACCTCGGGGAGATGCGAGAGAGCCTCCTCGACCAGTTCACCGTGCTTGAAGAGACGCAGGGTCACGAAGGTGTTGATCTCCGTCCAGACCGCCGCCGGATCGAGGAAGGCGAGACGGCGGAAAGGGGTCCAGCCGCCCGTCTGGCACCACACTGAAATCCCGACCACGTTGGGGGCTTCGCGCAATTCGATCGCGAACTGCTCGTAGTCACCCCCGACGAAACTGGGGTATTCTCCGCAGCCCTCGTACTCGCGGCGGGACTGCAACTCGACGATTTTCGGAATATCGGTGACAAAGAAATTCCGGTTGAGCGAGAGGTAGCGGAAAAAATCCGATTCCCCGTATTTCATCGAGAGGACCAGGGCCGGACTGGAGAGGCCCGCGACGGTTTTCTCCAGAGTGGCCTCGCGCCAGATCAGATCACCCACCTCGTGCGCCCCCACCGTCCAGGTGCGGAAGATGCAGCGCCGCTGGTGGTGCTCGAACACCGGGAGGATCGCCTGGAGACAGCGGTTCACCATCGCGGGGCTTTTGAGGACGAGCTTGCTGCGGAAGGTCTCCTTGATATCGAGTCCGTCGCTCTCCCCGATGCGCAGGACCACGCCCGCGACTTCCGGGAAATCCAGGAAAAAGCGGTCGAGCAGTTCCGCGAGGAATTGCCGCTGTTTCCTCTCGTTGTTGCCCAGGCGACTCTCCAGTTGGGGTGTCAGGGTGAGGATGTCCATCGTCAGGTAGAGATGGAGGCCCTCGGCGCGGATCACGGCAAAAAGCTTGCGAAACTCCTCGCGGTAGAGGGCGATGCGCTCTTTGACCGTGTCCTCGTAGAACTCGTGTAGGGCGAGATGGGGGACATCGTCGAGAGTGACACCGTTGTAGCCGATCCGGGCGACGCCGCGGCAAAAGGTCTCCATGTCCGCCCGCACCCGGACGAAGGCCTCGCGGAGTTCCTCCGGCGACATGTCCTGAAAACGCATCCACGGCAGCTTCGACCAATTGATCCGAAACCGATCGTAGCCCGGGAAAAACGGGCCGATCGCGTCGATCAGGTAGAGCGGGGAGCTGAGGGCGGGCAAGTCCACGAAAAAACGAACTCAGTAGCCCAGTGCCGTCGTCTCCGCAACGACAAGCCCGGATACATTCGCCTCGGGGCTTGTGACGAATTTGTCAGATGGAGTTGCGCAAGGCGTCCCGAGAGGGAACCTTTGCCCTCCGGGAGCCTGGCGGAAATTCGGTCGTGCCGCGCGTTCCCCGTTGGCTTCCGAGGCCGCATTCCGTTTTCATGAACCCTCCCGCACGCCTCCCGGTGAAGATCGGACTCCTCGACTCCGGGGTCGGCGGTCTCTCCGTCCTCCGCGAAGTGCATCGGCTTCTCCCCGGCGCGGAACTGCATTACCTCGGCGACTCGGCCTGGTGCCCCTACGGAACCAAAAGCCCGGGACTCATCTGCGAACGGGTTTTCGCCATCGCCGACCACCTTCTCGCGGAGGGCGCCGGCATCCTCGTGATCGCCTGCAACTCCGCCACCATCCACGCCGTCGGTGCGCTCCGCGCCACCTACCCCATCCCCGTCGTCGGGATGGAACCAGCCGTGAAACCCGCCGCCGAGCTCACCCGCAGTGGCGTCATCGGGGTGCTCGCGACCGAGGCCTCCATCGCCGGGGAAAAATTCCACCAACTCGTCCACACCCACGCCAACGGGGTGCGCGTCATCACCCGTCCCTGCCCGCGCTTCGTCGAACTCGTCGAGGCCGGACAACTCACAGGCCCCGAAGTGGAAACCGCCGTCGACGAGGCGGTCAGTCCGCTCCTCGAGACGGGGGCCGACGTGATCGTGTTGGGCTGCACCCACTACCCTTTCCTCCGTCCCGTCATCGAGGAACGACTGCCTGCGGGCACTCTCGTCGTCGACACCGGCCCCGCCGTGGCCCGCCGGGTGAGCGCTCTCCTCGCGCCGGATCTTTCATCCTCCCCGGTAGGTTCCCTCCACATCGAGACGACCGGTTCCCTCGGGATTTTGGAAAGCCTTCTCCCCCGGCTCCTCCCCGGCATCGAGGCGACCTGCGCCACCCTACCCATCGGCGGGCCTCCCCCTTCGGGATCGTGAGGCCGCAACGAAAAACGCCGGCCCGGAACGAGAGTTCCGGAACCGGCGTTTGTGCCCCGGGCCCGGGCCGAAGCCCGGAACCCGAAGCCGGGAAGAAATCAAAATCAGGCGGTGTAGGCGGTCTCGCCGTGGGAGGTGGTGTCGAGACCCATGTTTTCATCCTGCTCGGCGACGCGGAGCCCGACGGTGAACTTCGCCACGAGCAGGGCGACGAAGGCCGCCGCGCCGCTCCAGCCTATCGTGACGAGCACACTTTTGATCTGGATGAGAACCTGTCCGTCGGCAGCACCGCCGCGAACAAAAACGCCGGTGAGGATGGCCCCGACGATGCCGCCGATGCCGTGGACGCCGAAGACATCGAGACTGTCGTCATACTTGAGAGCGCGTTTCAGAGTGGTCGCGCAGAAGTAGCAAACCACCGAGGAGACCGCTCCGATGACGAGCGCACCGACCACCGTGGCCGTGCCCGCCGCTGGCGTGATTGCGACGAGACCGGCGACAGCACCGGTGGCCGCCCCGACCGCAGTGGGTTTTTTGGCCACGATCCATTCGACGAGAGTCCAGACGAGCACCGCAGCGGCAGTGGCGATCTGGGTGGTCAGCATGGCGAAACCGGCGGAGCCGTTCGCTCCGCCCGCGCTACCGGCGTTGAAGCCGAACCAGCCCACCCACAGCAACGCGGCCCCGATCACGGTGAGGGGCACACTGTGAGGCTGCATCACCGTGGCACCGAAACCACGGCGCTTGCCCACCATGATGCAGGCGACGAGACCGGCGACCCCGGCGTTGATGTGGACCACGGTGCCGCCGGCGAAGTCGAGCACGCCCCATTTCGAGAAGAGTCCGATATCGGCCGCCCAGGCCATGTGCCAGATCGGCAGGTAGGAGAGCACGGTCCAGATCGTCGTGAAAATGAGCACGGCGGAGAATTTCATCCGCTCGGCGAAAGCCCCCACGATGAGCGCCGGAGTGATGATCACGAAGGTCATCTGGAAGGTCGCGAAGACACTCTCGGGAATGGTGCCGCTGAGGCTTCCCTCCTCGATCCCTCCGAGGAAGGCCTTGGAAAAGTTACCGAGGAACGCCCCCTCGCCGGTGGTGGCGAGGCTGTAGCCGAAGACCACCCAGAGCACCGACATCAGGGCGGCGATGACGAAACACTGCACCAGGATGCTGAGCACGTTCTTGGCGCGGACGAGGCCTCCGTAGAACAGAGCCAGGCCGGGCAGGGTCATCAGAAGGACCAGCACCGTGGAGGTGAGCATCCAGGCGGTGTCGCCCGTGTCGGGCGCGGCGGGCGGGGCCTCTTGGGCGAAAACGCTGCCGGTGGCACCGAGGCCGACGGCGGCGGTGAGGAGGAGGGGATGCAATCGCGAAGATAAAATCATGACGGGTGTATTGGCTGGTTTGACAGTGGAATGAAATGCCGGGGGATTTTGCTCCGGTGAAAACCGGAAAAAGCAGAGACCGTGCCAAGTTTGAAAAATAGTGAGCGGACCACGCGGCGACCGTCCCCCCGAGGCCGCCGCGCCACACCCGCTCCGCCTCTGACAAGGGTCGCGCCGATCCGTCCCCTTCTTTTTCCTCGCCAAAGAGGGGGCCCGCGCCGTATCGTGAGCGTGAACCGCTCACACTGAACCAACCCTAGAACTCACAGAAATAGACCCTATCCCATGACATCCGATTCCACTTTCTCCCGCCGCCAGTTCGCCGTCACCGGAGCCCTCGCCGCCGGTGCCGCCCTGCTGCCGACTCGTTCCGCCAAAGCCGCCGCCTCCTACGAGCAGGCCGCCCTGCCCTACGCCTTCGACGCCCTCGCCCCTCACATTGACGCCCAGACGATGGAGATCCACTACGGGAAACACCACGCCGGCTATATCAAAAACCTCAACGCCGCCCTCGAAGGCCAGGCCGATCTCGCGAAGCATTCCCTCGACGAACTCCTCCCCGCCATCGCCTCAGTCGAAGACAAGGCGCTCCAGACGGCGGTCCGCAACAACGGCGGCGGGCATTGGAATCACGCTTTCTTCTGGGAGACCCTCACCCCGGCGGACAAGTCGGGCAAGCCCTCCGACGAACTCGCCAAGGCGATCGACGCGGCCTTCGGTTCGCTCGACGCCCTCAAAACCGCTTTCGGCGGGGCCGCCGGCAAGCGCTTCGGATCGGGTTGGGCCTGGCTCATCGCCAAAGACGGCAAGCTCGTCGTGACCAGCACCCCGAACCAGGACAACCCGCTCATGAAAGGTCTCGTGGACGACGCCGAACTCGGCACCCCCCTGCTCGGGCTCGATGTCTGGGAGCACGCCTATTACCTGCACTACCAGAACCGCCGCGGAGACTACGCCTCCGCCTTCTGGAACATCGTGAACTGGGACAAAGCCTCGGCTCGTTTCGCCGACGCCAAATAAACGGCGACCCCGCGTCCGCCGGATCCCCCGGACCGGCGCGGCGCGTCCCCAAACTCCCGGAGAAGGGCGCTTCCCCGGCGCCCTTCTTGCGTTGGGGGCGACCGGTTGACAAAGCCCGCGCATCGAATCTAAGCTCGCCCATGAGCAACATTTCTGTCGGCATCGTGGGCTACGGCAACCTCGGACGGGGCGCGGAGATCTCCGTCGCCGCGAATCCCGACATGGCGCTGAAGGCCATCTTCAGCCGGCGATCGCTGGACCATCCCCTCCACGCGTCGATGGAGAAAATTCTCGATTGGCGGGACGAGCTGGACGTGCTCCTCCTCTGCGGCGGTTCCGCCACCGACCTGCCCGAGCAGGCTCCGGCCTTGGCCGAGCATTTCCACCTCGTCGACAGCTTCGACACCCACGCCCGCATCCCCGAACATCACGCCGCCGTCGATGCCGCCGCTCTCCGGGGCGGCAAGATCGCCGTCATCTCCACCGGCTGGGACCCCGGCCTCTTCTCCCTGATGCGGGTGCTCTTCGAAGCCGTGCTGCCGAGGGGAAATGGCCACACCTTCTGGGGACGGGGGGTCAGTCAGGGCCACTCCGACGCCGTCCGCCGCATCCCCGGCGTGCGCGACGCCCGCCAGTACACGATCCCCTCCGAGACCGCCCTGGCCCGGGTCCGCAGCGGAGAGAATCCCGAACTGAGCACCCGGGAAAAACACAGCCGCCTCTGCTACGTCGTCCTCGAGGAGGGCGCGGACGCCGCCGCCGTGGAGGACGCCATCGTGACCCTGCCGCACTACTTCGCCGACTACGACACCACCGTCCACTTCGTCAGCGCCGACGAGTTGGAGCGCGACCACTCCGGCCTGCCCCACGGCGGTTTCGTACTGCGCTCGGGAGAGACCGGCCCGGGCCACCGCCACCTCGTCGAGTTCGGGCTGCAATTGGAGAGCAACCCCGAATTCACCGCCAGTGTCCTTGTCGCCTGCGCCCGCGCCGCCCTGCGCCTCGCCCGGCGCGGCGAGAGCGGGGCCCGCACGATCTTCGATCTCCCCATCGGACTGCTCTCGCCCCATGCGTCGGAGGACCTCCGCCGGGACGTTCTCTAGCAATCGCCCCACACCCTCTCCCCATGCCCACCACCTCCCAATTCCATCCCTGGATCGACGGCAGCATCGTCGGCCTCTACCTGCTCGTCACGATGGTCGCGGGACTGTGGGTGCGGCGCTACGTCTCCAAGGTGGAGCACTTCCTCGTCGCGGGGCGCGAGATGAACCTCTACCTCGGGATCGCCTCGCTCGCCGCGACCGAGTTCGGCATCATCACCTGCATGTACGCCGCCGAGGCCGGCTATACCAAGGGTTTCGCGGGGGCCACCCCGGGCATCTGCCAGGCCCTCGCGATGCTGCTGATCGGCCTCACCGGATTCTGCGTGAAACCCCTGCGGGCCTCCGGTGCCATCACCCTGCCCGAGCTCTTTGAAAAACGCTTCGGCGTCCGCGTTCGCTGGCTCGCCGGCGTCGTCATCGTCCTCGGCGGATTGCTCAACATGGGGGTCTTTCTCAAAATCGGCGGCGACTTCCTCTGCGCCGTCTGCGGTTGGGACACCAGCTACCTCGTCCCGGTGATGGGCGGCCTGCTCCTGCTCGTGGCGATCTACACCATCCTCGGCGGGATGCTCTCGGTGCTGGTGACCGACTTCCTCCAGTTCATCGTCATGAGCGTCGGCCTGCTCGTCGTCACCTTGCTGATCCTCTACCACCTCGGCTGGGACCAACTGGAGGCCGCCGTGCGGACCCAACACGGAGAAGGCGGCTTCAATCCCCTCATCCATCCCGAGATGGGCTGGTCCTATCTCATTTTCCAAATCATCGGCAACGGTGCCGCCACCCTGACCTGGCAGACCACCATCTCGCGCCTGCTCTCGGCCAAAGACGCGGCCACCGGACAGCGCATCTACGTCCGGACCAGCTTCTTTTTCGTCTGTCGCTGGCTCGTCCCCGTGCTCTGGGGCGTCGCCGCCCTCGCCATGTTCGGACCCGTCGGAGACGGCGAATCCACCATCATGATGATGCCGCGCTTCCTCTCCGTCTTCCTGCCCGTCGGGCTGATGGGCCTGATGGTCGCGGCGATGCTCGCGGCCGACATGAGCACCGACTCCTCCTACATGCTGGGCTGGGGCAGCGTCATCTACAACGACATCCTCGCCCCCTTCCGCAAAGGCCGCTGGCCCGAGGCGCGCGCGATCCGCTGGAATCGCTGCATCGTCGCCCTCATCGGCGTCTACCTCTTCGTCTTCGGCCTGCTCTACGAGATCCAGGGCGACGCCTGGTCCTACCTCCTCCTCAGCGGCTCCGTTTACCTCTCCAGCATGTCCGTACTGCTGATCGCCTGCTGCTACTGGAAACGCGCCAACTCCTGGGGAGCCTTCGGCGCCATCCTCGGCGGCGCGGTCGTGCCCATCACCTTTCTCACCCTGGAAAAACTCACCGCCACCGCCGAATTCGCCGTGCGGATCGGCAAAGACAACGCCGGCATCGCGACCTTCGCCGCCGCCGCCCTCGGCATGATCATCGGCTCCCTCCTCAAACCCTCCGCCCGCCCCCACGACGCATGAGCGCCTTCTGGCATCTCCTCCTCTGGGCCTGCGTCCTCTGGTACAGCAGCATCACCCTCCTCGTCGCGCTGCGCGGGTGGAAAGACATCCTCACCATGCTGCGGCGCTTGCGGGACGGCGAAGGGGACGACACACCTTGAAAAAGCCAATTTCCGTGGCATCCTCTCCCACATGGCCTCCCCGCTGCTCTTCCTCGACATCGACGGTGTCCTGAACTCCTACCAATCGGATTTCGCACAGGGAGAGACGCCGCTGGACCCGGAGAACATCGCCTGTTTCAACCGCATCATCGCGGCGACCGGAGCGGAGATCGTAGTGACCTCGTCACCTGGCGGTATTTCACCCCCTTCGACGACCTGCGCCGCTACTTCGCCGAAGCCGGTGTCCTCGGCGAGATCGTGGACATCGCGCCGGATCTCATCGTCGGGCGCAGCGACGAGGCCGCCCGCCTCGTGACCCGCGGTCAGGAGATCCACGCCTGGTTTACAAAGCGCGGTGCGGTGGACCCCTGCGTGCCTGCGGAGACCTTCGCCATCCTCGACGACCGGGCCGACCAAGAGCCCTGCCTCCACCGACTCGTCCTCACCTCGATCCAGTGCGGCCTGACCGCCGCCGACGCCGACCGCGCCATCGCATTGCTGCTGCCATGAGCCACCCATCCCCTGAATCCGCCGATCCCGCTTCCCTCCTCTTGGTCGACGACGTATACAGCATCCGACATCTGCTGCGCCGCGTCGTCGCACGGCGGTTTCCCGACGCGGACATTCACGAGGCGACCACCAACCGGGAAGCCTTTTATTCCTTCGCCGACTGACGCGTGCTCGTGCTCAATTCGATGACGCCTTGGAGACTGGAGGGCAGGAAGACCTTGTCGCCCGGGTTTTTCGAAATCTTGTCAAAGCCGTCGAGCACCTTTTGCGCGAGGAGGATGCGGGAGGCCTCCTCGGTGCCAACCGCCTGGGCCAGGGTATCGAGATAGGTTTTTTCCGCCATCGTGGTGATCTCCAGCGCCTTGGCATGTCCCTCGGCGCGCGCGATGAGGGCGTCCCGCTCCGCTTGCGCGATCCGTAGGGTCGCGGTCGCGCTGCCCTCGGCCTCGGAGATGATCGCCCGGCTGCGCCGCTCCGCCTCGAGCTGCTGCAGCATCGCCGCGCCGGTGGCGTCGTCGGTGCGCAGCTC
>JAAYAT010000423.1 GCA_012719225.1 Verrucomicrobiaceae bacterium
CGCGCTCGGGATTCTACGACATTTCCAATAAATATCCGTGGATGACCGGATCGGGCGGGACCGATTACTTTTGTCCGGCCGATCTGCCCGACGAGGTGACCCGGGCGGTGCAGGCGGAGGCGCTCAAGGCCCACCGCGCGGTCGGAGCGGAGGTGTATTCCCGCGTCGATGTGCTGCTGCGGGAATCCGATGCGAAACCCTACGTCCTCGAGGTGAATACCATCCCGGGCATGACCGAAAGCAGCCTGCTCCCCAAAGCCGCGGCGGCGGCGGGCATCGATTACGCAACTCTTTGTTTGAAAATTATTAAACTTTCGCTTAATTTCAAGTGATGCGAAAGAGAGCGGGTCGGAGCAATTACCGAAAATTCAGATTCAAAGGACTTTTTTCCTCGCGTCGGCGGGCCGACGATGACGGCGGATGGATCCTCCTCGATGAGGACATGACTCCGGCGCGAACCCCGTCGCGCAGCAAGGCGAGGCGTCGCGGCTTTCTCATTCGCAGCCTCGCCATCCTCTGTCTCTGCGCCAGTCTCCCCGTCCTCGGGAAGTGGGGCTACGACACGATTTTCTACCAGAACGAGGAGTTTGTCCTGCGTCGGCTTAACATCCAAACCGATGGGGTGCTGAGCGAGGCCCGCCTCGCCGAGATCGCGAACGTGGCGGCGGGAATGAATCTGATGGAACTCGATCTGGAGGCGATTCGCTCCCAGGTCGAGACCCTGCCCCAGGTGGAGAAAGCCACCGTCACCCGGGAACTGCCGGACCGCATCAACCTGATCGTGCGCGAGCGGATGCCGGTGGCGTGGCTCTCCTCGCCGCCGCTGGGGATTCGTCCGTGGGACATGGAGCGGGGCTATCTGCTCGATTCCGAAGGCATTTTGTTCCGCTGTCTCGATCTCAATGACGGGATGAAATCTCTCCCGGTGATCGAGTCTTTCCAGGTCATCGAGCCCGTCGAAGGCGGCAGGATCGAGTCCGAGGGGGTGCGTTCGGGGCTCAAATTGATTTTGGAAAGCGACCGGCGTTTCCTGGAGCAGGGGATGGCGATCGCGGAGGTGCGGGTGCGCGATGAGTGGGCGGTGGAGGCGATCTACCAGAACCGGCTCGAGGTCACCTTCGGGGTTTTTGATTACTCCCGAGGTCTCGATGATTTGGCGCTGATCCTGGGAAACGCGGAGGATTCCGGACAGCGCTTGGCGACGGTGAATGTGGCGGCGATGAAAAATATTCCGGTAACCTTTTCCGTGTCGGATGAGACGAATACCGGCGGAGCGGCTTCGTCCGGGGCGGAAAGTGCTCCGGTGGAGGCGGTTGAACCGACTCTCCCGGAAAATGAGCAGGAAAAACACTTGCGATCAATTTTGAAGGGCGGATAACTTTCAAAGAGATCTTAATCTTACACGGAATGGCAGCCTCGCATATTTACGTCGGCTTGGAGATAGGCACTTCAAAAGTTTGCATCGTCGTGGGAGAGGTCCGCAGTGACGGAGCGATCAAGATCCTCGGGGTGGGGCAGCATCCCTCCGCCGGAGTGAGGAAAGGCGAAATCGTCGATCCGGAAACGGTGCAAACCTGCCTCCACGATGCCCTCATGCGCGCGGAAGAGCGCAGTGACGTCGAGATCAACACGGTCTTTCTCGCGGTGACCGGTTCCCATATCCAAAGTCTCAACAACCGCGGGACGATCCGGGTGGCCGACGAACAGATGGAGATCACGCCGGAAGATCTCGACGAGGTCAAGAAGATCGCCCGCGATGTCCCGTTGCCCAAGGAGAACGGTTTTATCCATTCCATCATCCAGCACTACTACATCGACGGACAGGACAAGATCCCGAATCCGATTGGCATGTTAGGGCAAAAGCTGGAGGCGGACTATCACATCATCCACGGAGTGAAAACCCGGATCCAGAACGCCATCAAATGCGTCCGCGAGGTGCCGCTGGAGGTGGAGGACATCGTTTTCTCCCCGGTGGCGGCCGCCCAGGTCGTCCTCAACCGCGAGGCGAAAAACGAGGGGGCGCTCCTCATCGACATCGGCGGCGGGACCACCGATTACATTTGTTTTGTCGACGGCGCGGTGGTGGCCTCCGGTTGTGTGGCCATCGGGGGCGACCATATCACCAACGATATCGCCCTCGTCCTGAAAGTGCCGTTGGCGCGAGCCGAGAAGCTCAAGGTCGTTCACGGCAGCGCCTCGCTCAAGGGGGTCGTCGATGTGGAAATCCCGGTGGAGGGCGATTCCGGGAAAACGGTGAGTCAGGAGCTGCTCAATCAGATCATGAACGCCCGCGTCACCGAATTGCTCTCGGTGGTCCACGAACCGCTCGCCAAACAGGGCTATCTCGACAAGCTCGGGAAGGGAATCTTTCTCACCGGCGGCTCCAGTTTGATGACGGGAATTGCGGATCTCACGGAAGAAATTTTTTCAATTCCGGTACAAAAAGCAGGCTCCACTTCCATGTCGGGACCCTCGGCGCTCTTCGAAAATCCGCAGTATGCCACGCCCGTGGGACTGATCCGGTATGCGCAACTCCTTGATGAACAGAAGCCCAAAAAAGGAGCCCTCAGCAAATTGGGCGAGAGATTGGAGAAAATTTTTGGAGGTGGCCGTTAATTTCCAATACCCTTCTAAATGTTTGACAATAACGGTGCTTTAAGCAAGATAAGTGTCTAATGATCGAGTACAACCAGGTAGAACAGAGCGAACTCGCTAACGCTTCCGAATTTGGAGTCAAAGTCATCGGTGTCGGCGGGGCCGGTGCCAATGTGCTGGATCGAATGGCCTTGGAGGGAAGCGACGACGCGGAACTCCTCACGTTGAATACGGATGTCAGGGCGCTGGCGACTTCGGTTTCCAGTGAAAAGATCCAACTGGGCGCGACCCTTCTCAAAGGGATGGGAACCGGTGGTGACCCCACGCTCGGAAAGCAGGCGGCGATCGAGGCCGTCGATGAAATTCGCGAGGCGGTGCGCAGCAGCCGGATGGTGTTTGTCTGTGTCGGTCTCGGCGGCGGGACCGGTTCCGGGGCAGCCCCCGAAGTGTGCCGGGTCGCCCGCGAGGAAGGAGTTTTCCTGGTGGTTTTCGCGACGATGCCTTTTTCCTTTGAAGGGGAGCGCCGCATGGAACAGGCCCGCACCGCTTTGGGACTGATTGGGCGCTACGCCAATGCCGTGATTACTTTCGACAACGACCGCATGGGCGAGCTGATCGTGCCCAAGGACGGGGTCGCCCAGGCCTTCGCGGCCGCGGACAAGATCATCAGCCAGAGCATTCGCGCGACGATGAACGTGGTTTTCCGGCCCGGTATCATCCGCATCGGGATGGACGATCTGCTCTCCGCGATCGCTTCCGACGATTCGCGCTGTCTCTTCGGCTACGGTGTGGCCAAGGGCGACAACCGCTCCCACGAAGCCCTCGAACAGGCGCTCAAATGCCCGCTGCTCGATCGGGGCAAGCTGCTCAACGAAGCCGCCGCCGTGCTCGTGCAGGTGGCCGGCGGCGACACCATGACTCTCTTCGAGGTGCAGCTCGTGATGGAAGAGGTCGCCAAACACGTCGGCAAAGAGACCCAGATTCTTTTCGGTACCGGGACGGACAAACGCCTCGGCAACAGTCTCACCGTGACCATCATCAGCTCCATCGCCGGTCCCGGTGCGGCCGCGATTCGCTCCGCCCAGGTCGAGGAAGCGGCTGGTACACCGGCCATCAGCCTGGGAATGCCCGCCGCGCCGGAAATCGATCTTCCGTTGCCCGAGGTTCCTTCCCTGCCCATAACGGACGAAGCCGACGCGATGCCGCCCCTCCCGCAGGAGGAAGCCGCCTCGCCCGAGGATTCCTCCGGGAATGTGGAAGAAGAGGGGGGAGAAGGAGTGTTCTCGGAAACGGAGGAAGAACCGCCCGGGGATGAAGCTTCTGTTTTCGAGCCGCTCGAAGATTTCGATCAGGATCCGGAAGAAGTGCCGGCCTACGCCCCTGAACCGGTGCCTTCGCTGCTCCGTCCTTCGGGCAACCCACCCGAAGAGGACGACGAGGAAAATTTTCAAAATCCCATCGCCCGGGCGATGGGGGCCGATCAGGGAGCGTATGACGATCCGGCCTACCCTCCGCAGGATTCCCCGGAACTCGACCGCGTCGAAGCGGTCACGGAGTCCTCTCAAAAAATCACGCTGTCCCGCATGGTGAGCAGCGGCAACACCGGCCGCATCCGCACGCGTGACCCCCTCGCTCCGCCGCTCGACGGTCCGGTTCTGCCCCCGAGCAAACCGCCCGGTCTTCCCGAAGAGGAACTCTCCGCCGAGGAAACCTCCGAGGAGGCCCGCCAGCAGCAAGAAATGCTCCAGCTCGAACCGGCCAAGGGAAAAGGGCGCTTTGCCAAGACGGATCCCACCATCGTCGATGGGGAGGATCTCGATGTGCCGACCTTTCTCCGCAAGAAAAAATAAGCCGGTTTTCCCGACCGGGAAAGTCGGCCTCCGGAAGGCGACGCTCGGCAGTCAGAGGTTCTGAATCCGGAAGCTCCGTGGATCAGTGAACTCCGGAGATTGGTGCATTGGCCGCGTACCACCCCGAACCCTGCCATGTGGCTACGGAAAGGACTCGGAGCTGGGCCTAATTGGCGCCGCTTCCGTCGGCGCTGTTGAGGTAATCACTCGCCAGGGCGATGAGATCCTCGCCGGTCCCGAGGTAGCGGTCGCGGTACTCGCTGACAGCGTTGTCATGGCGATCGAGGAATCCCTCGATCCCGTTGTCGGCCCGGCTTTCGACGCGCGCCCATTGCAGGAACTCGGCCACGCAGCGATGCTTGGAGTCGGCTCCGATCGCATTCAGGGTATCGCGGAAACGGGTCGCATTGTCCCAATCGAGATCGGCGACGAGGAATTTCACCCCGACCTCGCGGATGCCCGAATCGATCTCCTGCAGTTCCTCCATCTTGAGATCGCGGGGGTTGTAGGGGGCGCAGGCGATCAACTCCTCGACGAGTTCTTCGCGGGAGCGGATCTGTTTCCGCTTCTTTTTGGGGATGAAAAGATCGCTGTCCGCCCCATTGTCGAGGAGGAAATGGATCATCGTGCGGTTGCGGTCCACGATGGCGAGAAAGAGCGGCGCTCCCGAGCGGTAATTGACATCGGCACCGTCTTCGAGGGCTTCCCTGGCGTTCTCCAGAGATCCCACGGTGGCGGCCAGTTCAAGCGTGCGGTTCGCGATGGAAGGGGTCATGAAAAAATATCAGGTCTGAAAAATTCTGCCAAACGCGGAAATTTTACCATATACAGCCTCAATGGCAAATCGGGAAAGCACAGAGCATCGAAGAAACGGGCGAGATCTTACCCGTTCCGGGCGATTTCGGTGTCCTGGTAGCGCAGCAGCCCCTGGACAATCTCCTCCGCGAGAATCTGACGGAACCATTCAGCGCCGCAGCGCTGGCTCTCCCATCGATTGGAGATAAACCCGCACTCGATCAGAATCCCGGTGGCCTCGGTGAGTTCGAGCACCTTGAGTCGCTCGGGGCGGGAACCCCGGTTGCGGGTGACGAGACGGCGTCCCAGTTCACTTTGGACATAGCTGGCCAGTCTGCGTCCGAACTCACTCCCGGGCCAGTAGAAGGTCTCCGTGCCGCTGATGCTGCGGTCGGTGTGGGCGTTGAAGTGGAGACTGACAAAGAGGGTATTCGGCACCTTGTTGGCGATGCGGGCCCGCTCTTCGAATCCGACATAGGTGTCGCTCCGGCGGGTCAGATCGACGCTGATCCCTTTGCGCAGGAGTATTTTCTCGATCCGTTTGGCGAGATCGAGGGTGAGGTGTTTCTCGACGAGCCCGAAGCCGACCGCGCCGGGATCCCTCCCGCCGTGGCCCGGATCGAGGACGATCCTGTCGAATGTCTCGCCGCCCTCCAGCGAAGCCGTTCCGAGCCATCCGGAGAGGACAGCCAGGGCGAGGAGGAAAAAGAAACGACACATCACCCCTCAGGGTAGCCAAACTTTTCCGATCTGTCGAGAAACTGATTAACTTTTCTTAAATAATGGAGGCGTTTCTCTACCAGGCGGGAGATTGCCCCGTCTTCTGGTGCCGGGCTGCAAGCGGCAAGTGCCCGTCATGCACCAAATTGCGGGAGAGGGGAAGCTTTCGTATCCCTGCTCCGTCTCCCGCCCGGAGAAACGGATCTTCTCTGCGCCCGCCCACGCCTACCAAGCCGCGGCGGGAGAAAGGAGCGCGGGCATTCCTGCCCGCGGCGAAAAACGCCTGACAACCGCCTCCCCCAACGACGAAAAAGCCTGGCGCTCAAAAAATTTACCCCCGTGAGGAGGCACCCGCCATTCCTGAATTTTCTCCGTGATACTTTTTGCCCGATTTTCCCGCAGAGGCGCGGAGGCGCGGAGGGAAGGAATGGAAAAAATCTCTGCGCCCCTGCGCCTCTGCGGGGATACCACTTTGCGTGAAAGCGACCTGCTCGCCCAAATCCTCGCCCTCAACGAATCCGTCGCCGCCGCCATTGCCAACGGCGATCCCGTGACCGCTCCCGGCGTGCCCGAGGGCTATCCCGAGCCAGAGGGGCTGGTGACAGAGGATTGTATCCGGGCGCAACGTCGAGACATGGCACG
>JAAYAT010000424.1 GCA_012719225.1 Verrucomicrobiaceae bacterium
CTGAAGAAAACCGACTCACCCTGCCGCAGAGCGGCTTAGTTCAACTAAGTAGCGCAGCCAATCCTCAGCCCGGCAAAGTGCATGGATTACTTAGCGGACGCTCACGGGGCTTGGGCAATGGGGATCCCGCACGCATTCACCCGCCGATCCATCAGCAGTGCCGTTTTCCTCGGGCTGCTCTCGCTTTTTCTGCTGCGGCCCGCTTCCCGGGGCGCGGCGGCGGAGGAAGCGGAGGAGGCCGAAGTCGCTCCGGCCCGTCTCGGGATTCTCCTCGACACCTCGCCGGAAATGGGATTTCTCCTCCCGCAGGTGCGGAAAGAGCGGCGCATCCTCAACCGACAACTCGCCGCCGCGGGTCGTCCGGAGGTGCCGCTGCGGGAGATGGAGGGGGCCTCGCTCGACCGCGAGGGATCGATCTCGGTGGGGGCGCGGAAAAATCTCCTCTACGCGCTCCGGGAGCTGTTTGCCGAGGTCGACACGGTCCTCTGGATCACCGCGCTGCGGGGACAGCAAAGTGGAGGCGGCCTGCTCGCCCTCGAGGAGATGCTGGCGGAAAAAGTCGAGGGGCGGCCGAATCGCCGACTTCTCATCCGAAACATCTGGCAGGACCAATTGCAGGCGGGCGACACCTGGCTGCGCGATCCGCCGCCGTTGACCGAGGATCCTCTCGCGCTCCGCAACCGGCCCGAGGGCTGGTACCGGCTCCTCGCGGAGGGCCGGGGCATGATCCTGCGGTCCTGGCAGGTGCCCCCGCCGGATTTTCGCGAATGCTTCGGATTTCCCCACCGCATCGTCGGCGCGGCGTTCCTGTCCCAGCTGGGGATACCCGACCGCGAGGCTTTTTTTGATCAGAAATTCGCCCGCGACTTCACCGCGCGGCACGGCCTGACGTTGGCCCGGGAGAGGGAGGAATGGCCCGTCCGCCTGACCGGTCGGCGCTGGATCGACGAATCGACCCTGCTGCCTTTTCCCGATGAGGCGGCCCGGGTCGCGCGGGCGGCGGCGGTGCTGGAGGAACTCTCGGCCCGCGAGTCCATAGCGGAGGATCTCGCCCGTATCGAGGCGGACCGACTCGGCGTGATCTTCGGCTTCGGCTATCTGGAAAAAGATCTCAAATCCCATCTCGCCGCCAAAGGCGCTCCTCCGCGCTCTCCCGCGGGGCGCTACCTGGCCGACGTCGCCCGCATCGCCGGGGAGACGCTCGCCTTTCTCAAATCAGTGGAGGCAAGCCGGGCGGATGACGAGAACGCGGCGGGCGCTCCGGTCCGGTTCTATGTCAATGAGAGGATCGAGTTGGCGAACAACCGGCGCAAGCCGGAGGGTCCCGACCCCTACGCCCGCCACATTGCCAATCTGGCCCGCGACCACGACGTCGATGCGGTCTATCTCTTCACCAACGGGTACCTCGGCGGAGGCGGCTACGGCAGCACCGCGCTCGATCTCGATCTGCTCGCCCTCGCCCTCCGCGAGTCCTCGGTGCGGCTCTATGTGCGGATTCCGTTTGAGTTCGGGCCGGCTTCGATGGATTTGACCCGTCTCGCCCTTGCCAGCGGGGGCGGCGTCTTTCAGGGGCGGCGCGATGACCCCGACTGGGAGATTCCGCCGCCCGAAGCGGCCTGGCCAGTGGCGACGGACGAGGCACCGTGATGAAGGGCGACCCATCCCGGTGAACCCGGACGCCGACCCGGAATGCCGGTCGCTCACCGGGGACGGGTCGGAGAGGTCTGGGGCGGGCGGATCACCAGAGGTGGCCGCCCTTCCTCACCCGATTCGTAGTCGATCGTGGAGCGGTAGTGATTCTCCGCCGGAGCGATGTAGTAGACCCCGGAGCGGGGCAGCACCGGAAGAGCGACGGCACCGGCCGGGGCGATGGAGCGAGCTTCGGCCCGGCGCGGGGCGGTCGAGGCGGAGCGGTCGCCGTCGGTGAATTTGCTCTCGTCGAGGCGGATTTCGTCGCCGCGCTTGGGCGAGTCGTCCAGTCGCACCGCTCCGGGAACGATCTCGCGTTCGTCCCGGGTGTCGATGGGGACGGTGTTGGCGAGACTGGATTCGTCGGCGTCGCGGTATTTCACGGAAACCCGGATCTCGTCGTGCTTGCGGAAATGGAGCGGTTCCCCGCTCAAGGGCTGCTCGGGCCAGGGTTTGCCCTCGGCCTTGGCGGCGACGCGGGCGATGGCATCGGCGATTTCCTCGTCCATCCGCTGCGAGGCGGCGGCCCGGGCCGAGGCGGCTTCGCCCCGGGCGAGAGCCCGCGCCATGTCCCCGGGTCCGGTCATGAAAGCCTCGCGGATCTCCCGGCTGCGCTCGGGGGCGGCGGAGAGGGCGGCCCCGGCGAAAAGGGTGTCATCGTCGGGGAACTCGGTCCGGGCGACAAAGATCAGGCGGGTGAGCGTTTCGGGTTCCGCCCCGGTGAAGCGGATCGCGGCGTCGAGGAGGGAGCGCCGACAGTCGGGATTGCTCCGCAGGGCGTCCTGAAACAGCACGACGGATTCGGAGGGATGCGCCTCGATACCCGCCGCGAGAGTGGCGACGGCGGAGGCACAGTCCGGAGCGGCTTCGGAGCCATGGGCGGAAGGGGATGTCCCCGCCGGGACCAAAGCCAGGACGAGGAAAAGAAAAACGGCGTACTTCATGGCGAGCAACGGAAGTGGAGCGGGTAGTGGGAATCGAACCCACATAACTAGCTTGGAAGGCTAGGGCTTTACCACTAAGCTATACCCGCGTATCGCCATAAAATGCCGGAACTTATGAAATTTTCAATTAATTTTTATAAATTTTAAAAATCAATGAAAGCGTATTTTTTCCGACACCCCGCCGCGGTGCGACCGGACGGGGAACGGAATGTAGCCATCTCTTTTCAAATGCCAACATCATTTTTGCGGAAATTGTGAAGGCGCTGGTCACCGCCTTTCTCGCCTTGCGATGTCGTTTCGGGATGTTTCTGAGGCGGGCGCCTTTGCTGTGGGCGCTGCTCGCGGGGATCGCCGCGGTTGTCGCGGTCGACGTCGGCTTCCCCTTCGCGGCGGTGCTGGTGTCCGTCCTTTCCGTAGCGGTGGGGTTCGTCGTACTCCCCGCCGCGCCTTCGCGCCGGGTCCTCGTCGCGGGTGTCCTGGTGGCGATGGTCCTGCTCGGCTGGCGGCACCACCAGCGGCTCGGAGAGATCCACGCCTTTCCCTTCGCCGCAGCGCTCGCGGAAGGGGAGGGGATCGCGATCCGCGGGGAGGGCTGGATCACCGACGAGGTCGTCGCCGGGGCTCGCTCGGTCTCCACGACCCTGAGGATCGACAGGGTCGTGGTCGCGGGGCATCCGGTGGCCTGCGATCACCGGGTGCCCGTCTGGATTCAGAAACGGGTGTCCGATCTCGGATATGGCGCGCGCGTCGCCTTCACCGGGCACCTTCTCCCGCTGGAGGGAGCGTCCGGACCCGGCGGATTCGACGCGAAGCGGTTTTACTACCGCCAATCCGGTTCGCTGGCCCGGCTCGAGATCCGCGAGGGAGACCAGTTCACCCTCCTCCCGGAAAGGGACGGGAGCGCCTCGGTCGGGTTCGCCCGCCGACTGCGCGGAAAGATGGAATCGGTTCTGCTCCTCGGCATTCCCCGGGTCGACGAACCCTATGCCCGCCTCATCGCGGCGATGACCCTGGGAGCGCGGGAAAATTCACCGGAGGAGCTGGAGGAATTTTTTCGCATCAGCGGCACCCTCCACCTCTTTTCCGTTTCCGGCCTGCATGTGGGGGTGGTCGCCGGACTCCTCTTCGCGCTGGTGCGATTCCTCCGGCTGCCGCGCCATCTCGCGGTGCTCGTGGTGATCCCCTGTGTGCTCTTTTACGCCGTCCTCACCGGGCTGAGTCCCTCGGCGGTGCGGGCGGCGGTGATGCTCGCGGCTTTTCTCGCGGCCTTCACCTTTCGGGAAAAACCCTCCCTGTGCAACAGCCTCGGTTTCGCCGGGCTGGTCATCCTGCTCTGCGATTCCCAGCAGCTCTTCCTGCCGGGGTTCCAGTTGTCCTTTCTCATCGTGTTTTTCATCGCGCTCCTCACCTCCGGCCTGCACGAGCGGATCGCGAGGCCTCTTCTCGCGGACCCTTTTCTGCCGAGGAGCCTGCTATCCGCCCGGCGGATCCTGCTGGACAAAGCCATCGGGATACTGGCCGCCTCGCTCGCCATTTCCCTGTCCTCTTGGTTGGGATCGGCGGGATTGCTCGCTTGGCATTTTCAGAGCATCTCCCTCGTCGCGGTGGTGGCGAATGTCTTTATGGTGCCCTTCGCCGGGGTCATCATCAGCCTCGCCGCCTTTTCCCTGATCGCCGGAGGATTGAAACTGGTCTGGCTCGCCATCGCCGGAAACCAAGCGAACGTCTGGATCGCGACGGCGCTGACCGGTCTGGCCCAGTTTTTCGCGGCCTGGCCCGCCGCCTCGGTGAATACCGGCACGGTCGGCGGAGGAGGGGAAAAAACGCCGCCTCCCGATGTCCTGCGCCTCGACCTGATGGGTGATCGCGGGGAAAGCGCCATGCTGCTCTCGGTGCCGCGCCCGGGCGGGACGCCCCTCCATTGGATGATAGACAGCGGGGGCTTGCGCACCTATCGGGGACAGGTTCTTCCGCTGCTGCGCAGTCGCGGGATCAACCGGCTCGATGCGCTCCTGCTGACCCACGGCGATACCGGACACATCGGGGCCGCCCCGCAGGTTATCACGCTGTTCCGACCGCCGCTTTTGCTGGAATCCGTCTTGGAAAACCGTTCCCCGGCTCATCCCGAAATCGTGGCGACAGCGGCGGATCGGGGGGTGAAAACCATCGCAATGGAGCGCCACCACCGCCTCGTCATCGGGGACGAGGTGATCGCCACGGTGCTCGCTCCGGACGCTGCGAAGCCCGGGCGGCTCGCCGATGACCGGGCCCTCGTCTTGAAATTCCACTACGCCGGTCAGACCGTGCTGATGAGCTCGGACACGGGGTTCGCCGTCGCCAGTGAACTGCTCCGCGTCGGGGCGGATCTCCGCGCCGATCTCTGGATCCGGGGACGGCACAGCGACGGAATTGCCATCCCAGGGGCGTTTCTCCGAGCGGTGGGTCCCCGCGCCGTCCTCTCCAGCCACGCCGATTTTCCCGACGAGGAAAGCATCCCTCCCTCGTTCCGCGACAGCCTTGCGGAGCAGGGGATCCCCCTCTTCGAGATCGGTCCCTCGGGCACGATCTCGGTGGAGTGGAGCGCCGCCGGATTGCGGATCCAACCCTATCTCCTCCCCGAGAAAACCCTCTTTCTTCCCGCCCTCTGAACTGGATCCGCTTTCTCCAAGAAGAGGACCGAGAAGATGAATTTTTAAAAAAAGCTAAGATTCCGTCCGTTCCCGTCGTGATAGCAGGCGAACCGCAAGGGACGGATTCCCGGAAACGGACCTCGGACCGGCGAAAAAACATGCTCTCGAAGCGTGAATATTCTGGAAATTATAAATATTTAGGTGTATCCTACGGAAGATCCGCTGAGGAAACGTTGACTTTCGCTGAAAAACCGCTACACAAGGAGGGAACTTGGTTCACATGCAATACGCGAACGTATACAGAATTTTGGGCTGTCTCATGGCCGGTTTCCCGGGGATGACTCTGTTGACCAGTTGCACCACGACCAGTCTCACGGCCCTCTCGAATCAGAATATCGAGGCCGTCTCCCGGATCGCCCGGGAAACACCCGAGGTGGAAACTCTCACCCTTGCGGAGCAACCCGGCTCCGTCGAGGACGCTCCCGCGGAGGCGTCCGCCACCATCGTGGGTGCTCCCACCGCGCCGGGCGACCCGGCCGCTTCCGCTCCCGCCCCTTCTTTGGCCGACGCCACCCCCGCTCCGCAAATCGATCCGGTGGCCGTGGAAAAACCCGCCGCTCCCGCCGCCGAACCCGTTCTTCTCGCCGCGGTACCCCGCACCCCGGTGGCGAATCGTCCCACCAATCAGATCATGATGGTTCGCACCACCGCCTACTCCCACGTCGAGGCCGATCACCTCACTTACGGACGCAAGAGCGCCGCCGGCACCAACCTGCAATACGGTGCCCGCGTCCGCAGCGCGGCGGCGGATTGGTCCAAGTATCCCCTCGGGACCCGCTTTACGATCGAGGGTCTGCCCTACGAATACGTCGTCGACGACTACGGCAGCGCCCTCGTCGGAACCGAGACCATCGACATCTACAAGCCCGAGATGAAAACGATGAACAAATGGGGCGTTCGCAACGTGCCCATCAAAGTGCTCGAATGGGGTTCCTTCGAGGAAAGCCGCAAGATTCTCGACGGGCGCAAACACGTCCGCCACGCCGACCACGTCCGCAAGATGCTGCGCGAAATCGAGAAAAAGGGCCGCACCGGCTACGCCATTCCCGCCCTCGGCGGCAGCGCTTGATGGACGGGAGGACATGGGTGGCATGGAAGGCGACGGATCGTTTGCTGTTGTTTGCAGATCATGACCAAAGCGGAGCGTAGCGCCTACGTGGCCGCCAGGCTGGAGGAACTCTATCCCGAGACACCCATCCCGCTCGATCACCGGGATCCTTACACGCTCCTCATTGCGGTGCTGCTCTCGGCCCAATGCACCGACGAACGGGTCAATAAAATCACCCCGGCCCTTTTTGCTCTCGCCGACAACCCCGCGGCCATGGCCCGGGTCCCCGTGGAGACCATCCGCGGGATCATCCGGCCCTGCGGACTTTCCCCGCGCAAATCGGCGGCCATCTCCGAGCTCTCCAAGATCCTCCTCGAACAACACGGAGGTGAGGTCCCCGCCGACTTCGCGGCGCTGGAAGCCCTACCCGGCGTCGGCCACAAAACCGCCTCCGTCGTCATGAGCCAGGCCTTCGGCGTGCCCGCCTTTCCCGTCGACACCCATATCCATCGCCTCGCCCAGCGCTGGAAACTGACCTCGGGGAAAAACGTCGTCGAAACCGAGCGCGACCTCAAGCGGGCCTTCCCCCGCGAGAGCTGGAATCAACTCCATCTCCGCATCATCTTCTACGGCCGCGAGCACTGCACCGCGCGGGGCTGCGACGGCACCGTCTGCGAGATCTGCCGGACCCTCTTTCCCGATCGCGTCCGCCCCGTGAAGACGCGGAAGTGATCGTGCGCCGCACGCGTCAGCGATGGTCCGGGACACGATTCCGCTTCTCCGTTTTGGATTTTTATTCGCCCAAGCAGTGCTTCTAATGTCCCCGGGATACGAGTGCAGGAAAGTAGCTGGAGAGTGTCGGGATCATTTTACTTCGATATTGAGGAAAATTTCGTGTGATGAAAACATACCAATGAGAACAAGGACACCGAGTGCGGCGATGCCGAAAAATCCAAAACTGAAGAACCAAAAACCAATCTGTACGATGATTCCCAGACTTGCAATTACGATGGGGATGACCTGCTTTTCATCCCACCATCCAACACCAATTACGATGAGCCAAAGAGCTGTGAGCAGGTAATACATTTTTTTGGCTGAACGGGATTCATCGTCCAAACACCGCCCGAGATCTTCGCGATATCGGAGGCGAAGACACGATCATCCAACTCGTTTTCACTGGTCGGGTCAAGGTCCTATGAAAATTTCCCGCACTACGCAGGGTTTGGCTGGCGTGTCGTCGTCGTTGATGGTCCGGGACGCGATAAGGGATTTGGTTTTGCGGGTAGAGGCGGGAAAAAGGCGACCCTGTCGCGTTGCCGGGAGAACACTCTTTCTTTTTGAAAAATACGGGGCATTGCTTGTGCGATGCAGACGAGTGACTTCGACTACGAGCTCCCCCCGGAACTCATCGCCCAGCATCCTCCCGAAAAGAGGGGGGATTCCCGCATGATGGTGGTGGACCGCGCCGCCGGGACGATCACGCATCGATGGTTCCGCGATTTCCCGGAATACTTGCGGCCCGACGATCTCCTCGTGCTCAACGACACCCGCGTCGTCGCGGCCCGATTTTTCTCCAACGACGGTCGACGGGAGATCCTCCGGGTGGAAGCTCTCGGGGAACGGCTCTGGAAATGCCTCGTCAAACCCGGGAAAAAGTTCAAGCCGGGACACACCATCGAGATCGGCGACAGCATCGGCACCGTCATCGCGATCTGCGAAGAGGGCGGCGAGCGGCTCATCGAGTTCGACACCGCGCCCGATGAAACTGTCCACGGCCATCTCGCCCTGCCCCCCTACATCGAGCGGCCCGACGAGATCGCGGACCGGGAGCGCTACCAGACCGTCTTCGCCCGCGAGGCCGGTGCCATTGCCGCTCCGACGGCCGGACTCCACTTTTCCGAGGAAATGCTGGCGACCCTGCCGCACGTGTTTGTCACCCTCCATGTC
>JAAYAT010000425.1 GCA_012719225.1 Verrucomicrobiaceae bacterium
AGTTGGGAAAATCCGCAAATGTGGCAGATCAAGCGATCCTCCTTGCGGTGGACCGTCATCGTGGTGCTGCAGTGGCGGCAATTGGCGACGTAGCCGCATTCGGGACAGAGGATGTTGCGGGCGAAACCGCGACGATTCAGAAAGAGAATGGCCTGCTCCCCGCGGGCGAGCCGCTCCTCCACCGCGTTGCGCAGGCGGGTCGAGAGGATGGTCGGGCCGGACTGGCTTTTCCGCCCCTCGTTCCGCATGTCGATCACGCGGATGAGCGGGAGTTTTCGGTCATCGACCCGGAGACGCATCGTCCCGAGTTCGTATTTTCCGTTCGCCACATTGTTCCACGACTCCAGCGAGGGGGTGGCGCTGCCGAGCAGAACCGGACACCCTTCCAGTTGCCCCCGCACCACCGCGATGTCGCGGGCCTGATAACGGGGGGCGGTGTCTTGTTTGTAGGAACTTTCATGCTCCTCGTCCACGACGATGAGGCCGAGGTGTTTCACCGGGGAAAAAATCGCACTGCGGGCGCCGATGACGATGCGCGCTTTTTGGTCGAGGACCTTGCGCCATTCATCGTGGCGCTCGCCCTCGGAAAGATTGCTGTGGAGGATGGCGACCTGGTCTTTGATCCCGGCAAAACGACGTTTGAAACGGTCGGCCGTTTGAGGGGTCAGGGCGATTTCGGGCACCAGGACGATGGCACCCCGCCCCGCTTCGACCGTTTTTTGAATCGCCTGGAGATAGACTTCCGTCTTCCCGCTGCCGGTCACGCCGTGGAGCAGGATGGGTTTTGTTTTTTCTCCTTGCTCCACCCGCCGCGCCGATTCGAAGACCCGATCGAGCACGGCCTTTTGCTCCTCGTTCAATGCGAGGGGTTCGGATTCGACATACTCGATCTCACTCAGGGGATCGCGGGAGACAATCTGCTCCGCCATCCGGATCAAGCCCCGTTCCTCCAGTGCGGTCAGAACGGAACGCGAGATTCCGTGGCGTCCGGTGAGATCCGCGAGAGGAACGGCTCCGAGATCCTGCAGCGCGAGGAGGGTTTCCTTTTGCTTTTTCTGTCGCCCCGAAAAAGACGCGAGAATTTCCTCCGTCGGCGGGGCGGCCCATTCCACGACTTTCACCGTCTTCCGCTTCTCCTCTTCGCCCCGGGACGGCTTGGGCAACATTGTCCGGATCACCGTCTCGATGGGCGTGAGATAGAAGCTGGCAATCCACTCCGCCAGCCGGAGCAGTCCCTCGGTGAGGAAAGAATCCTCCGAAACCACTCCGAGGATGGGTTTGAGCCGGTAGGAGAGCGCTCCGGTGTCGGTTTCCTCGATGGCGGTGGCCGTGCCGATGGCGCTGCGGTTGCGAAGGGGCACCCGGACTCTCTGGCCCGTGGCGACCTTGAGTTCCGGCGGAATGAGATAGGTGAAGGTGAGATCGCTGGTCGCCCCGTCGATGAGGACCTTCACTGTCCGTTCGCGAGCCATCTGTACAAAAAGAAATCGCCCTCCCGCGAGGGAGGGCGATTTA
>JAAYAT010000426.1 GCA_012719225.1 Verrucomicrobiaceae bacterium
CGGTGAAAATGGAACTCGCTCAAGCCGACCAAGGCGGCCAGCTCGCCGAGCGAAGGCTGCTCCGCGTGATGCTCGTCGAGCCAGCGGATGATGCGTTCCATGCGTTCGTAGCCACTCATGGGACCACCCTAATCGGAGGAATCGCCGCGGCCACCCGATTCTTGCGGCGAAACTTGTCCGAATCGGTCCTTGATCCGAAATTCATCCCGGGCCTATGCTCGACCGTCATGTCAGGCCAGCCCCCCACACTCGATCCGTCCCTCTGCCGCTCGCGGCAGGAAACGCTCCGCCGCTACCTCGCCGCCCACGAACTCGATGGCGCTCTCTTTTTCCACCCCCACTACGTCCACTCGCTCTCGGGCTACTGGCACGGACAGCCGCTCACCCCGACCGCCCTGCTCGTGAAACGGGACGGAGGGGCCGTCCTCGTGACCCACCACGACGCGCCCCACGCCCCCGCCGCCGACGAAGTCCTCGCCTACGCACCCAACCCGCTCTGCACCTTCAAACCCAATCTCAGCGGCTGCGTCGCCGAGGTGCTCGCCCCGGTCCTCGCCGGTCTGAAAACGATCGGAACCGACGAGCGGACTCCCGCCGCCATGATTTCCGGTCCCGTCTGCCGCGACCTGACCGAGGACTACCAATACCTCCGCCGCCACAAAGACGCCGATGAGGTGGCCGCGCTGGAGTTCACCATCGCCTGTGCCGACCTCGCCTACGCGAAAGCGAAGGAAATCCTCGAACCGGGGATCACGGAAGTCGAGATCATGGCCGCGATGCTCGAGGTCGCGACCGTTTCCGCCGGGGAATTCCTCTCGGGCTGGGGCCAGGATTTCCAGAGCGGTGCCCCCGGAGGTCTCGCCCGTCCGAACCGCCCGGTCGTCGCCGGAGAGCTGATCCCCCTCGACATCGGCGTCGGCGTGCGCGGCTACCGCTGCGATCTCTGCCGCACCTTCTCCGTCGACGGCCATCCCACCGACGAACAGGCCGCCGCCCACGCCCGCATCCTCGAAGTGATGAAGCTGGGAGAAACGTTGCTGCGACCGGGACAATCCTGCCGCGAAATGTTCGAGATCGTGCATCGCGAATTGGAGGGCTGGAACGGCTACGGATTTTTCCACCACGTCGGCCACGGGATCGGACTCGACGCCCACGAGGTCCCGCGCATCAATCCCGCCTGGGACGACACCTTTGCCGTCGGCGATGTCGTCGCCTTCGAACCGGGCCTCTACGGAGGCGAGCTGCGGGCCGGGATACGACTCGAAAACAACTACCTCATCACCGAATCCGGGCCGCGCCAGCTCTCCCATTTCCCGCTCGATCTCATTTGATTTTTCTCCTCCCCGTCTCCATTTTCCTCTCCCCACCTTCCACCTTTTACCTCACCCTCCCACCATGTCCGCAGAACCCGTCCTCATCGCCGGCCAATGGCGTCCCTCCGAAAATACCGGAACTTTCCAGGCGGCCGCGCCCGCCACCGCTGAGTCGCTCGAACCGCTCTACCCGATCAGCTCTTGGGCCGATTGCGAAGCCGCGCTCGACTCCGCCCGGGACGCTTTCCTCGAAATGCGCGTCATGCCCGGCGAAAAAATCGCGACCTTTCTCGAGGCCTACGCCGCGAAAATCGAAGAGCGCGCCGAGGCCCTCGTCGATCTGGCCCACCTCGAAACCGCCCTACCAAAGACCCCTCGCCTCGCCGACGCGGAACTCCCCCGCACCACCGGCCAGCTCCGCCAGGCCGCCGCCGCCGCCCGCTCGGGCAGTTGGAGACATCCTGTCATCGACACCGCCGCCGGGATTCGCTCCTGCTACGGCCCGATCGGTCCCGTCCTCGTCTTCGGCCCCAACAATTTCCCCTTCGCCTTCGGCAGCGCCTCGGGGGGGGATTTCGCCGCCGCCGTCGCCGCGGGGAACCCCGTCATCGCCAAGGCCAATTCCTCTCATCCCGGCACCACCAAATTGTTCGCCGAAGCCGCCCGTCTCGCCGCCGTCGAGACCGGGATGCCCGCCGGAATCGTCCAGTTGATCTACCGCACCAGCCACCCCATCGGCGAACAACTCGTCGCCGACGAGCGCATCGGAGCGACCGGCTACACCGGCAGCCGCAAGGCCGGGCTCGCCCTCAAACGCGCCGCCGACGCCGCCGGGAAGCCCATTTACCTGGAACTTTCCAGCGTCAATCCCGTCGTCTACCTCCCCCACGCTCTCGAAGAAAAAGGCGACGCCCTCGCCGAGGAATTCACCGGCAGTTGTCTCATGGGCGCGGGCCAGTTTTGCACCAATCCCGGACTGGTCCTCCTCATCGAGGGCGAGGCATCCTCGCGTTTCCTCGCCGATGTGACCCAACGGTTCGAAGGTGCCGCCGTCGGCACCCTGCTCTCCCGCTCGGTGGAAAAAGCACTGCACGAGAGCCACCGCGTTCTTCAGAAAGCTGGAGCCGAGGTCCTCTGCGGAACCGGACCCGGCAGCGGCGCGGGCCACTCGGTGGCGAACACCCTTTTCCACGTCTCCGGCGAGGCCTTTCTCCGCGACCCCGCGACCCTGCAAACGGAGGCCTTCGGCAACACCTCACTCGTCGTGACCGCCTCCTCGCTGGAGCAGGTCGCCGCCATCCTCGAAGAACTCGAGGGAAATCTGACCGGCTCGATTTATTCGGCCACCACCGGCGCGGACGACGACGCCTACGACCTCCTCGCGCCCATCCTGCGGCAGAAAACGGGCCGTCTTCTCAATGACAAAATGCCCACCGGCGTCGCCGTTTCCCCCGCAATGAACCACGGCGGTCCCTACCCCGCCACCGGGCATCCCGGCTTCACCGCCGTCGGCATCCCCGCCGCCATGACCCGCTTCGCCATGTTGCAATCCTATGACAATGTCAGGCCCCACCGCCTCCCCGCCATCCTCCGCGACGACTACACCGGTCCCGCCCAACGCCTCCTCGACGGCACCTGGTCCTGATAAGGTGGTGTTTAGGTTTTAGGGTGTTAGGTTTTAAGGAAAGCAACCCCTCGATTGACTTCGCTTCGCTTCCTCAACCGCTCCCCCACGGGAAGGTCAACACCTTCCGCCACCCCCCTAAAACCTAAAACCTAAAACTTCCCCCCCATGCAAACGCGCCCTGTCACCCCCGCTGATCTCGCCCGTTCTGTGATCGCCGTGCCGCCCTTGGCCCGGGATCGCGATCTCGCGTTCGACCCGGTCGAAAATGAGAAAATCATCCGCCACATCGAGGCCGGGCGGGTCTCCACGCTGCTCTACGGCGGCAACGCCAATTTCTACCACATCGCCCCGAGCGAATACGAGTCCGTCCTCGACCAACTCGCCCGACTCGCCGCGGCGGACACTCTCGTGATCCCCTCCGCCGGTCCCGCCTGGGGCGTCATGATGGATCAGGCGGAGATCCTCGCGGGGACCGATTACCCCACTGTCATGGTCCTCCCGCATCAGGGCCTCACGACTCCGCAGGGAGTCGTCGCGGGACTGCGCCGCTTCGCGAAATAAGTCGGCAAACCCATCGTTCTCTACATCAAATACGCAGACTACATCAGCGTCGAAGGCGCCCGGGAACTCGTCGACGAGGGACTCGTCTCCTGGATCAAATACGCCATCGTCCGCGAAGACACCGCCCGCGATCCCTACCTCGCCCGGCTCGTCGAGGTCGTC
>JAAYAT010000427.1 GCA_012719225.1 Verrucomicrobiaceae bacterium
GAGCTGGACGACGCCGGAGGTGATGTCCTGTTCGAGGACGAGGACGTCGACGACGGGGCGGTCTTCGCTGCGGTAGTGGAGGATGATCTCGCGCATGATGGCGTGGAGGTCGCTCATGCGCAGGGGAGCGCCGAGGCGCGGGGCGAGCCGGGCGGACCATTCGGCCTGGTCGAGCAGGGGGACGCCTTCGACGCGCACACCGGAGACTTCGGGGCGTCCGGCGACGCGGACGTCTCCGGGAGTGGGAACGAGCACAAGGCCTTTGAGCGCGGGCAGCAACTCCGTGTGGTCGTCGGAAGGAGACAGTTCCTCGGGCTGATCTTCAAGGATGGCCCCATCCCCCCCGCCCGGAGGCAGATGCGGAGCAATCCGCTCAAAATCCTGAGCGGCCAAGGGCAAAGCCAACCCCACCCAAGCGGCGAGAGAGACGATATACAAAAAACGGTTCATGCAATTCCTAACTCCTAACTTCCAACTCCTAACTTCCAACTTCTAACTTCTAACTTCTAACTTCTAACTTCTAACTTCTAACTTCTAGCTTTCCACCTTTCACTCCACTTCCCCCGAACTGAGCGTCGTAATCGTCCCGGGAAATTCGCGGGGGACGAATTCGAACTCTCCCTTCGGCGGGGAATCGAGATCGTCGTCTTCGGTGGATTGGTCGTGGTGGTAGGAGAGAGGATCGGCCCAGTCGGCGGTTTCGAGGAGGCTGCCGAAGGAGGTCAAGTGGATCACGCTGATACCGGGGTTTGCGGGATTGTCGACGTAAGCGCTGTTGCCTCCGATGGTGGTCGCGATGATGTCGCGGGGGGTCACGGTGAGGGTGTTGCCGGTGAAGACGATGTGGTAACCCGCCGGGGCGGCGAGGCTGCCTTGGTGGATCGCGTAGCTCCCCGCGTTGAGCGCGCCGCCGCTGTAGGTGGCTCCGGTCAGGCCGAGCGCACCGATCAGGGGGGCGGCGGAGGTGTAGGCTCCCGTATTCCAGGGATCGCCGTAGGGGATGGTCTGGGCGGTGGCGTTCACCATCAGATCCTGCCAAGTCAGTTCGTAGGCCCCGATGTCGCGGGCGAAGCCCTTGTCGGCGAGGGCGGAGCGGGCCTCGCCGCGCTGATCGAAGTCGCCGCCGAGGAAAACGCCGCCCGCGTCAATGGCGAGGCTGCCGGGGACCAGGGCGATGGTGTGGGTGGGGCCGCCGTTGTCCTGGAGAACGGGGCGGTTGTTTACCGTATCCCATTCCAACACCGTGGCGATGTCGCCGGTGAAGTGGATGTCGGTGGCCCCGCCGAAGTCGTAGCCGCTGAGGTTGTAGCCCAGGTTGGTGATTCCAACGAATCCGAAATCGAGAAAATCCGCCCCATCTATTCGTGCCTCGTTTCCTGCCAAAATCGTGCCTCCCAGCGTCAGCACCGCGCTGCTGGGAGGAGCTGCGGTGAGGATCCCCCCGCCGAAGTCGGCCACATTGCCCGAGATGGTGCTGTTCACGATCGTAAGATTCGCGCTGCCCTCGAAGGTCTGATTGTAGATCCCCCCGCCGTGGAAATCGGCCGAATTGCCCGAGATGGTGCTGTTCACGATGGTCAGATTCGCGCTGCCCTCGAAGGTCTCATTGTAAATTCCCCCCGCCGAAGTCGGCCGAATTGCCCGAGATGGTGCTGTCTTGGATCGTCACATCAGTTTTCCTGCCGCCGCCACCGTTGATGTAAATCCCGCCACCTCTGCCGCCGAAGAGAGCATCTCCCCCGGTAAACGTCAAGCGATCCAGAGTCACCACCACGCCGGTGGCGCTGGTGTCGCCGGTGATCCGCAAGACACCATGATTGCCCTGGGCGTCGAGCACGGTTCCGCCGACGGATCCGCGCATCGTCAGGCTCTTGCCGATTCTCAACTCGCTGCCGGTGGAGCCGTAGTTCGCCCCCAGCAGGTTGACCAGGCCGCCCGCCGCCGCCGCGTCGATCCCGTTCTGCACCCGCCCCGAGGCCCCCACGTTGACCGTCGATGCGGTCCCGGAAAGAACGCTCCCGCCGCGCAGGAGGATGGCGGCGTTGAGGTGAAGAGTGGGCGCGTCGAGGGTCAGATGGCCCGCGCCGACGTTGCCGCTGGCGTCGATGACATCGCTCACGGTGATGCTGTTGTCGGCCAGGAGGACGATATTGCTGCCATCGAGGGCGGCCACGATGGCTCCGGGATCGACGGCGAAGCCGGTCAGGTCGCCGCCGTCGCCACTCACGATCTCCATGTCGGCGGGATCGAGCAGCCAGGCACCGAAGGTGCCGTGGGCCGCCGAGGTGGTGACGCGGGCCGAGCCGGAGAGGGAGAGCACGGAACCACTGGTCTCGACGAAACCGCCGTCACCGGACACAGCACCGCCTCGCGCCGAAATCGTCCCGGCAAAACGGGTGGTGTCGTCCGACCAAAGAATCACCCGGCCGCCGTCGCCCTCCGCCGCCGCGTCGGCGAGGAGGATCGAACCCTCCTCCGCCGTCACCGTCTCGGCGTTGCCGAGGCTCGGATCCTGTCCCTGGTAACCGCCGCCGATGAGCACTTCGCCGCCGTTTCCAACCAGCGAAGCGGGATCCGCCGAGACGTCGATCTTCGATATCGGAGCCAGTTCGATCCGGGCGGCTTCGACCCGGACTTGCCCGCCGTTTCCGTCGCTCTTTTGCGCCTCTATCGTTCCGCTGTGACGAACGGTGCTCTTGCCTCCGGCACTCAGAAAAATCCTTCCGCCGCGCTTCGACACGCCCGTTGCCCGGGTCACGCCGGTGTGTTTGATCGCGAGAGCGTATTCGTTGCCTCCGGCGGCCTTGATCTCCGCCTCGGCGGCCCGGATCAGGCCCGCCTGGGTCGCTTTCGAAGTGCCCTCGGCACTGCCCGCTTCGACGAAGATGCGCTCCTCGCCGTCGGCCTTCACCAGCACCTCGCTGCCCGCCGCGAGAGCTGCGGTGCCGTTGGGTGCCTCTATCGTTCCGTGGTTCTCCACGGTGCGGGCGATGAGGATGACGTCGGAGGACGAGGCGCTGATTTTCCCGAGGTTGACCACCGAGGCGTCGGA
>JAAYAT010000428.1 GCA_012719225.1 Verrucomicrobiaceae bacterium
GAGGGTTTTGAGATTCGTCAGGCCTTTGACGAATTGGTCGCCGCACATCTTGTCGCAATCGATGAAGACGCTCATTGCTTTACCGATGAAAGTATTGTCACCGTAGAGGCTCCAACTGACGATGGTCTTGCCGTCCTCGGGCTTGAGGGTGAATTCGGCGGTGTGGGTGGCTTGGAAGGGCTTGCGGAAGTCCATGCGATAGCGCACGAGTGAAGCGGGCTCGCTTTGGACCACGGTCATGGTCCCTTCGCCGCTTTTTCCGCCGCTCCATTCGCAGGCGGCGTCGATGCCGGACTCCGGGCCTGAAAAGGTGATCTTGTTGGCGGGATCGTCCTGGACGAAGGGATTCCATTCCTGGAATTTGCGCGGGTCGTTGATGTAGCCGAACAAGGTTTCCGTCGGCGCGGCAATGGCCAGACTCCGGGTATAGCGGAAAGTGTCGGGTCGGGTAGCGGCGTACATGCAGAAACCGACGATCAGGACGGCGAGGCCGATGAGTATTTTGAGGAACATGGCTTGCTCAAGTTGTAGGGTTACGCGGAGACGATGGTTTGGAAGCCGCCGTAGGCCATCTTCTTGCAATCGAATGGCATTGTGACGCCGGGATTTTTCTCCGGACACATGTCATTGAGACGCGGGTCCGCCATGACCTTGGCGTTCACTTCGTCGCGATGGGCGCGTGACTGGTAGACGATGAAGGCGAAGACGACTGTTTCGTCCTCTTTCACGCCAGTGAGATCGAGAAAGGAGAGCATCCCCTCGATGCGGGCGTCCTCGAGTACACATTCTTTGTAATCCAGTGCGCCGCATGCCTTCCATACGACGGAGGCCTTGGCGGACATCTGGCGGTAGTTTTCGAGGTTAGCTTTGCGGACGGGGACGACGAAGCCGTCAACGTAGGTGTCTGTGGGTGTATTCATGGGATGGTGTGTTTGTGGTTCGGTTTGTGAGTATCGGGTTTTCAAGAGGCGGGGGCGGTCAGGGCGCACTGTTGTGGCGGCGGAATGCCGAAAAAGCTGTCGATCCATTCGCGGGCCATGCGCATATTGGCGCGGAACATGGGGCCGGACTGGGTGGACTTGGCGACGACGATGGAGCCTTGCCAGAGAGAGTTGACGAACCAGGCGACGCGTTCGGGGTCGAAGTCGATGACGGGCGGGTGTTTTTCCTTGGCGGCGACGAGCAGTTTCTCGAGGCCTTCGGTCCAGGCGGTGAAATGCGCGGCCGCCGCCGATTGGAAGCCCGGATGCACCAGTGCCATTTCCTGGGACAGCATCCCGACGACGCAGGCGCAGAGCCGATCGGAGTCGCGGGTGAAGGCATCCAGCGTGTCGAAGAAGGCGTGAAGCTGTTCCAGCGGGTCGGGGTCCGCGCCCTCCATGGATTGGGTGTAGACCGAGGTGACGTAATCGAACCATCCCTGGGCGGCGGCGAGACCGATGGCCTCCTTGTTCTCGAAGTGGTGGAAAAAACCGCCCTTGGTGACACCGGCTTCTCTGCAGATCTGGTCCACCGATGTGGCCACGAACCCTTGGCGCAGAATCAACTGAACCGCCGCCATGACCAGTTTCTCGCGGGTCGCGGCGGGATTGCGCTTGGAGGCAGCGGGTTTTGTTTTCATACCAACCAGTTGGTATTAACATGAGCGGAGAAAAAAGACAAGCGTTTTTGGAGTCAGGCTGACGCCGCAATCCCGAGGAGCGCCATTGCGGGCGCGTTTTTTCTCATTTTGTCGGTAGCCTCGCCTCGGGGGGCGGTCTAAGATTCCGTCATGGGAGGTAGCAACGCCATCGCCACGGGGCTGTCCGCCCTCGTTGACATTCTCAGGCGGGAGAAACGCCGGGGAGGGGACACGATCGCCCTTTCCGCGGAGTCGGAGCGTCTTCTCCAAGCCATGCCGGGCGCGTTCCTGAAAGCGGCTCCGAAGGCGGGGCGACGCGCGGAATCTCGTCCCGCCGGGGCTCCGGAGACGGCATCGACGGGAAGGGGTGCGAAGGCGGCGATTCCCCCGACCGCCGCCCGGTCCGTTGCACCGACGTCGGCGGCGGGACAGAAATTTCCGATTCCGGCGGTGCCGGAGGAGGAGAGGGACGAAGCGTGGGCACGGGCGCAGTTGAATGCCATTTTCAAGGCGGTGAAACACTGCCCCGAATGCCGCGGACTCGGCAGCCTCTTCGAGACGGTGGTCTTTGCGGCGGGAAATCCGCAGGCGGAGATCGTCTTTGTGGGGGAAGCACCGGGGCGGGAGGAGGAAAAGGCTCGTCGTCCGTTCGTGGGGCCGGCCGGGAAGAAACTCGATCAAGTGCTCAAGGCGATGGGGCTGCCGAGGGAGCAGGTCTACATCACCAACGTGGTGAAATATCGTCCGAAAAAGGGCGACGGCCGTTTTCAGGGGGCGGGCAACCGGCCTCCCCAGCAGGATGAGATGGCGGCTTCGCTTCCCTATCTGCGCGCCGAGATCGAAGTGGTGCGTCCCCGCGTGATCGTGGCGCTGGGCAGAACCGCCGCGGAAGGGCTCCTGGAGAAAGGTGGCAGTCTGGCAAGGTTTCGGAACGCGGAGCACGAGTTCGAGGGGATCCCGGTGATCGTGACCTATCATCCGAGCTATCTGCTGCGTCAGGAGTCCGAGGCAGATCCCTCCGCCGCGCTGCACGCGAAACGTCTCGTCTGGGAGGACATGTTGCGGGTGATGGATCGGGTCGGCCTGCCGGTGACGGCCAAGCAGCGGGCGTATTTTCTCTGAGAGGCATGACGATCCCGACGGACACGCCCATCTCCGCGACCCGCGAGACGCCGCCGCCGCGCCGGGGTTCCGGGCCGTTTTTCCGGCTGTTTCTCATCCTTGTAGTGGCGGGATTGGTGCTGTGTCTCGCCGCGGTCTGGCTGATCCACAAAACCACCGAGACGGCGGCGGAGACCCTCACCGAAGTGACGGAGAACTTTCGCCCGAACGAGATCGTGACGACCTTCAACGAGTGGTACGAACTCCAGACGGAGGCGACCGACGGCAACATTCTCGAAGTGGCGACGGCGCGGTCCTCCGAACATTTTTCGCGCACTTCGAATGTGGCCATGTTCGGACGGGTCCTGCCGGGCACCACGACGGTGTCCGAGATCACCGTGCCGGCCACCTATCGGTTTCACATCGATCTGGACGGCGCATGGAATGTGTTTGCCGAAGGGAACCGGCTCCTCGTGATCGCGCCGCCGGTGCGTCCCTCCCTCCCGGTGGCTTTTGACACGGGCGGGGTGCGGAAAAAAACGCAGTCCGGCTGGGCGCGCTGGGACGGGGAGGAAAATCTCGCCGCCCTGGAAAAAGAAATCACCGGCAAGCTCGCGGAACGGGCCGGGCAACCCGCCACTCTGGACAAAATCCGCGAAGAGAGCCGCGTCGCGGTGGCGCGATTCGTCCGGACATGGCTGCTCGAAAGGGAAGCCTGGGCCGAGGGCCGCTTCGAGGAGATCGTCGTGGTGTTCGCGGGAGAGGACGACAAAATCATCCGCTCCGAACCGGCGTCTCTGCGTCTCGTAGACGAACTCGACAGTGTCGGTGGGACGGCCGACCCCCCCTGAGGATTTGCGATCGCCTCACCGCGCGAGGCGCGGAGAGGAAGCGGTTTCCCCGGTGGGCCTTCCGGTTTCCGTTTCGTCGGGCCGGGCCTGCGAGACGAGGAGGCGATCGCGCAGTTCGCGGACTTTGACGATGTTCGCGGAGGTCCCGCCGGTGCCGTTCTCGGTGAGACTGACATTGGAAAAGGGGTTGTTCGCCCCGTGCTGACGCCAGGGACCGTCGGGGACTTCATCGATGTCGACGAAACGCCAGTCGACGGTGGCATAGCCGCCGGGGAACTCGAGGAAATCGCGCACCGCAGGCGAGACGTCGAGGCCGGCCCCTCGGTTGCCTTTGGTCTTGGGACGCTTGTCTCCGAAGACGTATTCCCAGTCATCTGTCTCGAAGGGGCCGACGTCCTCCCACTGCGCGTAACAGGTGAGATCGCCCCGGCGGATCGCGATCCAGCGGCCCTTGAGAACCGTCCGTCCGCTCCGGTAGAAAGTTTTCTCGAACCAGGGGATCACGGCGCGGGCGGACGCTTTCGTACCGGTGCGGGAGATGTCGTTGTAGGGCAGGGCGAAGTAAAAGGGATTCTGTCCGGGGGTGAAATCCTTGGGGAGAAATCCCACGCGACTGGTGGGTTTCGGGTTGTCGTATCCTCCGTAGTTCGACGTCCAGCGTCGGTCCCAGGCGCTTTTGGTGTTGGGAGTGGGATTGTTCGCGGTGGGGAGTTCGCCGACCCAGAAGACCGTCGTGACGATGTTCCGCTTCCACGGAAAACGAGTGTAGACCTGGCGCGGTTGGGTCGGGGCGAAGACTTTCGGGAGGGAATCCCGAGGCGGGGAGAGGGGAAACGCTCCGGGAATGAGCAGCCCGGCAGCGGGCGAGGTGAGAGGACGCAGGCTGTCGCCGTCGGAGAGGGATCCGGGATGGATCCCGAGGGAGGAGACGACCCGCCGACCGGGGAGGCCGTTCGCCTGAACCGCCTGAGCGAGGATCACCTCGGGCGTGGCCACTGCCGCGAGGAGGAGAAGGGAGGCGAGGAGGGGAATGAGGGAGGACCGTTTCACTGGAATCTCAACGTTTCGGAAGGGAGGCTCTTGGAAAAATCGTGGCGCGCCCGAAAAGACCTCCCGCCCTTAATTGACTCTAATTACCATAGAATTCCAGTTATTTCTTTAAGATATGTTAATTATTGTTATTCCAAGATCGTGGTCAGCAGTGGCGGAATTTGCCAAAATTCCCCCCCCCGCTGGTCCGGCAGACGGCGATCTCCCCTGCGGGAAGATTGGCATCTACTCTACTTTGCTACCTTCGCACTTTCGCACTTTCCCACCTCCCCCGCGGGGAAGATTGGCATCTTCCTCCACTTTCTTATTCCTTCCGATCCAGATAATCACAGACCGCGGCGGCGAGGGCGGCGACTCCGGTCTTGAGACATTCTTCATCGACGTCGAAGGCAGGCGTGTGGATTTCGCCGGTGATGCCTTTTTCCTCGTTGGCGACGCCGAGACGGAAATAAAAGCCGGGGCTGACTTGGGAGAAATAGGAGAAATCCTCGCCGCCCATGCCGGGGATCATTTCAATGACGTTTTCTTCTCCGAGAATCCGCTGGAAAGCGGGCAGGGTGGCCTGGGCGAGGGACTTGTCGTTGAGAATGCTGGGGTAGCCTTTGCGGAAGTTGAAGTCATAGCTCGCTCCGTGGGCGGTGGTGATTCCGGCGAGGATCTGGTCCATCATCTCGATGACCGAATCGCGGAAAGCCGCGTCATAGGTGCGCACCGTGCCGGTGAGGCGGACCGAGTCGGCGATGATGTTGTGCCGCTGGCCTCCCTCGACGGTCCCGACCGACACCACGAGCGGCTGCCGGGTGCTGGTGCGGCGGCTGCGTATCGTCTGCAGGGCGGTGATCGCCTCGGCCGCGACGACGATGGCGTCGACGCCGCGCTGAGGCGCCGAACCGTGGGCCATGGTGCCTTTGATCACGATCTCGAAGGTGTCGCTGTTGGCGCTGTCGGGTCCGATGGCGTAGGCGATCTGACCAGCCTTGAGATACTCCGTCTTGTCATCCACCGATCCCGCCCGGGTGATGGCGGGGCGGCAGTGCAGGGCGAAAATCGCCTCGGGACGGGGATTGTCCATGGCGCCCTCGGCGACCATCAGCTTGGCACCCCAGTCCTTTTTGTAGGTCGCCGGCATACTCTCCTCGGCCGGTTGGAAAATGAACTTCACCGTCCCGTGGACCTGGTCGCGGTGGGTGGCGAGCAGCTCGGCCAAGCCGAGGGCGACGGTGGTGTGGACATCGTGCCCGCAGGCGTGCATGACCCCGGGGTTGAGCGAACGATAGGGCGCGCTGCGGAGCTCGGTGATGGGCAGGGCATCCATGTCGGCGCGGACCGCGACGCAGGGACCGTCTTTTTCGCCTTTGAGCAGGGCGACGATGCCGTGCTTGGCCACTCCCGTCTGCACCTCCAATCCCAGTTTGGTGAGGCGTTCGGCGACGTAGGCGGCCGTTTTTTCCTCCTGGTTGGAAAGTTCGGGATTGGCGTGGATGTGGCGGCGGGTCTCGACCAGCTTGGGAAACATCTCCTCGATCGCCCCGGAGAAGACCTTGTCGCGTTCCTTGGCGGCGAGCGGGGAAAAGAGCAGGCAGGGAGAGAGCAGAGCAGCGGTGAGGACGGGGAAAAGCGGGGACGAGGATTTCATGCAGGCGAGCATAGGGAAGCCGCGTCGCCGGGGCAAGGCGAAAGTGGGGCGTTTCCGCTTTGCGGTGGTTCGATTCGGTTGGTTACTTTGGGTCGAGCGGCTGGATGAGAACAAAAGGCGAAACAACGAGGGCGCGGAACCGGGCTTTGCTTTCTTCCCAGTAGGCGGCATGTGGAGCGGAGGGCGTGACGAGGTCGCCTGTCTTGCGCCACTCCCTCACTTGCTCCGCGTCGTCGTTGGCAAAGGCGTGTCCCACCTCGGTGAGCGAGAGCGCGGGATCGACGTAGAGGAGGGCACCGGAGGTGAAATGCGGACGCAGATAGTCCCAGGTCACTTCGCCGGTGTATTTTTCGAGTTTCTCCGAAGAGGTGGTCGGATCGTCTCCGAGAATGCCGTAGGCGAGGTGGTTCCCGGCAGGAACGCCGTCGTTCCCGGCACTGTTTTCGTCCTGGTGACCGTCGTGATTCTGGTTCCCTGAAATTGTCATCTCCGAAGGAAGGAAGCCCTCTCCCGGCAGGGCGCAACGGATATTGTGCCGGTGATTTTTTTCTCTTTTCTCCGGATGGGTCCTCCTGACGGGGTGAAGTTGGGATCCTCACGGAGGTTTCCTGAAGAGACGATAGCTCTGATTTTACCGTATTTACGGACTACCCCCGGCTGGGATGTGTCCTTATTGGTTCGGAATGCACTGCAAATTCCCTCTTTTCGCCCTCCTTCCCGCCTTGGTTCTCTCGCTGACAAACGTGTCGGCGCAGGAATCCGCGGAGAAAAAAACCATTCGCGTCGGCATGATCGGTCTCGATACCTCCCACGCGACCGCTTTCACCAAAATTCTCCACGATCCGAAAAACGGCTACGAAGCGCGGGTCGTCGCAGCGGTGGCGCAGTCGAGTCCGGACATCGAGTCCAGCTACTCGCGGGTCGATGGCTTCGTGAAGACGCTGACGGAAACCTATGGGGTGAAAATGTATGAGACGATCGAGGCGATGCTGCCGGACATCGATGTCGTGATGGTGGAGAGCGTCGACGGTCGGCCTCACCTCGAGCAGGCGGCCCCGGGGATCAAGGCGGGCAAACCGACCTACATCGACAAACCGGTCGCGGCCTCGCTGGAGGACACCCTGGCGATCTATGATCTCGCCAAGGAGCACGGCACTCCGGTCTGGAGCTGTTCGAACCTGCGCTACAACGGCGGGGTGGTGAAAGCGGCGACGGCGGACGTGGGCGAAGTCTCCGCCGTGCTGAGCTATGGCCCCGCCTCCCTGGAAGAGCACCATCTCGATCTCGCCTGGTACGGGATTCACGCGACGGAGGCGCTTTTCACGGTGATCGGGACGGGCTGTGAGAGCGTCACCCGGACCCACACCGAGGGCACCGATGTCGTCACCGGGATCTGGGAAGGCGGAAAAGTCGGCACCCTGTTGGGTCTGCGCGCCTCCAAGACGGCCTACGGGGTGACGGTTTTCGGGAGCAAGGCGGTGGTCACGGAGGCCGCCGGAGGAGGTTACCCGGAACTGATGGCCGAGATGATGACGTTTTTCCGGACCGGTGAAGTCCCCGTCGCGGCGGAGGAAACCATAGAGATCTTCGCCTTCCTCGCGGCGGCCGATGAGAGCAAGCGCCGCGGTGGGGTTCCGGTGACGCTCGCGGAGATGCTGGAAAAAGCCCGGGCGGCGAACGCGAAAAAGTGAGGAAAGTTCGGGATCCTCCCCGCGCTTTCGAGGAGGAAATTCGGGCTTACTTGCCGCTCTCGCGGTCGCCGACGCTGGTTTTCAGCGTGGCGACCCGGGGCGGATTCCAATTGGCCGCTTGTCCTTTCCGCTGTGCCGCGAGCCAGTTGAGGGCCGCTTCGTGGAGGATTTCGTGCCCGCCCTCGAAAATGGTGACGCGGGTGTTGCCACTGGTTTTGCGGTAGACGGGCGGGAGGGCGCCGTAGAGCGGGTCGGCGATGTCCTCGTCGCCTCCGGCGGGCGGACGCTGGGTGTCGTAAAAGCGGGCGATGAGATCGGGATCGATCCGATCGGCGGCGGGCACGACCGCGTTCCAGGCGTGGAGCGAGTGGGTGAAGGGAACGCTCCCGCTGCGACCGTCGTGGATGCCGTGGTTGATATCGAGCGGGATGGAGGCGGCGTGTTCCAGCCAGGTGAGGGGGGAACGATGGCGGGCGTCGGCCGTGTGATCCGGGCTGGCGTCGGGTGCGCCCCCGAGGACTCGTTCGATGTGACCGGCGTAGTTGAGCCGTCCTGCGGCAGTGGTTTCGGCGTGCCAGGTGGCGATGTCGGAAATGCCGCACCACGTGGAAATCCCGGCCCAGATCTCGGGGGTGCGTCCGGCGAGGAGCTGGGTGATGTGGCCGCCGCCGGAAACCCCAACGGCATAGATGCGGGTCTCATCGACGGCGCTCCGGGTTTTGGCCCACTCCACCGCCGCGCGGATGTCGTCGATGGCGAGATCGGACCCGAGGGCCTCGGGCGTGTTGTTGATCCCGCGAAAATCAGGGTGGAGAAAAATCCAGTCGTTCTGCAGGCACCACTCGGCGTACTTCACTTCGCCCCCGGCTTGGCGGTAGTTGCCCGACCAGGTGTGGAGAGCGACGAGGAGCGGCCGTTTCTTTTCCGTCGGGGCGGCTCCTTCGTGGGACGCCCAGAAGAGCGCGGGTTGGTCCGATCCGTCGGGACAGGGGTAGCGCACCTCGCGGATTTCGGGAGGATAGCCGGGAACCGGGACCGCAGCGGTATCCGTTGCAGCGTCTTGAGACTGTGTCAGGCTGGCGAGAGGCAGCAGTCCGGCGAGGCAGAGGAGGGGGGACAGGCGAGTCATCATTTTTTTCCGATTTCGTGGACGGCCTTGACGATGTCTTCCTCGATCGAAGGAGC
>JAAYAT010000429.1 GCA_012719225.1 Verrucomicrobiaceae bacterium
CTATAAGGGGATTCGCTGACATCCTCCCGACCTGCCGAGCGTTGGATCGGCGCTGACCCAGAACGCACTCCCCATGACTCCGCTTTTTCCCTCCCGCTTCCGCTCGCTCGCGCTGCTCTCGCTCTGGCTCGTCGCGCTGTCGCCGCCCTGCGGGGCGGTGGAGGCGGTGGCGCAGCCGAGGCTCCGCGCGGCGGCGCTGGAGTTCGAGATCACGCCGAAGGCGGGCGGTCCGACGGTGGGCAAGACGGGTGCGCTGGTCCGCAATGTGGTGGGGCCGCTGACCACGACGCTGACTCTGCTGGAGGACGGGGAGGAGCGGCTCTGTCTGGTCACGACGCATTTCAACACGCCGAAGGCTTTCAATGTCAGTCCGCTGTTCCGCCGGGCGGTGGCGGAGGAGCTGGACCTGCCGGTCTCCCGGGTGCTGCTCTTCGTCTCTCACAATCACACCGACATGAAGATGGCGGAGAACCAGGTGGAGGCCTACGGGGTGCTATCGCTGCCGCCGGAGGAGGTGCCGAAACCGAGACTGCTCGCCGTCGGGGAGGAGATGCTGGCCCAACTGCGCGCCCACGCGAAGCGGTTGCCCGGTCTGCTGGAGGCGGTCACGGTGTGGTGGGCTGAGGGCGAGGAAGGGCGCATCACCTACCACCGCAAGGGCCGCCGCGCGGATGGGTCGTCCTTTCTGATGCGGGAGGAGGACCGCGATCAAATGGGGGCGGACTACAACGGTGACATCGACCGGCAGGCACCCATCGTGGTGCTCCAGAACGAGAGCGGCGAGGTGGTCACGGCCTTGGTGCAGTTCACGGGGCATCCGGTGACTTGCTACCATCCGGAGAAGCCGGTCGTCTTCGGCGATTGGCCCCAGGTGGCCTGCAATCTGGTGGGGGCGCATTTCTCGCCCTCGCGTCCGGTGCCGATGAGTTTTCTCCAGGGCTGCGCCGGCGATGTGAATTCCAAGGGAATGTTCCGTGGTGGGGTCGAACTGTCGAAGCAATACGGGCGGATGCTGGCGGACAGCTATGTCAAGGCGCTGGCGGAGCTGCGTCCCTCGGTCCGCGATGGTTTCGACTACGCGGTGGAAAAGGTCGAGATCCCCCTCGCGCCGCTGCCGTCCGTGGCGGAGCTGGAGGCGGAGATCGCGGAGATGGAGGATTTCATCCGCCGCGCCACCGCCGGGGACGAGGACACGCTGCTCTGTGCGGGCTTGAACTTTCCCCGCGAACTGACTCCGGCCTATCGCGGGAAGCTCATCGAGGGGGTGCTGCCCTGGAGCCGCTGGGCACTGGAGCAGCACCGCGAGGGAAAGGCGGAGGACGTGGCGAAGCATCTCGAGGTCGAGATCTATGTGCTGCGCCTCGGCGACGTGGGTCTGGTCGGGATGCCTTTCGAGCCTTTCCAGGGCATCGGCCGCCAGATCCGCGCCGGGTCACCGCTGCCTCTGACGATCCCCTGCGGCTACGTCAACACTTCCTACGGCTATCTCACCGACGGGCCGAACACCGGCGACGGCGAATACATGAGCGCGCACTACCGCTACAGCAAATATCGCCCGCCCTACGCCAAGCCCGCCGGCGACGTGATCGCGATTCAGGGGGTGGAGACGCTGAGGATGTTTTGGGGAAGAGAGGAGGGAGGGAAGTAGTAGAGTAGTAGAGTAGTAGAGTAGTAGAGTAGGAAAGGAGTTGAGGAGATGGCGATGGAGGATTTTTATGAGATTGGGGAGTGGGGGCGGGTGGATCCGGGGGTGATTCTTGGGTACCGCTATCCGGGCGACCGGGAGCCGACGCGGATCGGCGATCACGCCATC
>JAAYAT010000430.1 GCA_012719225.1 Verrucomicrobiaceae bacterium
CATGGCGTGAAAGAGGCGGTCGCTCTTCGGCAGGTAGCCATCCGTTTGACGCAAGGCTTCGATTTTCACTTCGGAATGAGGATCGGATAGGCCCTCGATGAGATGGTCCTCCGTGAGCGCTTCCAAGTATCCCAAAGTGGCGAGGGCTTGCACGCGCACTTGCGGGGCATGGGGCGGCCGGGTCAAGGCGTTGAGTTCCGCAATCCCTTCGGAGCTGTTCCGGTCCTTGAGCAGGCGCATCGCGGTGTCTCTTTGCCAGCCGCTGGCGCTGTTCATCGCCCGGACGAGTTCGACTGGAGACAGGTCCGCCAGATGAGGAATGGGCCTCCGGGCCTTTCCGGCGGGCTTCACCCGATAGATCCGGCCCTTGTCCTCACCGGCGCGGAGGTCGATGCGGGATTGCATTTCCGGCGAGATCCACTCGGGATGCTCGATCACAAAACGATACATGTCGGCGATGTAGAGACAGCCGTCGGGACCGATGCTCAAACCGGTGGGGCGGAACCAATGATCCGAGCTCGAGAGAAACTCGGAGCGCTCTTCTCCTTTGGCCCGCTCGCTGCGAAAGCTCACCCCCTCGGGGATGAGCACCTCGCGGTGGATCAAGTTGTGGACGGGTTCGCTGATCCAGGCGGTCCGGGCGAAGTCGGTGCCGAAAAAGTCATCGCGATAGAGGACGGGGCTGCACGCGCTGGTCACGTGATTGAGCGACCAGGGTTGGTTGGGGCGCTCGATCGCGGAACTGGTGGGAAACACCCGCGTGGCCTCCGGGTAGTCCGTGATGGTGCGACGGACGCTCTTGACTGCCAGCTTGGGATTGCGACGCAGGTAATGCTCGGGCATCACGACGTGCCACAGCCAGATCGAATTGTTGTTGCCAAACCAATTTCCCCAATCGTCGCGACGCAAACCAAATTGCGTTTGGGCGGACACGGTTTCCATCTCACCGGTATCCGGCTTGAATCGGAAGTCGCGGCCTCGGATCGAGAGTTCCTTGCCGGTTTGGAGGGATTTCACGGTCCCGCCGCTGTCGCCGTTGGCCACGTAGATCCAACCGTCCAAGCCCCACTCGAATCCATTGACGAGGTGCTGTTGGTTGCCGGGGCGAAAACCGGTGAAGAGCACTTCCCGGGTATCGGCGCTGCCATCTCCATCGGTGTCCTCGGCATAGACAATGTCGGGAGTGGCGGTGTAGAGAACGCCTTTGCCCCAGGGAAAAACACCGGTGGGATAGGTCAATCCCTCAAGAAACAGGGTATGGTCTTCATAGTGACCGTCTCCATCGCGATCTTGTAGTTTTTTGATGACGCCTCCCGGCTTTCCTTTGCCATCGATGCCGAGGGGATAGTCACGCATTTCGACCACCCAGAGGTTCCCTACCTCATCCCAGTTCATCGCGACGGGATCCACCACCACCGGTTCGGACGCGACCAGTTCGACTTCGAATCCCGGCCGAACGGTGAAAGCCTCGAGTGCTTCCTCCGGAGAGAGCGGTTTGGGTATGTCAAAGGCGATCAGGTCCCGCAGCTTCCATTTTTCGGAGACTCCCTCGACGATCAGGTCCCCGTCCTCCGCGCGGACGATTTTCCCAACCAAGCTGGGAAGGATATCCGTGGAGTCCTTTTTTGTCTCGGCGCGGACCTTTTGCGACCATCCTTTCGTCCATCCCAGGGCGGGCTTGACGGTGGTATTCCAAAGGTGGATGACCAGTTTCTCGTCGTTGCAAAAAAGGATGTCGTCGAAGCCGTCCTCGTTGAGATCGACAAAGCGCAAACCGGCATCTCCTCCCGCGGCATCCATCGGAGAAAGGCCCTCCGGCAGAGCGTAGTCGGCACGTTCCCAGGCCCCGCTTTTGTTGCGTTGGTCGATGTGTGAGGAGGTGGGAGTGCTCACCAGTTTCTCGTCGCGTCCATCTCCGTCGAAATCGTGAAGAAGCTCCGTCGCGAGGAGAGGGGTGAAAAGAGAGCACAGCAGGACGAGCGCGGCGAAGCGCGGGACCTCACGTCGGCGATGGGAGGGAGTCATGTCAGGAAAGTCGGCGGATGACATTTTCCGTGATCCGTTGCACGATGGGATCACCGCCTTTCAAGCCGTGCGCCCAATCCGTGCTCCCGCAGGTGAACACGGTGCCGCCCCGCTGGTAGAGCCCCATCACGGCATTCCCTTCCCGGCCGTTCTGCCAGTGATCATACCACTGGCAATCATCGGGATGCCACTTGGCCGGGGACGTGCCCACGATTTCGAAGTTCTCCGGCGTGCCGTCCTGGTGCGTCGGGAAAGGCAGCTTGTCCCGCCACTCGATTTCACAACCATCGCATTCGTATCCGACGATGCTGTCCTTCCCTCCGAACTCGTCCCCCTGCTTGAGCTTCGTTCCCTCCAAGATCCAATGGTCGGGACGATGCACGGTGAACGCGCCGCTGCCGTCCATGAGCTGACCGTGACTCTTGTGGTAGCCGCCCCAGAGGAAGCCCACGCCGGTCAGTTGGTTCTCGGGTCGCTTCGCCAGGTGATGGCTCCACAAGGAGGAGAGGGTGTCGTAGCTCTCCCGCGCCGCGTAGACAGGATCGGAATGATAGTTTTGTTTCCAGGAAGTGGCGGCTTTCCCGGCGTCCTCGTTGCGGATTTGCCAACAACAGGTATTGCCACTGAAGAACGCCACATTTCCGCCGTTTTTGATATAGCTTTCCAAATGATCGCGCATCGGAGCGGACCAGTATTCGTCGTGGCCGACGCTCAGAACCAAGGTCCGCCCCTCCAATTCCTCGGGATGAAACTCGAGATCGTTGTTGGCCGCGTAGTCCAGTTCGATACCGTTGTTCTCCGCCCAGATCACAAAGTGTTCCTCCCAGCGGGAAAATTGTGGAGCGGGAGGACGGGAGAACGAAACCCGGTGTCCTTGGTTGCCGTCTCTCCCGTTGTAGGCGTAGAGACTGAAGCCTCCCCAATTGTTGTAGGCATTGTAGGTGTTGGTCGAGAGCTGGAGCAAAATCTTGGATCGCGGATGCACCGAACCGGCGCGAAGAATGAAAAAGCATTGCGCTTCGGCGGTTCGCGCGTTGCGCATCACAAAACCCGCGCCGCGGTCGCTGGTCTTCAGGCGCACCTGGTAGTAGCCGCTTTTCCAGTCCTCGGGGATTTTCAACTCCAGACCCACGGGCCACTGGCATCCGTGGGAAGACGCTTTCTCGGGGATGGGGTGGGCCGTCCCTTGGACTTTGTCCTTTTTCCAAACCGTTTGCGGCTTGGCCCCCAGGCGCACAATTTCGACCGAGTATTCGGGTTCACTGCAACTGACACAGAGTTGGAGGTCCTCGCCGGGACGATAACTGACGTGTTCGCTGTAGCCTTCGACGAAGAGCGCTTCGGGAGCCGTGCGAGCGGACAGATCGAACATAGAACCCGCTGCGAGCAGGCCGGTCGCGACGGCTTTTCGCCGATTCATGGGAAGAGAGGGAGGCGTCATCGTGGAATACGTGTGGGGAAAAATGCAGCGCCCGTCCCCCGTCGCGGGGAGTGCGCCGTGTCTATCGCGCGAACTGCCGGGGAGAGGTTTCCGCTAGCGCGGGAAGAAGAAATGGACTCGGGAAAAATCATTCTCGGAAGGACCTTTCGATTTTCCATTTTCGGAAAAAGTCCGGCGAAAGCAAGTCCGGCGGAATGACGGACTCGCGGTAGGAGTCGCCGCCCCGGGCCGCGGTCGGGGGAGATGGCTGATCTGACGAAATGGCCTCCCGATGGTCCGGCGGCTGGCTCCGGGGTGATCACAAACGGGTGATCA
>JAAYAT010000431.1 GCA_012719225.1 Verrucomicrobiaceae bacterium
ACAGAGGCGGTCACCACCCCCAGGAGGAACGCCCACAACCCCACCGCGGCGGGCGAAAGTGCTCGGACCGGCTCGGGCACATCGGCGACGAAACGGGGAGCAGCGGGCGGCTCTGGTTCCGGCACACGGGGCAGCGCCTCCATGGGCGGTTCGGATTCAGGAGACGGTTCGGATTCGGGCGACAGTTCGGGCGGCGTCCATTGGACGAAAGTCAGGAAAAAATCGTCCGGCGTTGCGGTGGGGTCGGTCCGCAATTGCTGACGGCGTTGTTCGAACATTTCCGCGAGGGCGGCGGGAATGCGGCCGGTCCGGCGGACGGGATCGCTCCAGTGAAAACGGGTCCCGGTGAGGAGATGCCAGAGCAGCGGCAGGGCGATCGCGGAGCGGCGGGCGGGCTCATGCGGTTTGCCGGGCAGCCGGGTGAGTTCGCGCACTTTCGAGGGCAGGGAGACTCCATCCCGCAAGGTCGCGAGGGTTTGGTGCAGACGGAATTTCAGAGGAAACGCGGTCCACGCCGCGCCGTCCTTTTCGAGGAGAAGATCGTCCGGGTCGCGGGAGGAGGAGGTCTCCGTCACGAGCAGGATGTTTTCCGGCGGCAGCCACCAGACGGCGCAGGCACTGGTTTGGGCTTCGAGGGTGACGAGGGCGGCGTGGATCACCCCGGCGAGATCCCGAGCGGACTCCAGCGACAGCGGTCCAGTCCGGGCGATCCACGACCCGAGATCGATGCCCTCGATGCGTTCCTCGCCAATGAGAGTGAGGGAACCGCGGTCCTCGATGTAGTTCACCTGGAGCTGATGCGCCAGGCCCCGCCCGGGACGCCGGGTCGCGGCGTGGTGCTGGTGCAGCCAATCCTCGCGCGGGATCGCCTCGGGTCCCGGCAGCAGTTGCATGAGCGTCGCGTTCCCGCGCAGATGCACCGGGACGGCGTAGGGTTCGCCGGTCGCCGTGACCAACGGAAACGCGCCCGGCATGTCTCCCCCGATCTCTTCCAAATCGCGGCGGAGCCATTCCTGTAGCGGCGTCAGGGGCGCGGTCACCCGGGGTCGCTCGGAGGGTGCGGAGATCGCCCCGGCGCGCAGGGCGGACCGGAAGGCCGCGTCGGCATCCCCTCCCCCTTTCTCCAGCGCCCGCAGAACATCCTCGCGCAGGGCCGGAGCGAGTCCGTCGGGAGGTTCCAGAAGCGAGTCGCGACGATCTTCCGGGTTCGGATCGCCGGCGAGGAGAGTGCAGAAAAGCCCGGCGAAATCCGCGGGGGCTATCTCCGGTTCCAGCGGCGTCTCCTGCGGCGAGGCGAACGACGGAGCCCAGCCGCCGCATTCGGAAAGGACGAGAAAAATCCGTCCCTCGCGGTTTTGCACCACTTCGAAATGCCGCGGCGACAGCTTTTCCGAGGGGACGGTCGGGAACGGAATCGAGGCGAACACCGTCAGCAGTTCCCGGATCCACTGACAGGCCACCCCCACCGAAACGGCACCGGCGCGAGCGAGGTAGCTCGGGAGCGGCTCGCCATCCCACATCTCGTCGGCGTAGAGGAGATCGTCTCCCTCGCGTCCCCACGAGAGGAGCCGCGGACACCGGGGATGGCCGCCCCCCGCGATCCGCTCCGCATTTCGCTGAAAGGCCTGGAGTCGATCCTCGCGCGCCGCCGCTCCGGCGATGCGATGCCATCTCGCAAGCGCCCAACGTTCGTGATCGAGGACGAGACAAACGCCTTTATCCGCCTCCGCCGAGGGCAGGGAAACGACATCACCCCGCGCGTCGCGGACGAAGCGGTAGCGGGCGAACTCTGCGGACGGGGAAGGGTTCATCGCGGGGAAACGAAGACGGTATCAGGACATCGGAGAGATCGGGAGCAGAAAACGGAAAAAAGAGGCTGGAGAAGCGTGGCTAGAATATTGCAATAAGCGGTTGAGGAGAAGTCGCGAAAGGTGGATGGTTCCCGACCGGAAATTTTTTCCCACCGCATCGTATCGTATCATGTCGCAAGCTAGGCGCAGCACCCTATCACGTCGTACCGGCGAGACCGATATCCAATTGGAACTCGGCATCGACGGGACCGGTCTCTCCACCCTCTCCACCGGGGTCCCTTTTTTCGATCACATGCTGACCCTGTTTGCCAAGCACGGTCGCTTCGATCTCACCGTGAAAGCCGTCGGCGACATCGAGATCGACTACCACCACACCGTCGAGGACACCGGTATCGCGCTCGGTCGGGCCTTCCACGAGGCACTCGGGGAAAA
>JAAYAT010000432.1 GCA_012719225.1 Verrucomicrobiaceae bacterium
TCGAGAAAAGGTGAATAGTCCCGCCCCTCGACCCGCGGCATGGTTCCTTGTCGCGGAAAAAGATACGATATTTCGCCACGAAATGACAAATACACAAAATGACGGAAATCCCGATCCGGTGGAATCCACTGCCGGCGAAGGAGTCATCGAAGAAGAGATGAACGAAGACGCGGTTGCCGAAGCGGACGAAGCTCCCCAAAGCGAAGCCCCCGTCGATCCCACGGCCGAACTCGACAAATGGAAGGACGTCGCAGCGCGCGCCCAGGCCGATCTCGACAATTTTCGCAAACGCATGGCCCGGGAGAAATCCGAGGCGATCCAGTATGCGAACCGCGACCTCCTCGAGCAGATCCTCCCCATCATCGACAATTTCGAGATGGGACTCAAGGCGGCGGGTGCCGCCGAGGGCGAGTCCTCGATGATTCTCCAAGGCATGTCCATGGTCTACAAACAGATTGAGGATTTTCTCAGCGACCAGGGGGTCGAGCGCATCGAATCGGATGGGGTGGCCTTTGATCCCAACGTGCACGACGCCTTGAAGCAGGAGTCCCACGCCACCGTCCCGGAAGGCCATATCATTTACACCATTCGCCGGGGCTACCGGCTCAAGGAACGGATCCTCCGCGCGGCGAACGTGGTCGTGTCCTCTGGAGCCGAAGAACCGTCCTGATTCTCCGTCCGGTCGACGACCGGCCCCCGCATTGAGACCCCGAAATGGAAAAACGTTGTTATTATGAAGTCCTCGCCGTGAGCCGCAGCGCCACGTCGGGCGACATCAAGAAATCCTATCGTCGCCTCGCGGTGAAATATCACCCCGACAAGAATCCCGACGACAAGGAGGCCGAAGAGAAATTCAAGGAGCTCGGAGAAGCCTACGAGATTCTCATGGACGAGCAGAAGCGGGCCGCCTACGACCGCTACGGACACCGCGCCTTCAGCCAGGGGACCGGTCCCTCGGCCGGGGGCGGGTTCGGCGGGGCGGATCCCTTTGATATTTTCCGCGAAGTTTTCAGCGGGGGCGGCGGGGGCGGCAGCATCTTCGACGAAATCTTCGGAGGCGGCGGACGCGGCTCCCGCTCCGAGCGTCGCAAACGCGGCTCGGATCTCCGCTACGACCTCCAAATCACCCTCGAAGAGGCGGCCGTGGGCGTGGAAAAAGAACTCAAAATCGAGCGACTGGTCCCCTGCGAACCCTGCTCGGGCAGCGGAGCGGACGGCGGGCGGGCCGACGTGCGCCAGTGTTCCACCTGCGGCGGAGTCGGTCAGGTCATCACCAGCCGTGGCTTTTTCCAGGTGCAGCAGGCCTGTCCGGCGTGCGGAGGCACGGGCGAGACGATCTCCAATCCCTGCCGCGAATGCTCCGGAGAAGGCCGCGCCAAGGGCAGCAGCCGCATCAAACTGAAAATTCCTCCGGGCATGATCGATGCGGGACGCCTGCGTTCGGTCGGGCACGGGGACTCCGGCCAGCAGGGCGGACCGTCGGGCGACCTCTACGTAGTCGTGCATGTGAAAGAGCACGAAGTCTTCGAACGCGACGGATCGGATCTGTATTGCGAGGTGCCGCTCCCTTTCACCCTCGCCACGCTCGGAGGCGAACTGCTCGTTCCCACCCTCAACGGCGAGGCCTCCGTCAAGGTGGCCGCGGGCACGCAGACCAACACCTCCTTTCGCCTCCGCGACAAGGGCATACCCGACCTGCAAACCGGGCGCCGGGGCGATCTCCTCGTCAATGTCCAGGTCGAGGTTCCGGTGAAACTGACCCGGGATCAGGAAAAACTACTCCAGGAATTCGCCGGCACCGTGACCGAAAAAAACCATCCCGTCGGAGGGAGTTTCTTCGAAAAGGCGAAACGTTTTTTCACGGGATAGCCGTCGCTGGCAAAACCCATGGGATCGAGCATACCCGAAGCACATGAAACTCATTCCACTGATCGCTTTCTTGTTGCTCACAGGGTTTTCATTGGCGTCGGGTGCCCCGGAATGTGTCTTGCGCATCGACGAGATTCCGCCCGAAGGCGTCACCCAAATGTGGTCTCCGCTGTTCCAAGCGTCTTGGGAGAAGTTGGGCGAACTGCAGGACGGCGAACTTGAAAGCGTCGTGCCGCCCAACCCGTTGATCACGAAACTGGAGGCGTTTACGTGGCAGGCGGAAGAGGTGATGCCGGAGGATGGCTATGCCGTCTACGCCGGGCCCGCGACGGAAGAATTCGTCCGCGAAACCGCCGCCTCGATAAAGAAGAAGTTCGATATTGAGATTGATTCCCTTCGGGTGCCGCTGATTTCTCAAGGGAAGGTTGCTTACGGGATTCTCCTGCGCGAACTGAAATTTGAGAAGAAATTCTTTCGGTCGCGGCAGAAGGCATTGGAGTTCCGAGCGCGAAGCGGAGAGACCCACATGGTGGAGTTCTTCGGCACCGCGGGTACTCACAGCGGCGATTACGGCGACTCCGTGAAGATTCTGCACTACGACGCCGAGGCCATGTCCTTCATCTTGAGCGTTGCCACCAACAGGGAAGGCGAGAACCTTTTCGTCTATCGACCGGAGCGGGAAAGCCGCTTTCAGGACGCCATGGAGCGCGTCAAGCAGGCCATGGAGAACCCGCTGTCGGGCCCCTACGGGAGCTTGAAGAACGGTTCGTTGCACCCGGAGGACGTCGTGAAGATTCCCTGCCTCACGATTGATGCGGATACCGATTTCACCGGGCAACTTGGTGGAGCCCTTCACTACGCGGGAGAGACCGTGCCATGGCGTATCGCGGATGCGTTTCAGGTCACCAGATTCGAGGTCTCTGAAGAAGGTGCCCGGGTGCGCGTGGAGACCGGCGTTGCAATGGAGCCATTTGGAGCGCCGCCCAAGCCTCCTCCGGTCACCCCGAGGAGCTTCGTCTGCGACCGGCCATTCTATGTGTTTTTGTGGAGAGCGGGTGCCGACTGGCCTTATCTGGCCGCGTGGATCGACGGTGGCGACAGCCTCAGCGCATTTCCCGAATAGCGGCCGCGAGATGCAGGCGCAGAGCGTCACGCCACGGCGACGGACTCGGCATGGTAGGCGACGGTGGCAAAGATCTCGTCTCCTTCGAGCAGGTCGGCGACTTCGCGATCCGCGAGCACCTCGGCCAGGCTGCGGGCTGGGGGCACCGACCCGCCCTCGAGGTGTGCCGCCAGCACCACGGGCGCGTTCGCCGCGACCTCGTTGAGGTCGTCGCCGCCCACGACGCAGCCGGGCACATCGGGGAAGCTGCCCCAATAGGCTTCGGAGCCTCTCGCTATGATGATTACATATTTCATGGTTTTGCCTCCCCTAATGTAGAGGCGGACCGGATTATTGCTTCCGGTCTTTCAAAGCCTGCAACTGCCTGATGGCCGACTCCACCAGCAATTCTCCGCCGCCGGGGGCGAGGCGGGAATTGAGGGTTTCGTAGCCGCCCTCGCGGAAGGCGGCCTCGGTCGGCAGA
>JAAYAT010000433.1 GCA_012719225.1 Verrucomicrobiaceae bacterium
CTCTGAAACACCTCGCAAAGGCGCTCTTCAAGCTGCTTTTTCCACTCGCAGATCTGGGTGGGAGCGATGTCGTTTTCGCGGGCGATCTCGGCTGCGGTCTTCTCGCCCTTGAGGGCTTCCAGGGCTATACGGGCCTTGAACTCGGCCGTCAGGTGTCTTCTCTTTCTTTTCATTCGTCGGTAGTATGGGGTGCACCACCGACAGCCTCAATCCTTCATCTCACTCTTGGCTCCGTTTTCCGGGACCACTTCAAAAGGAGTGAAGGAGGCATGCGTCTACTGTTGTCTTGTAAGAGTCAAGAAATGTTGCATGACCCCGCTTCTTTCTCGCGCCTTGCCAGCAAACAAAATGACTCGCAGTTTTTCATTCCACAGTTTTTCAACAGTCTCTTAGACGCCGGAGTCTCCAGACGGTCCATTCGCTCTTCCGGCTTGCGCCTTCTCGTCGTCGCTTGGCAAGTCGTCTCTGTCCGTCCCGCCGTGTCCCCTTCGTCAAAGGCACGGGCGGGATGCCCATGTCACAGTAGTGCCGAATCCAAGGCCGGTTTCCCCGCTGCTTTCCGAGTCCGGACAAATCCGAAAAATTGATGCGGAGAAGTATGGTTGAGCGCTCCCCGGACGAAGAGTTGGAGCACTTCCATCACTCTCCACGGCGAGACGCCGGAGGTCCGGAGCGCGAGAGAAATGTGGATCGCAAACCTCAATAGTTCTTAAACGGCCCGCGCGGTTCGGCCTCGACCATGGTTTCCCGCAACCACGCCGCAAATTTCGCTTTCACCATCTGCAGCACCTCCGGCTTTTCCTCCGAGAGATCGTGCTTCTCGCCGGGATCCACCGACAAGTCGAAAAGACCTCCCGATTGACCCGCCATATCGACCCACTTCCAATTCCCGACGCGCGCGCCGAGCAGTCCGCGCCGCTTCCAGTACATCTCTGTGCGCGGGCTCTCCCGCTCGCCGCGGAGGGTGTCCCACCAGTCGTATCCGTCGAGGGTGACCCCTTCGGGCAAGGCCGCGCCGGTCGCGGCGGCGAGGCTGGGGAAGATTTCCAAACTGCTCAAGAAGGCGTCGTTGACCTGTCCGGCGGGCACTCCTCCGGCGGTCCAGCGCACCAGGGAGAGGACGCGGTTGCCGCCTTCCCACATCTGTCCCTTGTGTCCGCGGAGGGGACCGTTGTCGGCGCCGCCGCTGCCGCCGTTGTCGGAGAAAAAGAGGACGATGGTGTTGTCGGCGATGCCCTTTTGATCGAGCGCGTCGAGCAGTTTCCCGATGGAGGCGTCCATGCAGGTCACTGCCGCGCGGTAGTCGCGCGTGCGCTTTTCCCGGGTCGGCACGAGGGCTTTTTTGCCGTATCTTTTGCCCTCTTGGAATTCTTTTTCCACCGGGGGGTAGAGGGCTTCGAACTCCGGCGGCGCCTGCACCGTGCCCCGGATTTTCGGGTCCAGTGAGGAGGAACCGTGGGGGGCGTTGAAGGGGACGAAGAGAAAGAACGGATCTGTGCCGGCGTGGCTTTCGAGGAACCGCAGGGCCTCGCGCTCGAAGAGGTAGGTGCAGTAGGTGCCCTTGTCCTCCTCGGTGGGGGTCTCGCCGCGGTACATGCTCGGCACTCCGTAGCGTTCGTGGGTGTAGTAGTCGACGCCGGTGTTGACGATGCCGTAAAATTCATCGAAGCCGCGCGAGGTCGGCAGGTAGCGTTTCAGCGTGCCGAGGTCCCATTTTCCGAAGATGCCGCTCTGGTAGCCGCAGGGGGCGAGCATCCGGGGGATCAGCACCTCGCGCTCGTCCATCCCGCCGATCCGCTCCCAGGTGACCGCGTATTCTTCGTCGGTGTAGCGGTGTCCGTAGTCGGGCGCTTCGTTGCGGATCATGTCGTAGATGCCGTTGCGCTGCGGGTAGCGCCCTGTCAGGAAAGCGCCCCGCGAGGGGGTGCAGGCGGGCCAGGCCACGTAGAAGTTCGTGAGGCGGGTGCCCTCCGCGGCGAGCCGATCGAGGTTCGGTGTGAGGAGTTTGTCATTGAGGGCCCCGAGATCGTGATAGCCCTGATCGTCCGAGACGATGAGGAGGATGTTGGGTTTATCCGCCGCGCCGGACGAGGTGGCGAGGGCGAGGGCCACGATTCCCGCCGCGCCGAGGCACCGGGCCCACCGGGTCAATGGGATCAGCTTGTCCTTTGCCCGCTCCGTAAAGTCGCTTATAGTTGTGTTGCTCATGATGGGATTCCGGCCCAGTTTTTTGGTTTTGCTCTTTGCCGCGGATGTCCTTCCGGGGGCGGTGGCCGACGATTGCGAACGCGCCGCGCGGTGCATACTCGCAGAAAAGCGCAGCCTTTGTCACGGGCCTGATGACGCCAGCGGCGTCGCCCCGGAGTAAGCCTCACTTCAAATCATGTCAGAACGGTATCAAGTTCGGGGGAGAGTGGGCAGGGGAGGCATGAGTGCCGTCTACCGCGCCTACGACACCGTGATGGGTCGCGATGTCGCCCTGAAACGACTCCTCCCGGTGGACGAGACCAACCTGAATGAGAGCTCACTCGAATCGCTGGAACGGGAGGCGGCGGCATTGGCCCGTTTCCAGCACCCCAATGTCGTGACCATCTTTGCTTTTGAAGAGGATGCCGAGGGACCCTTCGTGATTATGGAGTTGGTCGAGGGGGAGGATCTCCACTCGCTCATGAAAACGGGCGCACTTTCTTGGGAAAATTTCAATCACGTCGCCTCGCAGTGTCTCGAACCGCTCGTCGCCGCCGGGGAGCTGAATCTCCTCCACCGCGACATCAAGCCGGGCAATATCATGCTGGTGGAGACTCCCTCGGGGCGTTCGCTGGTGAAGTTGCTCGACTTCGGGCTGGCCAAATTCAGCCAGAAACCATCGCGCCAGACCCTCGACCAGCAGGGATCTTTTCTCGGTTCGATCGACTTCATCGCCCCGGAGCAGTTGGAGCTGCTCCCGCTGGACCAGCGCACCGACCTCTATTCCCTCGGCTGCGTTTTCTATTACATGCTCACGCTGAAGTCGCCTTTTACCGGGGAAAATCCGGGTGTCACGGCGATGAACCACATCCGTCATCGCTGCCAGCCGATCGGGGAATTGCGGCCCGATCTGCCGCCGCTCGTGGCGGACTGGCTGATGCGGCTGATCGCGCGGGAACCGTCGGATCGCCCCAAAAACGCGCGCGAGGCGCTCCGGGAATTGTATCAGGCGCGAAAGGGACTGCCCTTCGTGCCTCCGAGGAGACGGGACGATCTCGACGACGATGTTCCCTTTGCGTCCCTCGCTCCGGCGCGTCCGCCCGAAGGAGAGCCGGGCGGTTTTCCCGGGAGCGATGCGGGTCGTCCACCGAGCGGACCGGTCCAGCGGGTCATCAAGACATCGAGCGGCCCGGTCCCGGCGACGCGCCCGGGGTCCGGTCCGGTGGCTGCGGTCGGCGCCGGTTCGCTGCCCCCCGCAAAAAAAAGTCCCCGCCGAGGGTTTGTTCCGGGTCTGCGAGCCGCCGAGGAGCAGGGACGGCGGCTCTGGCATCCGATCCGCAAAGCGGGTTCCGATTTTTTCGCCGAAAGGGACAAGGGGACCTGGCTGGTCGTGGCCTTGGCCGTGGCGGTCGTGATCGTGGCCGTGCTCCTCGTCCTTTCCCTGAACTCCGGGTAGGAGAAAAGCCGGGGAAGGATCACCGGTCGACGGGCAGGAGGGAGATCACGAGGGGACGGTGGTCGCTCGCTTTTTCCCAGTCCTCCCAGTGGTGGATGCGGCAGAGATTCCGGTTGATCTCCGCGGAGAGGCCTTTGCTGTAGAGCGCGTAATCGAAGCGCGAATAGACATCGGCGAAGGCCCAATAATGGGTCCAGGTGAATCCCGCTTCGTCCGCGAGACGCAGCGCCCGGAGGTAGCCGGGTCTGCCATAGGCACCCCGCAGGGTCTTGACCGGCGCTTCGATGCGGGTGTCGTTGAAATCTCCCGTGACGAGGAGATTGACCCCCGGTTCCTCTTTGAGAATGCGGTCGAGATGGCGGCGGGCGAGGTGCGCTTCGTTCAGTCGCATCAGCGCCTGGTCTCCCTCGGGCACTTCACGCTTGGATTTGAGGTGGAGACCGACGCAGCGGAGATGGTAGTGCGGCCGGATCGCCAGCTTCACATCGAGGACCCCGCGCTGGAAGGCGTGCCGGGTCCCCGCGAGTTCGTAGGTGTAGTCGTCGCGGGAATAGCGCCCCACGATGGGAAAACGCGAGAGCAGCGCGAGATTGCGGTTCCAGCCCGCCGAGTCCGTCACCATCTCGGTATAGGGCAGGTCGATCCCGACGGCCTTGAGACGGGATTGCAAGTCTGCGATGTGGGTGGCGTCCCCGATTTCGCAGACGCTGAGAATGTCCGGTCGGATCGCGGCGAGTCCCTCGACGAGGGCTGCGATTTCGTCCTCGGGCTTGGGTGCGTCTGCGACGACCTCCCCGTCGACGCGGCGTTCCATCTCGAGGTAGTTCCGGAGATTGTAAGAGACGAAAGTGACTGGCGTCGGGCTCGCCTCGTCATGCTCGACCGTCTCCGCGCCCGCGC
>JAAYAT010000434.1 GCA_012719225.1 Verrucomicrobiaceae bacterium
CAATATTTCGATCACCTCGCCGAATCGGCCGAGACGGGACTGTTCGACAGCCTCGCCCATCCCGATCTGGTGAAGAACGCGAGTCCCGTCGACTGGGATTTCGACCGGATCCGTCCCTTCGTGGAAAAAGCCCTCGACCGCATCGCGAAGACCGGTGTGGCCATGGAGATCAACACGTCGGGGCTCAACAAATCCTATTCCGAGATGAACCCGGGACCCGAGATGCTCGCCCTCATGGCGGAACGGAAGATCCCCGTGGTGATCGGTTCCGATTCCCACGTTCCGACGCGGGTCGGAGATGGTTTCGACCTCGCGCTGGATTCCCTGTCCGCCGCCGGATACGAAAATGTCAGTGTCTTCCACCATCGCGAGCGCGACGATCTCCTCATCAGCGAGGTGAGGGCGAGCCTGTTCGCGGGCCGTCCGTAGTGAATCACAGGCGGTTCTCGATGTCCCCGATCTCTTTCGCGAGACGGGTCATGCGGTGGACTTCGCGGCGGTAGCCTTCTTCGTCGTTCTGCAGGTAGAATTCGTCGCGGCGGATGCGGCATTCCTCCAACTGGACGCGCAGGGTCTCGATGGATCGGATGTCCCCGCCGTCGCGAGAAGCCGCTTCTTCCGTCGGGGCCGATTGGGTCGTCTCCGCGTCCACTGGTGAAGAGGAGGACGGATCTTCCGGGGTCGCCGGTGCCTCGGGAACGGACGCGCGGGAGGACGGGGCGGCGTCGACTTTGGCGGCGAGGCTGACTTTTTCCACGACGGGTTCCTCCGCCGCGCGGGCGAGCTCTCCGTGTGAGACACCTGCCTCCGATTGGCGGAAAATCTTTTGCACGGCGGCTTGAAGGCGCCCCACCGGCGGTTCGAGAATGGGTGCGGTGATGTAGACGAGACGGAACACCGAGAGGGAAAAAACGATCGCCGCCGCGATTTTCGCCCCGCGAACGACGCGGGGGTCGCTCCACCAGGGGCGCTCGGCGGCCCGGGCGGGAGCGGACGTCTCCTCCCCGTCCTCCGTCTCTCCGGCGAGTTCGAAGATCGATTCGCACTCGCAGAGAACGAGATCTTCGGTGTAAAGCCAGTGGTAGAAATTCAGCAAGCCCATCGCGGTGAAGCCTCCCGGTTGCAGGCGGTAGACTTCCTTGGCCACGCCTTCGAAGGTCTCGGTGCCATCGAAGCGCGCCAGCATCTCGAACTGCCACAGCTTGACCGAGTAACGCTGTTGGCGGGCGACCCGCTCGACCACCATCGCGCCGGACGCACGATAGAATCGCAACTCATCACGGAGACGGAAACGAAGCGGTAAAATTTCTTCTAAATTCCCTGGAAGGCGGCTATTCAAGGATTATGGATTGTTAATATTACAATAATTATAATATTATTTTCCTTTTCGTCCAGATGAAATCCCCCTTGGCGGAAAATATAATTTCCCGCCGCTTCAGGCGGGTTCGGCGAGCACGGAGAGGAGCGGCTTGACGGCGGCGGGATCGATCCCGGGAAGCTCGGAGAGGAGCCGGGCGATTTTTCCGGCGATGAGCGGCGCGGCGTAACTGCTGCCCGTCTCGATCTTTTTTTCTCCCCGGAGCAAGGGGACCTCGACCCGCTCCCCGCAGGCGAGGAAGGAGACCATGCGACCGGGACGGAAATAGAAGGCGTCGGGCGCGCAGTCTATCCCCCGCACGCTGATGACGCTGGGAAAATACGCCGGCCATTCGCGGATGCCCACGTCGATGTTGCTGCACGCCGCCACGACCTGCACGCCCTCGAGATAGGCCCGGTCGACCCACTCCTTGTAGTCCATCACGTAGCGCGGCAGACCGCGGCAGCCGAAGCTGCAATTGATCACTTGATAGCCTCGGTTGATGGCTTGGTTGACACATTCGGCGATGACGAAGCTGCGGGCGTGATTGCTGCTGTCGAGTGCACGGAAGCTGCCCAATTTCGCCCGCGGAGCCTCCCGCCGGACCAGACTGGCGACAGCGGTCCCGTGTCCGTAGAGATCGGTTCCCCGACCTTCGCGGATGTGGAGGTTGATCCCGTCGCACGAGACGGTGAGATCATCCTCCAACTCGAGCCCGGCGAGGGCCGGATGGGAGAGATCGACTCCGGAATCGATGATCGCCACTTTGACACCCTCTCCCGTTCCCGATCGCAAGGCCGCGCGGGCTTGCTCCAGGTCGGGCCAGACGACGGACGGGAACTGCGGGTCAGACCCCATCGTGGAAACCGAGTGCAGAGGAGAGGAGGGACTCGTTGATGAGACGTTCGACCAGGTTGACCACGCGCGAGAGGGTCTCCACGTCGGCGAAGCGGAAACCTTCGCGGGTCCGCCGCGCTTCCTTGAGTTGCACGCAGGAGATCACGCCGCGCAGGCCGAATCCGAAGTAAAACGGCACCGCGATCATCGCCGTGGTGTGCTTGGAAATCTTCCGGTCGAGGGTGTCATCGTAGCCCTCGCTCGTCTGGATTTCGTTTTCGCAGTAGGGCTGCTGTTGCACGAAAACGAGGGAGATGATGCCTTGGCCGAGCGGCTGGCGAAATCCGACGAGAGCACCGGCGTCTTCTCCTGAGTTGTAGACCGCCACGAGATCGCCGGCCTTTTCATCGAACAGCCAGATCGTTCCCTCGCAACCGCCCGCTTCGAGAAAGGCGTCGCAGAGCAGCCCGAGAGACGCCTCGTCGATCCACTCGATCAGCTGCGCCGGTGCGGTCGCCCCGATCCAGTGACCGAGATGCTTCTCCAGCTCTTGCGCGGATTCGCACAAGGCGGGGTGTCGCAGTAGTTTCGTCCGAACGCCCGTCATGGCCAGAAAAGAACCCCGGAGGTGGTCCGGGGTGCCGTGAGCGCCTCAGGTGGTCGCCTGAAGCGCGGAGACCAATTCGCGGAGGGCGACTTCGTTTTCGAGAATGCCGGGCAGCATGGCGTCGCGATCCGCCGCGCTCAATTTCCCGGCGGCGAAAAGCTGAATCCGGGCGATCTCATCGGGATCCAACGGCGAGGAGGAGTGACCGGACACCTCGGGGCCGAGACTTTCGAGAAACTGGGTGAGTAGAGCGATTTCGTTGTTCATGCGTGATGCGGGGTAAGGGATACACTTTCTATCTTACCGACGTAGTCCCACCGATCCTTATGCAACATTCCGGCTTTTTTTCGCGAAAGACACCAAAATCTCGCCGATCTCGCCAGAAACGGGATGGGATCCGGGAAACCGGACACGCTCCCGAAGCCGGACCGGCACCCTCGCGGCGACACAAAACGGCCCGGCACCTTGGCTTCGCCAATCGCACCGGGCCGCCCCGTTCCGCACAAAATTTGTCACGCCTTCGTTCCCGCCAGAAGGCATTTTCACCACACCGATTTCGGTGACGTAACCGGATCTTCCCACCGCACGATCCTCCTCGAAAGATCGGGAATGCTAACACTTGGCCATGCCTTGGCAAGGTTTTTTTTGCGAAAGCCCTCATTTTTGGCGCTTACTTTTAAAACAAATCCCGCCTTTCTCCCATCCCCCCCGCGGAACGGGACATTCTTCGCGAGATTCGCTAAAATTTCCCTCGACAGTGGCTCAGAACCCTTCATTGTAAGGCATGGTTTATCATTTTTGAGAATTGAATTCTCATTTTAGCATTTTGTCATCCCATCCTTCCTTCCCCTGCCTGCCATGCGCCTGAAATCTCTTGAGATTCACGGATTCAAGTCCTTCGCCGACAAAACGAAGCTGGAATTCCATGAAGGCGTCACCGGAATCGTCGGTCCGAACGGATGCGGCAAGTCCAACATCGTCGATTCGATGCGCTGGGTTCTCGGTGAGACCTCGGCCAAGGCGCTCCGCGGCGGAGAGATGGCGGATGTCATTTTCAACGGCACCGACCGACGCTCCCCTCTCGGCATGGCCGAGGTCACCCTCACTCTCGCCGACTGCGCCGGCGTCCTCGACACCGAGTATGACGAAGTCTCTCTGGGACGTCGCGTCTTCCGCGACGGGAAAAGCGACTACCTCATCAACAAGCAGCCCTGCCGTCTCAAGGACATTCACAATCTCCTGATGGACACGGGCATCGGCCGGTCGAGCTACTCCATCATGGAGCAGGGCAAGATCGACATGCTCCTGAGTTCGAAACCCGAAGACCGGCGGGCCGTCTTCGAAGAGGCGGCCGGGATCACGAAATACAAAACCCAAAAGAAAGAAGCGCTCCGCAAACTCGACTACACCGAGGCCAACCTCGTCCGCATCCGCGACGTCATCGCCGAGAACGAGCGTCAGATCCGCTCCCTCTCCCGCCAGGCCTCCAAGGCGAAGCGCTACCAGTCCCTCTTCGACGACGTGCGGACGCTGGAACTGCACCTCTCCCACAAGAAATGGCGTGAGCTCCGCGCCGAGAAATCCGGGCTGACCACCTCCATCCGCAACCTGCGCCTGCAACAGGACGAACTCGAGGACGCGATTGAAAAACGCCAGGCGGAGATGGCCTCGGCGCGGGTGGAATACCAGGAAATCGAGAACCGGCTTTCGCATCTCCAGGCGCAGTTGGCCCGCTTCGAAAATGAAATTGGCAGCGCGAACAACCGCATCGAATTCAACGGGGAACGCTCCCACGAGCACGCCCTTTGATCCGGAAAAACGAAACCGACATCGCCCAAGCGACCGAAAAGCGCCAGCGTCAGGAAGCCGATATCGAAAACGCCAACCGCCAGCTCGAGTCCGTGGCGACCCGCATCGAAACCGAGCAGGGACGGGTCGAGGAACTGGAGGCGGAAACCCGCGCGGCGCGCACCCTGCGCGATGAACTCAATGTCAGGCTCCGGAAAATCGAAGAGGAGCGGAGCGGGCTGACCAGCCGCATCGCCAGTCTCGAGGCCACCATCGACACCAACGTGCGACAAGCGGAATCCGACGAACTTCGCGCCGGACAGTTGGCGGACGAGATCGCCCGGCTCCGGGTCGATGAAGACGCCCGCAAAAGCGACGGCGCCGAATTGAAAGACCGCATCGCCGGTCACCACCTGTCCATCGAAACCTTCGAGGAAAACCTCGCCGAACTGGAACAGAAATACCACCGCGCGAAGCGTGCCGCCTCGGGTCTGCAGGAGGACCTTTCCTCCCTCCACAAACTCCGCGCCGAAAAGCGCTCCCGTCTCGAAGTTCTCCAGCAGCTCGTCGCCGACGGCGAAGGCCTTGCCACGGGCACCCAGGCCGTCCTCAAGGGACTCGACGATCCCGACTTCTACAGCCAACACGTGCGGCAGCCTCTCGCCAGTTACCTCGAGGTCGACGCCCGCTTCGCCGAAGCGATCGAAGCCGCGCTGGGGCGGCGGCTCCAAGCGGTCATCGTCTCCGACGTGGAGATCGCCGAAAAAGTGCTCACCTCCCTGCGCGACGACAACATCGGGCAGGCCTCCCTCATCGCCGAGAGCCACCTTTCCGAAACCGCGCGGGACACACCCGGACGCCCCCCGCTCGGCGCGATCGGCTGGGCCATCAATGAAGTCCGCTGCCGCGACGAAGTGCGGCCACTGCTCGATCGACTGCTCTCCGGCGTCCTCCTCGCCGAAGATCTCAACACCGCGCTCCGCCTCCGCGAAGAAGATCCCAGCCACGCCGTCGCCACCCTCACCGGCGAGTTCATCACAGCCGAGGGCATCATCCACGGCGGACGCACCGGCGATGAATCCGTTTCCGTCCTCCGCACCCAGACCGAGATCCGCGACCTCCAGGCCGTCACCGACGCGCTCGACAGCGAGGTCCTGTCCCGGCAGGAACGACGCGACGAACTCAACCAACGGGTCGATCAGTTGGAAGAGAGTCTCCAGGAATCGCGGGAAAAGCTCCAGCACAAACGGGTCGCCTCCTCCACCCTGGAAGGCAAACTCGCCCTGATCGAGCGCGACCTGAGCCAGTTTCACAACCGCATCGAGAGTCTCGAATGGGAACAACGCGACGTGATCGAGCGTACCACCAAGGTCGCCCGTGAACTCGAGGCGAATCGGACGGAACGCGGCACCGCCTTGGAAAAAGTCGCGGAACTCAATGAGACGACGGAGGACACCGCGGCGAAACTCCACGAGGCCCGCCTCCGCGAAGAGGAACTCACCGAAAAAGTGACCGAGGCGCGCACCTGCCTCGCGGTCGAGCAGGGCACCCGCCAGAATCTCGAAGAGCAGCGCGACCCCATGCTTACCCGCCTCCACGAACTGCTGGAACAGGTGGAGCGCCGCGAGGCGGAGATCACGAGCTACCGGGAACGAATCGAGAACTCCACCCGTGAGACGGAGTCGCTCCAGGAAAAAATCCACCAATGGGAATCCGAAGCCGCCGCCGCCCGGGAGGAAAGGGAGACGATCCAGAGCGAGCGGAGCGGCTACTCCTCGCGCATCGAAGAGGGCGAGGCGGACCTGACCAAAAAGCGCCGCGAAGTCCAGACCGTCGCCGCTCAGCGGGGCAAGGAGGAAGTCCGCGTCGCCCAGTTCGACCTCAATCTGGAGAACATCGAGCGCACCTGTCGCGACCGCTACCGCACCGAACTCGAATTTTTCGAGCCCGACAGCCACGCCCTGCTCCTCGCCATCGAAGAGCGCAAGCGCAATGGCGCGACCCGCTTGAAGAGCTACGCGGAAAACGAGGATGCGGAGGCAACGGCAACGGATTCCGAAACACCCGACGACGAGGCGGCGACCGATCTCGTGGAAGAGGAGGAAGCCGAACTCAACGACCCCGCCGAGCCGGACTGGCCCTTTGTCGAGGAGGTCGTCTCCCAACTCCGCACCAAACTGGATTCCATGGGCCCGGTCAACATCGACGCGATCGAGGAATTCGACGAACTGGAGGAACACTACAAATTCAACGTGCAGCAGCTCAACGACCTCGAAAATTCAAAGGAAGAACTGCTCCGCATGATCGCCCGGATCAACCGCGACACCCGCAAGATGTTCTCGGAGACTTTCGAGAAAATCCGCAAGAATTTCCGCGATATGTTCCGCGAACTGTTCGGCGAGAAAGCCAAGGCCGACCTCGTCCTCATGGATGACAACGATCCGCTCGAGTGCGGCATCGACATCATCGCGAAACCTCCCGGCAAGAAACTCCAGACCATCAGCCTGCTCTCGGGCGGGGAACGATCCATGACCGCGGTGGCGCTCCTCTTCGGCATCTACATGGTGAAACCCTCCCCCTTCTGCGTGCTCGACGAACTCGACGCGCCGCTCGACGAGGCCAACATCACCCGCTTCATCAAAGTGCTCGACCGCTTCATCGGCGGGAGCCAGTTTGTCATCGTGACCCACAGCAAGCGCACCATGTCCCGGGCCGACGTCATGTACGGCGTGTCCATGGAGGAGTTCGGTGTCTCGAAAACGGTCGGGGTGACCTTCTCCAAAGCCGGGGAGGGTAAAGGCATGAAACAGGCCGCGGTCGGCGGGTGAGAGACGCGGCATTTCCGGAATCCCTCGTAAAAATCATTTGAGAGAGTCCCGCTTTCTGGCCAACTTCACCCTGTGCCGAAGCTCTCCTCCATTTTTGTCATCGCCCTGCTGCTCTCCTCGTTTCCAGATGGTGGACGCGAGGCCTTCGCTCTGGAGGGTCCCGCCAAGGAAAAGCCGGGCCTGAAACGCATCGGCCTCGTCACCGACATCCGCGCCATCACTCCGGGCGAACCCTTCACCGTCGCCCTCCTCATCGAGCACCTCCCCGGCTACCACACCTACTGGCGTGGCCCCGGCATCGTCGGCGTCGCGACCCGATTCGACTGGAGCCTTCCCGCCGGGTTCACCGCCGACGAAGTAGAATGGCCGCCCCCGCGGAAAGTTCTCATGGCCGGCATCACCGCCTACGGCTACCACGACCGGCAACTGCTCCTCACCCGGATCACCCCGCCGGAGCAGATCGCGGACGACGAGATCACCCTGGACGCCCGCATCGCTTGGATGGCCTGCTCCGTTTCCTGCAATCCCGGGGTCGACGACTTTTCCCTGACCCTGCCGGTCCACCGCGACGGTGCGGCCGAGGAAAAAGACGCCGCCCTCACCGCGGAGTTCGAAGCGGTGCGGCGCTCCGTGCCGCCGACGGCTCCAGAGAGTTGGAAAATCGCGCCGCGCTCCCCCGCTCCCGACCGCATCGAGCTGGACATCACCCTCCCGGAACTGTCCGCACCCGCCGGGGAGGAAATTTCCTTCTTCTGCTACGACATGCAGGTGGACTCCGACGAACCGCAGAAAGCGAAAGTGATCCCCGGCGCGGACGAGGTCCGGATCCGTCTCCAACTCGCTCGCCCCGAAGTCGCTCCGCGATCTCCGGAGCGCCTCGCCGGACTCCTCTACCGTCCCTCGGGATGGCCCGGCCTCGATTCACCCTATGTCGAGGTTTCGGTCCCCTGGCCACCCGGCACGTTTCCCCATGAGTAAGTCGAACGCTTTGCGCAAAGGGGAACGCTGCGACTCCGTCTGGTGCGCGGTGAGACGCTCCGGCATCCACGGGCGCGGTCTTTTCGCCTCGAAGAAAATCCCCGCGGGCACCCCCATCATTGAATACACCGGAGAAAAAATCGACAAGGCAGAGTCGAACGAGCGCGGCTGGGCCCAGATCGATCGCGCCAAAGCCAGCGGCGACGCCGCCGTCTACATCTTCACCCTCGATGACGAATACGACATCGATGGGAACGTCCCCGGGAACGCCGCCCGCCTCATCAACCACAGCTGCGATCCCAACTGCGAGGCCTACATTGAAAACGGGGCCATCTGGATCGCCGCCTTGCGCGACATCGCCCGGGACGAGGAACTGTTCTACAACTACGGCTTCGACCTCGAATCCTACGAGGACCACCCCTGCCGCTGCGGCACCAGCAAATGTGTCGGCCACATCGTCGGCGAGGAATACTGGCCGCAGTTGAAACGGAAGCTGCGGAGTAGTAAAGGAGTCAAGAAGTAGAGTAGTAAAGGGGGGTCAGGGGAGGCGCAGGCTCTGTCCGACGCGGATGTTGTCTCCGCTGAGACCGTTGACCCGTTTCAACTCGGGCACCGAGGTGTGGTATTTGCCCGCGAGGGCGAAGAGCGTGTCGCCCGAACTCACCTTGTGGTAGCTCGGAGCGGCGGAAGCTGGGGCAGGGGCGGGCGCGGGGCTCGTTTCCAGTCCGGCCGAGGCCAGTTCCACTCCGCCGCCGGTCGGGGACGCGTCGGTTCCGGAGGATGTTTCCGTCGAAGACGATCCGACAGAGGCACCAGCGGCCCGTGCCGCCGACGCTTCCGCGTAGGTCGGGTAGGAGGTCGAAGCGTTGGAGGGCGTGCTGGAAGGGGTGGTCGTGCTCGCCACCGTGCTGCTTTCGACTTTCGGACTCGCCGAACGATCCCGCCCCCCGGTGTTGTTTTTGACCCAGTCCTTGCGGTAGGCCCCGCTTTCGTCAAAGGGGTAGTCGTTGCGATCCAGCCCGTGTCCGGCGGGGGTTTTCAGCTTCGCGGGATCGTAGCTCACATCTTTGTACGAACTCACCGAGGTCTTGCACTGGGTCAGGAAGAGCGGGGCGAGCAGACCGGCGGCTAGAACGAGAACGGAACGGGAAAAGGCGGACGAGACCATGCGAAGAGAGGATTGATTGTTAGCAGAAACGATCCACCGGCGGCAACCAGTAGAAAAATCTAACCCTAAAAATACTCAATATTTTAAGAAAATAAAGAAATCTTAATAAATTCTCCCAGACGGACACCGCGGCCGGTTTTCCCCTCCCCGCTCTGATCTCCTTGTCGAAAATCCCGTTTGACTGTTCAAATGTTCCAAGGTAAAGGAGATCCATGACGCGAACGGAAGCGTATCTCGCCCTCAACCTGCTGCCCCGTATCGGGCCGATCCGGGTGCGGCGTCTCCTGGAGCGTTTCGAGTCACCACAAGCCATCCTCGGCGCGAAACGGCGTCAGCTCGTCACCGTGCCGGGGATAGGCGAAGAAATGGCCGCGCAGATCAGGGATTGGGAAAACCTCATCGACCTCGCCGAAGAGAAGCGGCGCATCGCCGATCACGGCATCTCCCTCGTCACCGTGGACGACGCCCGCTACCCCGCCGCGCTCCGCAGGATCCACGATCCGCCTTTTCTCCTCTATATGAAGGGGACGCTCCTGCCCGGCGACGCCGCCGCGATCGGCGTGGTCGGCTCCCGGCGAACGACCCATTACGGAAAAGAGCAGGCCAAAAAACTCAGCTACCAGCTCGCACGGGCCGGGTTTTGCATCATCAGCGGTCTCGCCCGGGGCATCGACACCGCCGCCCACGAGGCCGCCCTCGCCGCGAAGGGCCGCACCCTCGCGGTGCTCGGCTCGGGCGTGGGCAATGTCTATCCCCCCGAAAACCAGTCGCTCGCCGACCGCATCGCGGAGAGCGGGGCGGTGCTCTCCGAGTTTCCCGTGCTCTACGTGCCGGACAAACAGTCCTTTCCCCTGCGCAACCGCATCGTCTCGGGTCTCTCGCAGGGACTCCTCGTCGTCGAGGCACCTGCCCGGAGCGGCGCCCTCATCACCGCCAACCAAGCCCTGGAGCAGGGACGCACCGTTTTCGCCGTGCCCGGCCCGATCGACCGCCCCACCTCCGAGGGCTGCCATCGCCTCATCCAGCAGGGGGCCACCCTCGTCTGCGGCCCGCAGGATGTCATCGACGAACTCGGCATGGAAATCCAATCCCTCGGGCTGGACTTCGCCCCCGAACCCCGTTCCGTGGGACGCTCCAGCTCGCCGTCGTCCGAGCCCGCAGCCCCGCGACGCCAGATCGAACTCAGCGGGATCGAGCGCAGCCTCCTCGCCGAACTGGAGCGCGGAGACGCCACCATCGACAGCCTCGCCGAGGCCACCGGTCAGCTCGCTGGAAAGGTGGGCGCGACCCTCTTGCAACTCGAATTGAAGAGCCTCGTAAAGCAGTTGCCGGGCAAATACTTCACGAAAGCAAGTTGACCTTTCCCGTAAAACGGGCCACTCCGTGTCTCCGTATTCTCATTTGCCCCGCCCATGTCGAAGTCCCTCATCATCGCAGAAAAACCGAGCGTCGCCAACGATCTTGCCCGCGTCCTCGGCAAAGATCCGGCCATCGGGAGTTTTGAAAAGAAGGAGGATTTCTACGAAAACGACCGCTACATCATCTCTTCGGCGGTCGGCCACCTCGTCCAGCAGGCCCTCCCGACCACCGCCGAAGGCAAAAACCTGCCGTGGAATTTCGACTGCCTCCCCGTCCTTCCCACCGTCTTCGCCCTCGAACCGAGCGAGCAGAAAGGCGGCAAATCGCGGCTCAACGTCCTCAAGCGCTTGATGAAACGCAAGGACGTCACCGAACTCATCAATGCCTGTGACGCCGGGCGCGAGGGAGAGCTCATCTTCCGCTACATCGTTCAGTTCGTCGGGATCGACAAACCGGTCCGTCGGCTCTGGATGCAGTCCATGACTGACGGGGCGATCCGGGAAGCCTTCGCCCACCTCCGCAGCGACGAGGAGATGCGCCCCCTCGCCGACGCCGCCTACTGCCGCTCCGAATCCGACTGGCTCGTCGGGATCAACTCGACCCGGGCGATGACCGCCTTCAACAGTAAGTTCGGCGGCTTCAACAAAACCCCGGTCGGTCGGGTCCAGACCCCCACCCTCGCCCTCCTCGCCGAACGCGAGCAGGAGATCGGGGACTTTGTCAGTGAAGACTATTTCGAAGTCCACGGCACCTTCGGCGTCACTGCGGGAGCGTATGCGGGTCGCTGGTTCGATCCCGCATTCAAAAAGACGGAAGACAAACCCCACGCCCGCGCCGAGCGGCTCTGGAACAAGGAACTCGCCGACGCCATCGTCGCCCGCTGCGAAGGCAAAACCGCCGTCGTGGAGGAAAAGAAGAAGCCCACCAGCCAGATCGCGCCCCAACTTTACGATCTCACCAGTCTCCAGCGCGAAGCGAACGGACGCTTCGGATTCTCCGCCCGTCGCACCCTGCAGCTCGCCCAATCCCTCTACGAGCGCCACAAGGCCCTCACCTACCCGCGGACCGACTCCC
>JAAYAT010000435.1 GCA_012719225.1 Verrucomicrobiaceae bacterium
AACGGGCGCAGCACTCCCCTCCGGGGGCGCTTCGCTCGGCTCGCTACGCTCGCCTCACTCCGCGCCCCCGGAGGGGAGTGCGTGGCAAGAACAAAGCGCTTTTACAGAACAAGATTTACACCCCCTTAAGATATGAATAATCCTCCTCCATTACCACCTGAACACAGTAATTCTGGAGAGAGCATGAAGCTGAGTGAGGATGCTCGAGAATTGCTCGGCGTTGGTAAGGACGACTGGTGGTGCTACATTGGCTGGGCGCTGCTCACAGTGAGTTGTTTTCTTCACCATCACGTATCGGTGATTTCATTTTTTGTTGTCTCATGTGTATTTGTAGGAATATTTTTAGCCAAGTCATACCCAAGATACATCAAGACAGATTCATTATCTCCTGGAGTCCGAATTTACTGCTTATTTGGGAATGTATTCGTGATTGCCTTACAGATTTTGACGATATCTGTGAAGAGTTGGTTTCTATTCAGGAACTAACCAATAACTACGGACAGAAAGCGAACAATAAAGGGTGTAGCCCAATCGAGGAACGAAATCTTGGACTACATCCTTCGTCTCGGCATCGCCTCCGGGTCCGATCATAGTCTTGCGAAGGCCCATTTGTTCTCGATCCCCTCGCTGTCGGGGTTGGTCTTGACTGACGCCCATGTGGCTCTCGTCGCCTCGCCAGCGCAACAAGATCGGTCAACAGGGTATCGCGCTACGCCTTACCCTGTCGGATGAGGATGGGCTTCGTCGCGGGTTGGAAAACCCGCGCACCTTTTTGCCGGTGATACGGTCACAGGATAGGTCCGGCAGCCGATGATCCGCCCCGTCATCAGCCTCCTCCCGACCCAGCCCGCGTTTCCCAGAATCTCTCTTCGAGGAGCTCGTGCCGGGTCAGGATGCGGCGGTAAAAGGCGAGGGTGAGTTCTTTCTTCTCCGATTCGTCGAGTTGCCAGGCGATCCCGCTGGCGCGGAGGCGCTCGATGAGCCGGGAGACCGCGAGGGCGACGGTCACGGAGATATTGAAGCTCTCGGTGAAGCCGTACATGGGGAGGCGGAGGGTGCCGTCCGCCGCGGCGAGGGCGGTATCGGAGAGGCCGGTGTGCTCGGAGCCGAAGAGCAGGGCGACGGGTTGGTCGATGGGCAGGGTGGCGGGGGCGTGGCCCTCTTCGTTGGGGGTGGTGGCGATGAGCCGGTAGCCGCGCGCTTTGAGGGTGGCCATGGCGGAGGCGGTGCGCTGGTAGCGGTGCAGGGTGAGCCACTTGGAGCTGCCCAGGGCGATGTTGGCGTTGGGGCGGTAGTCAAAGCGGCTCTCGACGATGTGGATGTCTTGCAGACCGAGACAGTCGCAACTGCGGAGGCAGGCGCTGGCGTTGTGCGGCTGGTAGACATCTTCGAGGAGGACGGTGAAATGCCGGGTCCGCTCGGCGAGTACGGCGGCGATTTTTTCCCGTTTGTTCGCGGTGACGTGATGTCCGAGGAATTCGATGAGTTCTTCGTCGGCGGTGGGGGAGGTCTTGTCGGTGGGGTTTGGCATGTCGATCGGCGGCGGAGGCGTCGCGGAGGGGAAGCGCGGGGCGGAGTGCCGGGGCGGCTCAGGCGTCCCAGCGGGGTTTTTTCACTCCGAGGTAGGCGACGAAGAGTCCGAGCGCGACATGGAGGAGCAAAACGACGAAGGCGATCGACATGGGGGAGAGCCAGGTGTCGGTGACTTCGTCGATGTAGCGGAAGTAGTCGCGCTGCATCCCGTCCATGATGCCGGCCCAGCTCCAGTAGGCGGAAATGAAGGGACGCGAGAGGGTGCCGGCCCACCCGGGCAGGGCGAGGACGGCACCGGAGAGGGGAAGTTGGAATCCGACGAGGTAGATGCTCAGGAGCGAGGCCTGGTCGGCGGTTTTGGCCAGCGAGGAGATGCCCAGGCAAATGGCGGTCATGGCTCCGTTGACGAGGAGCAGGAGGAGGAGGTGGGGGGCGAAGCTCTGCGAGGGGATCTCGCAGACGCTCTGGACGAAGACGGCCATCCAGCAGGATTGCATGACCACGAGGACGGCGAGAAAGGCGAGTTTGCTCCCGATGTAGACGGCGGGGCGCACGCCGCCGAGTTTTTCTTTTTCAAAAATCGGTCGTTCGCCCGCGATCTCGCGAGCGGAGTTGTTCGATCCCATCAGGGTGAGGAGGATGACTTGGAACATGACCAGCCCGGAGACGAGGCCGCCGAGGTTCAGGTTGAAGGTGATGGATTCGGTCTCCGCCTCGAAGGCCGCTTTGGAGGCGGGGACGGATTCGGAGAGTCGCCGGGTCTGTTCGACGCCGTCGAGTTCGAAGACGATGACGAGAAAGGGGAAGCCGATGAGTATGGCGAGCTGCAGGAAAAGCTGCCCTTTGTCGCGGAAGAAAATTTTCCAGCGCCGGGCGAAGAGCGCCCAAAACTGCGCGGCGGCGCCGGGGGTCACCGCCGATACGGAGATGTCGGCGGAGTGGACGGGTCTGTCCGGATAGGCTTCGTAGTAGGCGGGGCGGTGTTTGTCCCAGCTCAGGGCCCATTCGCCGGGTTTGCGTTTGGCGAGACGCGGATAGACGTCCTCGGCTTTTTCCACGCTGAAGTAGTGTTCGAGCGCCCGCGGCGGGCCGTGGTAGACGATTCGTCCGGCGTCGAGGACGAGGACGGAATCGTAGAGGTCGAGGTCGGCGAGGCTGTGGGTCACGTTGACGACGAGGCGGTGTTCGTTGCGGCTGAGTTGGTGCATCAGGGCGACGATCTCCCGTTCGCTCTTGGGATCGAGGCCGCTGGTGACCTCGTCGCAGAGGAGGAGGACGGGTTCAGTGACGAGTTCGAGGGCGAGGGAGAGACGGCGGCGTTGCCCGCCCGAGAGGACCTGGACGGGGCGGTCCCGCAGGGGGTCGAGGCCGGTGGAGGTCAGGACGGTGTCGACGAGTTGGTGAAAGGCCTCGCGGTTTTCGGTCTCGGCCCGCAGGCGGATCGCGCTCTCGATGTTTTCCTCCACGGTGAGGGCCTCGTAGGCGATGCCGAACTGGGGCACGTAGCCAATCTCGGCGTGTTCGAGGTCGCCTTCTTCGGAGAGGTTGCGTCCGTTCCAGCAAATGCTCCCGGACGTTTCCTGATGGATCCCGGCGATCAGTTTCAGGAGGGTGGACTTGCCGCAGCCGGACGGCCCCACGATGGCCATGAAATGCCCGGTGGGGACCCGGAGGTTCAGGTTTTCGAGGAGCGTGACTTCGTCGCGCCCTTTCGCCCGCCCTTTCTGAATCGTGAAATGGATGTCTTTGAGTTCCAGCACAAGGGGAGTTTTATAAGGTCGTGCGCGCTTCCGCAATCCCAGAAAAGAAAGAAATGCGGAGCCGGGCAATTTCTCTTTACCGGGAGGAGGATCGGGTGGTTTGTTGTGGCATGGCAGCGAATCCTCCGAAAACGCCGCGGCGTTCCATCAACCCGCTCACTGTCGTCCTCGTGAGCGGCGGGGTGCTTCTGGTGCTGTTGGTCGTCGGGCTCCTCGTGGCGAAGTCGAGCCTGAACGCCTGGCTGCAAGGGGAGGGGTTCCGCGAATGGCTGGCGCGGCGGGCCGAGACCGCGCTGAAGTCCGAGGTGAGCCTGGGGGAATTGAAATGGAGCGGCTCGGAGGTTTTCGCGGCGAAGATCACCGCGACGGGTCGGCCCGAGGCGGCGTTCTCCGAACTGGTCCTCGACGGGGTCCGGACAAAAACGGGCGGGGTGCGGGATCGCGCTTTTCTCGTGCCTGACATAACGGTGAACCGGCTCCATTTGCTCTTTTCTTCCACCCGCGAGGCGGCGCCGGTCGCTGTGATTTCCTCCGAAATCGCACCGGCGGCGGAGGCGTCGCGGCTACCGCGCTGGCTC
>JAAYAT010000436.1 GCA_012719225.1 Verrucomicrobiaceae bacterium
AACGGCGAGCACAACGCCTTCACCGATCTGATCCGCTGGCAGGGAAAATACTGGCTCACGTTCCGGAGCTGCCCGGACGGCCACATGGTTTTTCCCACGTCCTCGATTCGCATTCTGTCGAGCGGGGATGGGCGGGAGTGGACCGAGGAACATCGTTTTTCGGTGCCCTTCCGCGACGTGCGCGATCCGCATTTTCTGATCTTCCGGGAGCAGCTTTTCGTCTACTCCGGCACCTGGTGGTCGGGCGAGGGCGAACTGCCCCGCGACCAATACGACCTCAACAAACATCTCGGCTACGCCGTCTTCAGCGCCGACGGGAAAAGCTGGAGTGAACCCACCCAGCTCGAGGGCACCTACGGGCACTACATCTGGCGCGCCGCCACCCACGACGGCAAGGCCTATCTCTGCGGCCGCCGCAAGCGACACTACGCCGACCAGAGCGAAATCGACGGGGAACACCCCCGCGTCGTGGAATCCGCCATGCTGGAGAGCGAGGACGGACTCCACTGGCGGTTCCATTCTCTTTTCCAGCCCGGGCGCGGGGACGAGACGGCTTTTCTCTTCGAGGAAAACGGAGATCTCCTCGCGGTGAGTCGGGCCGGACGGGAACCCGCCGAGATCCTCCGCGCCGCGCCGCCCTGGCGGGAAAAAACGCGGGTCTCTTTTCCCGACTACATCGGCGGACCGCTCCTGGCGCGATGGGGTGACCACACCCTCGTGGGCGGTCGGCGCAACACCGAGGCCGGACCGAAGACGGTCCTCTACTGGCTGGAGGGGGACAACCTCACGATCTGTGCCGAACTTCCCAGCGGCGGGGACAATTCCTATCCGGGCTTTGTCGAGCTCGAGGACGGGCGCGGTCTCGTCTCCTGGTATTCCAGCCACGAGAAGGACGAGGCGGGCCAGACGATCACCGCGATCTACCTGGCCGAACTGACTTTGGAACCCTGAACGGCGGGATCGCCGGACGTGGCCAAGGCGTTTCAAAACGCTGGAAATTGTCCCTTTCGTCCCTACTGTTTGCCGGTAGCCTTTGCCATGATGAAACTTTCTGTCGTCCTTCTCGCTCTCGTTTTTCTGGGATCTTCCGGTGCCGCGTTCGCCGACGACTGGCCGCAGTGGCGCGGGCCGCAGGGCAACGGCGTTGCGGCGGCGGGGGATTTTCCGACGAGCTTTTCTCCCACGGAGAACCTGCTCTGGAAGGCGAAATTGCCCGGCAAGGGCAGCAGCACGCCCGTCGTCTCGGGCGACCTCATTTTTGTCACCTGCGGCGTCGAGGGAGAGGACAGCGTGCTCGCCTACAACTGGGACGGGGAACTCGTCTGGCAAAAGTCCCTCGGGGAGGAGCGGGCCGGGAAACACAAGAACGCGAGCGGTTCGAATTCCTCGCCCATCACCGACGGGAAAAACCTCGTGGTTTATTTCAAGAGCGGCACCGTCGCCTCGCTCGACTATGCCGGAGAGGTGAACTGGCAGATCAATCTCCAGGAAAAATTCGGCGAAGACACCCTCTGGTGGGATCTCGGCACTTCACCCGTTTTCGCCGGAGGGCATATAGTGATCGCGGTGATGCAGGAGGGCGCCTCCTACGTCGTCGCGCTCAAGCCCGAAGACGGCGGCGTCGCCTGGAAGGTGGATCGCACCTTTCCGGTGGAAAAGGAAAGCGGCCAGGCCTACACCACGCCCTATCTCACCACCATCGAGGGGCGGGAAACCCTCGTGATCTGGGGAGCGGACCATCTCACCGGGCACGACCCCAAGAACGGCGAGAGACTCTGGACCTGCGGGGGCTTCAATCCCGAGGACAAGCCGATGTGGCGTGTCATCGCCTCGCCCGCCTTCAGTGACGGCATCGCCGTGGTGCCCTACGGACGCGCCAAATTCACCGCCGCGGTCCGACTCGGCACCCGCGGGGACATTACCTCCAGTGCCCGCCTCTGGGAACGCACCGACATCGGGGCGGACTGTCCGTCTCCGGTCGCGAGCGGGGGCAGGGTTTACCTCGTCTCGGATCGCGGAAAGATTCACTGCCTCGACATTCACACCGGAAAAGACCTCTGGGTCGATGCCATCCCCCGCGCCTCGACCAACTACTATTCCTCGCCCATCCTCGCCGGCGACCTGCTCTACTGCGCTCGCGAGGACGGAGTGGTCGCCGTCGTCCGAGTGAGCGGCACCGGCATGGAATTGCTCTCCAGCAACGACATGGGAGAGAGCATCATCGCCGCTCCGGTCCCGGTGCGCGACCGGCTCCTCCTCCGCGGGGCGGAGCACATCTTCTGCCTTGGCGCACGGTGAACGGGGCGTCCGACCCGAGCCTCTTTGACGGAACATGGCCCGCATCGAAAATCCTGACGTGATTCTCATCGGCAGCGGAATCATGTCCGCCAATCTCGGTGCGCTGCTGAAGCGACTCGATCCCTATCTCAGCATCCAGGTCTACGAAGTCACCGACGGACTCGCCCAAGAGAGCTCCCACGGATGGAACAACGCCGGGACCGGACACGCCGGCATTTGCGAACTGAGCTACACCCCCGGTCGCGAATTGGACGGTTCGGTGAAGGTCGACAAGGTCATCGAAATTTTCGAGCAGTTCGAATATTCCAAACAATTCTGGGCCCACGCCGTGACCAGCGGAATGATCGCCCGTCCGGAGGAAGTCATTCGTCCTCTGCCCCATCTCAGTTTCGTCCACGGGGAGGAGCAGGTCGATTTCCTGCGAGCCCGTCACGCCGGAATGTCCGCCCACCATTTTTTCTCCGAACTGGAATACACCACCGAGCGCGAGCGCATCGCGGGTTGGGCACCGCTTCTGCTGGAAGGGCGGGGCAACGTCCCCATCGCCGCCACGAAAATGGACGGCGGCACCGACGTGAATTTCGGTGGCATCGCGAGGGGCCTTCTGGGCTGGCTCGCTCGACAGGAGCGCTGCGCCGTGGCGACCGGACACCGCGTCACCGATCTCACCAAAACCGCCGGAGGGTGGGAGGTGACGGTCCGTCATCTCGCGGACAAGCGGGAACACCGCAGCCGCGCCCGGTTCGTTTTTATCGGCGCCGGGGGCGGCAGCCTGCGTCTCCTCCAGAAATCCGGCATCCCCGAGGCCAAAGGACTCGGCGGCTTTCCCATCGGCGGGCAATGGCTCGTCTGCGACAACCCCACCCTGGTCGCGAAACACACCGCCAAGGTCTACGGCCAGGCCCTCGACGCCGCGCCGACGATGGCCGTGCCCCACCTCGACACCCGCTATCTCGACGAGAAAAAAACGCTGCTCTTCGGACCGTTCGCGGCCTTCACGACCAAGTTCCTCCACGGCAAGGGCAGCGTCCTCGACCTGCCCGGATCGATTCGTCCCGACAACCTCGTCACTCTGCTCAAGATCGCGAGGCACAACCTCGAATTGGTTCGTTACCTCATCGGACAGGGCACCCAGAGCATGGCTGATCGCATCGAGGTGCTCCGGGTTTTCTATCCCGCCGCCGAGGCCAAAGACTGGCGGCTCGTCGATGCCGGGATCCGCGTCCAAGCGATCAAAAAGACCGACGGCGAAGCCGGGATCGTCCATTACGGCACCGAGGTCATCGGTGACGCCGACCACACCCTCTCCGCCCTCCTCGGCGCGTCGCCAGGGGCTTCGGTTTCGGTGCATATCGTTCTTCAAGTCATCGAAAAATGGTTCCCCGCGCTCCTCGCCAGCGACGAAGGTAACGCCCGGATGAAGGAGATGATCCCGATCTACGGCGAGGACATCAAACGGCCGGAGCAGGCGGCCTTCTACCGCGAAGTGAGCGACCGAGCCGTGGCCGCGCTGGGATTGCGGCGGGGGAGTGACTGAGGTGCCTCGATGACCCCTTGCTCGAAGCCTGTGTTCAAGGATGCTAAACAAGTTTCAATCCCCGACTCGCAGCGGGGTAGCGGGTCGTCCACCCCCGTCTTGCTCGCTGTTGTCTTTGATCTCGGCAGTCACTATCCAGAGGTATTCTCCGATGAGTGACTTTCCGTTCTCGTCGATAGTTCTGTAGCTTTGTGAAATGTCCGCATCTTCCCCCGTCCCACCAATCTTCCCATCTCGACCCAAAGACGCTACATTGAGGACTCCACTTGGTGATATTGTGTATTCGAGTTCTCGGGGGTGTAAATCTTGTTCTGTAAAAGCGCTTTGTTCTTGCCACGCACTCCCCTCCGGGGGCGCGGAGT
>JAAYAT010000437.1 GCA_012719225.1 Verrucomicrobiaceae bacterium
CGAGCCAGTTCGGCGGCTTCGCGTTGCGCTCTCTCCGACCAATCATGCGCTTTCATCGCGAGTTCCCGCTGGCGGTTGGCGAGTTCGTTGAGTTGAGAAATGGCTTTGTAGTCCGCTTCCGCCTCGCGCATCGCCCGGGCGATCTGGTCGAGATCGCGGAGAGATTCCTCGACGGCTTCGCGGGCGGATTGGGCCTCGGCGAGACGCTCTTGCTTGTCATCCGTGACGGGAATGAGGTCGGCATTTTCCTGCGCCCCGGCGAGCGATTCGGCGGCGATTTTCTCCGCCTGGCGGGAGGGCTCCCGAAAGAGGGGGGTGTCGAGGGTGGCGGCGACTGCTTCGAGTGTTTCACGAGCGGTCTGGTTGTGTTCGGTGAATTCGTTGAGTTTTTCTTTGGCTTTTTCGGTGAAGTCCTCGGATCGGTTCAGCTCCTCCTCGGCGCGGCGCATCTCTTCGCGGGCGCGTTGCAGTTCTTTTTTCGCGGCATTGATTTGTTGATTGACCGCCTTCCGCTGGGCTTCAATGACCTGATCGGCGAGGGATTTCGCCTTTTCATCGAGGGTGACAAAAAAGACTTCGCTGAGGCCGACTCCGGGGCCGTCGTAGTCGGGCGGTCGATTGTCCCGCACCCGAACTTGCACGGCGAGACGCCGCTGCCCGGGGGCAAGTTGCAGCGCTGACACATCGAGGAGAGCGCGGGCGGTGTAGGTCCCCGAGGAGGCGGTCGCCGTCGGGGCGGGCTGCGGCACTTCGAGCGGAGCCGCGGCCCCGTCGGGGGTCACGAGCAGGGTGACATCCCCAAAACCGAAGTCTTCGATCACGGTGAGTTCGAGGGGGAGGCGCTCGTTTGGCTTGAGTCGTATCTCGGATTGCGTGGGCCGGTTGATTTGCACGGTGGGAGATTTGTCAGGGAGCGCGTCGACGGGGTGGAGAAATTCTTCATTGGCAAAACCCTCCGCATCGGTGACTTCGAGATGCCAGTTGCCGCTCATTCCCGGCAGGAGCACGAAATCCCAGCTCACCTGATTTTCTTCCACGACGGGATGAGCCATCACGGTTGATTTGTTACACATTGTTTTCGCGGTCGCGACGGCTTTGTCGAGGGTCGCGGTGATCGCCACGCGGGTGTGGGCGATGGCCCGGATCTCGCCGGTCGCGGTGTCGATGACGGTATCTGTCAGGCCGGTGTAGTCGGGATAGTCGTAGTTCACGCTGAGGCGCTCGACCGAGGGGGGGGCGACGGCGATGACATCGTAGTATTGGCTGAGGGCACCCCCGGCGCGAACGCGATAGGCGAACGCCTCCTCGACGGAGGGGAAGGTCAGGGAAAAGCGTTTCGTGCCGTCCGTCTCTTCGGCGATCAGGGCCATGCGCTCGACCGCTTCGGTTCCGTCGGGGAGGAGACGCCGGATTTCCGCCCGCTGGAGCCGTTTGTGTTGGATCGAGACCTGTATCGTGACCGCTTCCCCTTTCGCGATGCGGACATGACCGGGATCGATCACGAGAGTGTTGGCGTAGGCGTTGCCGATGTCGAGGAAGGGGGCGAGAGCACGGGCCAGGAGCGTCCAGGACTGCGTCGGCCAGATCAGGAGCAACACCGCGATGAGACCACCGCCCAACGCGGTCGCGAGGATGAATTTTTTGGCGCGGGTCGGTTTCAGTTCGCCTTTTGGATCGACCGCCGCGACATCCACGACAGCCGAGTCGACGACGGCCTCGATCAATTCTGTCGATCCGCGGATGGATTCCGGGTCCTCGCTGGCGAGCAGCTCGACGGCGGTGGAAATGCGCTCCTGCAGCTCGGGGTGACGCAGTTCGAGGACGCGCGCCATGTGCGTGAGAGTGAACCGGCGCGAAAGCGGGCGCACCAGAAACCACCACGCCGTCACGAGAGTCGCGACAAGCCCCGCGAGACTGAGAATCCAGCGGGTCGTCGTCGAAAACAGGGTGACCGTTGCATCGATCGCCATGATCGCGAGGAGAGAGGCGATCGCCACCGTCAGCGTTGCAAAAAGACCCCGGACGAAGAGGAGGCGGCGCACCCGGCGGATCATGGCCTGCAGTTTGGCGACGATGGGGGCGGGGAGTTGTCCGAGGGCGGCTTCGAAGGAAGTCATGATCTGTGGAAATCTGTGATGAAAAAAACTCTACACCAATCCGCTCCGTCTCCGCAGAATCCATTCTGTCGTGAGAAGCCCGAGGAAGGCGATCAGGAAAGGCCATTTATCCCATAACGTAATATTGCGCCTTTCCTTGAGGACTTCCTTCGGGGCGCCGAAGCTGTCGAGGAGGGAGTCGAGGTCGTTGAGTTCGGCGAGGCGGCCTCCGGTGGCGGCGGTGGCGCGGTGGAGAAAATCGCGGTCGGCGGTGAGTTCGGCGAGTTCGACGGGATTGCGGGTCGCCACGACGAGGAGTTCGGTGGCAATTTTTTTCGGCCCGTCGGCTACCGCGGCGAGGGCCTCGGTGACTTCGTCCCCGGCCAGTTGGATCTGATATTCTCCTTCGTCGCGGAGCCCGGTGAGGCTCGTCTCGTAGAGTCCCGAGGAACCGGCCCGGTAGGTGAGCTTCTGTTTACGGATCCGTGCTCCGTCTTTCCAAATCTCGACTTCGATCCCGGCCTTGGTGACGGGGCGGCGATCCGGATCGAGAACCTTGGCGGTCACTTCGATGGGATCGTCGGGCGTGTAGCTGAGGCGGTCCGTTCCGAGGCGGACGAGGTCATTGCCGGCACGGAGGTTGGGTCCGGCCCCCCATCGGGTCACCTGTCCCCAAAAGCGGTGGTGATAGGTGTCGCCGACGCCGTAGCGGAAACGCCAGGTCTGGTCGAAATGCAGCAGCAGGACCTTGCCGAGCCCGGCCCGGATCGTAGAAATGACGGCCCGCTCCGCCTCGATGGTTTTCTGATTGGCGAGTTGCTCGATGGCCGCCTCGACCGATGCGGGAGAGCCGTTGCGGGGAAAAGCCGCACCCGCTCCGGACGCGCCGACGGGCTGAGCGTAGGCGAGGACTTCGGCGGTCTCTTTCAGCGTCGCGCCGCTGTAGCGCCAGCGCATCGGTGGAAAACCCGACCAGATTTCCTCGTTGAGGGCGCGGCTGGACGATTGGGAAGTGACCGGATGATCGCGTCCCACGGAGGTGAGCTGAATCTGAAAAGCGGCCTCGGGGGTGTCGAATTTTGTCATCGTGGCAGGGGTGTGGCGAACCGGGAGAAGCTCGCGCAGGATTTCACCGCCGTGGCCGTGGGGCATGTGGCGGGGACCGGCGATACAGACGAGCATGGCACCGCGCCGGGTCACCGCCTCGCGGATGGCCGACCAGTCCCGCTCGGAGAGGGCGGCGGGCTCGATGTCGCCGAGGATGATGACGTCGAAGCGCTGCCATTCCTCCAGATTGGCGGGGAGGGTGGTGGCCTCCGCCTCGCCGAAGGGGCGCGAAGCACTCGCGGCGACCGTCGGGCCTTTGCGGGCGCGATGAATCTCGTCGGGCGTCAGGAGCACATACTGGAGGTGGACCGACTTGTCCCGTCCGTAAAAAAGATTGCGCAGGTAGCGGAATTCCCAGCGGGGAAATCCGTCGACGAGAAGCACGTTGGTCCTGTCATCGGTCACCGCCACTTTGAAATCCCAGGCGTTGTTTTCCTGGAAAATCTCGCGCGGGTCGGGCTGGAGCCGGACGCGGTAGTTTTGGATGCCTTTGCTTTCGGGGGAGTGGACGAATTTCACTTCGGTGCGGAAACTCACGTCGGCCACTTCGATGGTGACGGTGTCGATGACCGCGTCGTTCGCGAGCAGTTCGGCCTCGACTTTTTCCCCGAGAAAACCGTCGAGTTTCGCCGTGGCGGTGACCACGATGCGGTCGCCGAGGTAGATGGATTCGGGGGCCTCAAGGGAGAGCAGGGAAATGTCGTCGGGTCCACGGTCCCCGCCAATGGGCACGGCGGAGAGAGGAGCGTTCCGCAAGGCGAGCTGGCGTAGACTGTCCTCGGGGAGCGTGGTGCTGTTGTGGCGCCCGTCGCTGAGGAGGAGAACGCCGGCGAGGGATTCGGGCGGGATGGTGTCGAGGACATGCTCCAGCGCCCCGGTGAGATCGGTCCGGGCCCTCTCGGCTCTCTCACCGATCGCGACGCCCGGTTCCGTTGCTTCCGTTGCCAGAGGGTCGGTGATCTGAGTGACATCGCGGGCGTAGTGATAGTAGCGCGGATGATAGCGCTCCCGAAGTTGATCGAGGAGGGTGGAGTCTGTCACCCGACCCTCTTGGATCACGTCGTCGGGGAGGGCGAGCGGGGTTTGGAGAACCTGACGGGCGATCTCGCGGCGGGGTGTCGCGGCGGCGTTTTCGATCGCCTCGCGGATGGATTCTCCGAGTCCTTCGTAAAAGGCTGCATCGGCTTTGCGAGCGCTGGCCGCGATGGTTTCGAGGATGCCGCGCAATTCCGAGCGGGCGACTTCGAGTTGTTTGATGAGTTCTTCGGCTTGGCCTGCGGCGGCGGCTTTTTCCGCGAGCGGCAAGATACGCCCGAGTCCGTCGCGGCTGCGCTTTTGATAATCGTCGAGCGCGTCTCTCACTTCCTCCGGAAGAGGGCCTTCCTGGGCTTGTGTCAGGGTTGCGACGAGAGTGTCGCGATGATTTTCGAGGCTGGTGAAAAAGTCGGGCAAACGGGCGGCGCGGCTTTCCAGCGCGGCACGGGGGTGGGGGACGGAGCGCAGGGCCTCGAGTTCGGATGCGAGGGCGGCATCGAGGGCATTGGCTTCCTGATCGATGCGGTGCAGGGCTGGCCGTTTTTCCAGTCCCGCCACTCCAAAAAGAGCGGCGCGGTCGAGTTTTTGGGAAGGGGAGAGACGCGAGTCGGCGAGGCCCATCGAGTCCGAGTCGTCCATGAGAATGGCGATCTCGCGCACGATTTCGCGCTCTTCGACAAAGGACCGGACCGGTTGCAGGAGAATGAGGAGGAGAAGCGCGAGAGCACCGAGACGCAGGGCGAGGAGGAGACGTCCGCGCTTCAGGGGAACGAGGCTTTTCTCAAAAGCGTAGATCCAGAGAATGGCCTCGGCGGCGAGCGCGCCGAGGATCGCGATGAGCGGTAGCGGCCACGAGGTCGCGAGGGCGAAAAATGCCCCGAGAAGTTGGAAGGCGAACCAGCACCCCCCCGCCGCGAGAAGGAAGCCGAGGGCCCGGAGGACGGGGGCGGCGGAGGGATGGCCGTTCCGCTGCTTCACGGTGACGAGCCAGAGCAGGGCGCAAACCAGCAAGCCGGTCCCGGAGAGAGCGGGGCCGAGGGAAGGGAGCAGGTCGGTGCGGCTGAGGTCGGGGTTCACGGGAGGGGCACCCGGAGGGCGCGTAAAAGGTGAAAAGGAAAAGGTGGGAATGTGGCGCGAAGCGTTTTGGAGTGCGCCGGTTCCCGGCGTTTTGGATTCGGACGTCGAAGGAGCCGCGAGGGACAGGGGGCAGTCCCGGACCGTCTGGCCGGGTTCGATCCAAAGAAGCGCAGAGCGCCGGACTTCCAAATACGTTTTGGGACTCGCTGCGTGTTTTGTTTCATTCCACTCCTTCCGTTCACTCACTCCCTCGGGCCGCCGGCATCCGCTTCGACCGGGGACATATGGTAATTCTGTTCATCGAAATACTTCAGGCGTGCCGGTATCTGGTCGCGGATCGTATTTGCCTGTTCCTCTGTGATACGGTGGCGGTGATATCGGAGAATGAACCATGCCAAAAAGCTTTCAGACACATCCTCGCGCTGTGGGAAATCTTGCGCATACTTGGAAATGAAGGCATTGTCACTGTTTTGTGCCGCTACCCATTCCGGTGATCGTTGCATTATTTGACCAAGATTGTGAGCGGCCTCATGTAGCATGATCTCATGGAGTTTTCCTGCCTTTGTTTCATGTCGCATCGTCCTCTCCGAATAGAGCAGGAGCCCCCTGTTTCCACCGCCCAGCGCCATGTTTCCGCCATGCAATACAATCCGGTCAATCAGGCTGCGGAGGCAATGGGGCAGCAGTCCCACTATCCTCGCATGTCTTTCCGCCTGTGCGGTCACTGTTGTGAGATCGCCAATATCGGGGTTTGCCAGCAATTTCGATGAAAGACTGTCGCTCCACGTAATGGTGAAAACATGTGCCTCTATTTTTATCCTTCCTCCATTGTTATTGTTGGCCCTTCTATCGAATACCGTTTTAGCCTGTTGCCCGACATAAACAATGCTTGCAAACGCGGATGGGTCCGTTGAGTGGATGACCCCTGCGTAATTCTCTGCCACGCCCGGCTTATACGGCCACGGCTTCTGTCCCAGGCAGGATCCGCCTGAGATCATCAAAATAAAGGGAAGTAAAAATGGTTTCATATCATCTTCCAATCATGATTGAGGGGCGTCTATCTGACTAACGTCGTATCTCATTTTTTCGCAAATTTCGCCAACTGCTCGCGAAAGGCATGGGTGGGAGCGTCTTTGGATTCGAAGGCAATCTGGATTTCTTCGCCCATGCGTCGGCTTCGGGCGATCCAGCGGGAGAGGACAATCTCGACGAGGAGAAAAACGAAGGCACCGAGGGCGAGGTATTTCCAGAGTTCCTCACCGAACTGATTGCCGTTGAGGAAACCGAGGAGTTGCTCGAGCGTCTGCGGCCGGGAGATCGTCACGAAGTTGGCGAGGAAGGCGAAGTCGTCCTCGCGGAGAGGGACGAGCCGGCTCTCGGCGGCGTCGCGCTTCACGGTGAAGGGAATTTCGTGGTGATCTTTGCGGAGGAAGTCGGCGAAAAGGGGGGCCTGCTCGTCGGGCACGGTGAGACGGTAGAGTCCCGAGGAGATCTCGCCCTGGAGCTTCAGCACCGAGTCGCCCTCCCGCCAATCGAGTTGGGCGCTGAGGAGGCGATCCTTCGGTCCCTTTACCGCGAAGCGGGGGAGTTCGCTCTCGCTTGCGGTGCGCTCTCCGTCGGTGGATCGGTCGCGTTTTCCGGTGAGACCGAGGTGGATCTCCCACGCGGGATCGAGGTTGAGTTGGTAGGCAGCGGGGTCGGCGAGATGATAGACCAGTTCGTGGATCAAGGGGAGGAAAGCCTGGCGGGTCACGAGGTTGCCCGAGGAAAGGTCGAGCGGCGTCCCGAGGAGGAGCACCTGCCCTTTGCCAACTTGGCGGGCCGTGAGGAGGATGTCGCCATTGTTGAGCCGCGCTCCGACGGAGGATTCTTTGACGAGAATGTCAGGTATTGTCTGGGGGCGGTAGTTCGTGATCACCGTGTCGGCGAAGTCGCTCTTGCCGACCTCGGCGATTTTCTGCAGAGCCGGGTGAGTCAGGGTTTGGGCGGAGGGGGAAAAGGCCTCGTCGCCCGGAGCGATTCTGATTTCTCCGAGACTGGCCGGGAGGAGCGGGGTTTTGTCGACGCTTTGCCAGCCGTTGTAAAAATCGGGCTGGGTTTTTTGTCCGGCCGCGACGAGGAGACCTCCACCGCCGGAGATATAGTCCGCGAGCGAATCCGCGACAGCGGAGGGGAGGCGGGGAACGTCGGCGAGGATGACGGCGTCGAATTCGTCGAAGCCGGATAAAGTGGCAATGTCAGGGATAGGGACGACCTGTGGAGCGACGAGGAAGCGGATCGAGTCACGGGTCGGATCGTAGTTCTGGTCGAAGTCATCGGAGGCTTCGTCGCTGACGCTGGCACGATTGGCCTCCAGAGACGGGTCGAGGGTGAGGGCGGAGGGAGCGAGGGCGACGGCGGCGAAGGCCGAGGCACTGTCGAAGGCGTGTCGCGAGGGACGCCCGTCGACGATGAGGACGCGCAGTTCGTCCGCGACATTCACCGCCGAGACTCCGGTGTTGTCGCTCTCGATGTCGTCCTCGACTTCCAGCGTGAGGGAGAGGGCGTGGGCCCCCGGTTCGCCGAACTGGTGGGTGAAAGTGACGGTCTGCTCCTCGCCGGGGCGCAACTGCCCGAGGGAGGTGTCGCGGGATTCGCCTCCGCCGTCAACCTGGAGAACGAGCGCGCCGGGGGTGACCGCTTCGTTGCCGGTGTTGACCACCGTCGCGGTGACATGGACGGCTCGGTCCACTCCGACGATGTCGCGGGAGAGATGCACCTCGGTGACGGCGAGATTGCGGATGAAGTCGGGGGGCGACATATTCCGTATCATGATCTGCGGTTCGGAGGGCAGATTGCGGAAGGCTTCGCGGAGAAAAGTCCAGCGACCGCTCCGGCCGATCTCCCAGCCGACATTTTGTTCGTCTGTCAGTATGACGATCTGTTTGGCGGGATGGTCGCCGCGGGCGAGGCTGAGAGAAGCGAGGGTGAAGGCGTCGTAGGCGGACATCGCGCCGTCGAGCGGGGCGATCTCGTCGAGGGCGGCTGCGAGGGCGGTGCGGTCGGTGGTCGGATCGAGGATGCGTCCGGCGGGAGAGGGGCCGCCGAGGATGAGGCTGAAGGCGTGGCCGCGCGGGGCCCGCTGGATGAGGTCGCGGGCCTCTTCGATAGCGCGTTCGAAGTTTGTCACGCCGTCCCGGGTGAGGCTCATGGAGGTCGAACTATCGATAATGAGGGCGATATCCTGACGTGCCGAGGGTGCGAAGCGGGAGAGATTGAGGTATTTTTCAAAGGCGATCAGGGCGACACAGGCGAGGAGCAGCCCGATGGAGATCCCGGCGATGCGCCGCCGCCATTTCGGTTCCTCGTGCAGGACCACGGCGACTCCGATGCCGACGACCGCGAGCAGCAGCAGCGGCAGGACGAGCAGCCAGGGAATGGTCGAACCCGGTGGGATGAAAGGTCGTGCCAGAGCGAGGGCGAGTAGTCCGACAAGGAGGCAGCGGGTCGCCATGAGGAGGGCCTCTTCGAGTTGGATGCGGCGGTTGCGGATCGCGAGCGATTCGAGGAGAAAATGCATCGCGCCCCATTCCACGATCCGGCTGGAGCGACGGTTCAGCAAATGAATCGTGATGGGGATCGCGATGCCGAGCGCACCGAGCAGGAGGATGGAGTTGAGGAAGAGCATTGGGGGTGGGGAGCTTTTTAGCTGTTAGCTTTTTAGCTGTTTAGCCTGTGGTTTTCGTTGTACGGTCTGGAAAAGCTAAAGGGCTAAAAAGCTAATAGCTAAAAAGCTATCTCCGCTGCGAGAAATAGGAAAAGAGCGCCTCGGGAACCGGCGTCCTCGTATTCACGGGCACGTAGTCCGCCTGCATCTGGCCGCAGGCGAGTTCGATGGATTTGAGGTGGCGTTTGACGCGGTCGAGATAGGAGGCGCGGATCGTGGCGGGATCGATGTTGAGGCGGCGGCTCTCGACTTCGAGGCAGCGGAAATCGTCGAATTTGTCGAAGGGAAAGGTGAGCTCCTCTTCGGCCATGAGGTGGAAGAGGACGAGTTCGTGATTTTTATATCGGAAGTGATGCAGCGCGTTTTGGATCGCCTCGGCGTCGTCGAAAAGATCGCTGATGATAATGACGAGGCCACGCGAGGGGATCCGTTCCGCGATTTCGTGGAAGGTCGCGGCACAGCGGGTTGGGCCGGCCGGGGCGGTGCGGGAGAGAGCTTCCAAGACGGTCCGGACCTGACTCGGTTTCGCGGTGGGGCGGAGGTAGGTGCGGATCGCCTCGTCGAAGGTGACGAGGCCGACGGCGTCCTGCTGGCGGATGAGGAGGTAGGTCAGGGCCGCGGCGAGGTAGCGGGCGTATTCGAATTTGGAAAGGTGCGTCTTTCCCCCGAGCGGAGCGGCACTGTCCCCGGCGTAGGCCATCGAACCCGAGGCGTCCACGAGGAGGGTGGCCCGCATGTTGGTCTCCTCGATGTATTGTTTGATGTAATAGCGATCGCTTTTCCCGAAGACACGCCAGTCGAGGTTGCGCAGGTCATCCCCGGTGACATACTGGCGGTGCTCGGCGAACTCCACCGAAAAACCTTTGTGCGGACTGCTGTGGCGTCCGCTGATCGAACCGATCTTGGCGGTGCGGGCGCGGAACTCGAGCCGCCCGATCATGTCGATGATCTCGGGTGGGAGGAGTTCGCTGAACTGCGGCGAAGCTTCGGTCATGGGGCCGGGGATGGTGGAGGGATTTGGCCACAAAAAGGCACAAAAAACACAAAAGCGTGAAAGGGCGGGGGCTCCATTTTGTGCCTTTTTGTGGCCATCCTTTCCATTCGGCAAAGTCGGGTTAGGGGCAAGCTCACACTTCCAACTCTGCGGAGGGCGCGAAATGCTCGACGAGGCGGTTGACGATGTCGTCGCTGGTGATTCCGGCGGCCTCGGCGTTGAAGGTGGTGAGGACGCGGTGGCGCAGCACCGGGAGGGCGACGGCGCGGACATCGGCGGTGGTGGTGTGGTAGCGGCCCTGGAGGATGGCGCGCGCTTTCGCCGCGAGGATGAGGTAGATCCCGGCCCGGGGACCGGCCCCCCAGGCGACCATTTCCCGCACGAAATCGGGGGTTTCGGGTTCGCGGGGACGCGAGGCGCGGGCGATCCGGGCGGCATAGCTCACGACATGATCGGCCACGGGAACACGGCGGACGACATTTTGCAGTTTCAACACCGCTTCGCCGTCGAGCTGTTTGCGGATCTGGGCGGAGTAGGTGCCGGTGACCCGTTTGATGATCATTTCTTCTTCCGCAGCGCTGGGATAGTTCACGCGGATGTTGAACATGAAACGATCGAGCTGGGCCTCGGGGAGCGGGTAGGTGCCCTCCTGCTCGATGGGATTCTGCGTCGCGAGGACAAAGAAAGGTTCGGGCAGGGGATAGGTCTCCTCGCCGATGGTGACGTGGTGTTCCTGCATCGCCTCGAGCAGGGCGGCCTGGGTTTTCGGCGGGGTGCGGTTGATCTCGTCGGCGAGGATCATGTTCGCGAAGACGGGGCCTTTCACGAATTTAAAAATGCGTTTTCCGGTGCCGATGTCCTCCTCGAGCACTTCGGTGCCGGTGATGTCGGCGGGCATGAGGTCGGGAGTGAACTGGATGCGTCCGAAGTCCAGCGACAGGCTGCGGGCGAGCGTCTGCACGAGGAGCGTTTTCGCCAGACCGGGGACTCCCTCCAGGATGCAGTGGCCTCCGGCGAGGATGCTGACCATCAACTGCTC
>JAAYAT010000438.1 GCA_012719225.1 Verrucomicrobiaceae bacterium
ATCTGCGCATGATGAAGGTCCGCGAGAAGATAAGCGGAACGTTCCGAAGCGAGGGACATGCCGAGGCGTTTTGTGATCTGCGCGCCATCCTCTCCTCGGCAACCAAGCAAAGAGCTAACCTACTTGAAACCCTCACCGAACTGCTCAGATCGCCGGAAGACCTCGGCGAAAAGCTTGCGCAAGGGTGATTCGGGCTGAATAGTTACGACTTGAGCCGCGGGCGATACGGGCTGCCTTTCAGGTTTTGCCCCGCATCGCCTCGCGCCAGTGCGTCGGGGTCTGTCCGGTGTGTTTGCGGAACCAACGGGCGAAGTAGTTCTGATCGTCCATTCCGACGGCGGAGGCGATCTCGCTGACGCTCAGGGTGGTGGTGCGGAGAAGGTCGCCGACGCGCTCCAGCCGGATTCGGTTGAGAATGGTGCCGACGGTTGCGTCGGATTCGGCGCGGAGTTGGCGGTTGAGGTGGTCGAGGCTGCGTCCGAGCCGGGCGGCGATCGCGCCGGGGGTGAGGCCGGGAAGACCTTCGCGGGCGATGGTTTTTTCCACGGAGACACAAACGGGACCGCGCTCCTGCCGGAGCCCGCCCTCCGCGAGGGTGCGGTGCAGGAGGGCAAGGATTTGCAAAATCAGGGCCGCGCCCTGTATCGAAAAATCGTCGGGCTTGCGATGGCATTCATGCAAATCCACGAGGAGCCGCTCGACGAGGCTGAGATCGCGGGGGCCGAGGACGCTTTCGGTGCGCCAGGTCACCGCCTCCTTGGTCTCAAAGTCCATCACGAGACAGATCGGCCGCACCGTTCTCGATTTTTCAAAACGATGTCTCCGTCCCGGCGGGATCACGAGGACGCTCCCCCGCGCGACCGGCACGGCGGTCCCGGCGAGATGCTGCGTGCCACTGCCGCGGAGGTAGAGGAGGATCTGGGAATGGCGATGGACGTGTTCGCCGAGCCGCTCGACCCGCGGCATGTGCTGGTTCAGGGCAACGCGGCGGATGCGGAATCCCGACCAGCGGATCTGCAGGTTCTCGAGCAGGATGGGCTGGAATTCTTTTGGCATCACGAAATCGGCATCGGTTTTGTGCTAAAATGGGCGAAAAGATACTCACGCCTCCGGCCTCGTTCTGCTAGGCTTTTCTCCATGATCACCGATCCCGCCGATCTGAAACCCTCCACCACCTGGGAGGAAACCGTCTGGGCGCACACGTCCGAGGAAGCGCTGGTCGACCATGCCGCCAATCCCCGTCTCTGCGTCGCCACCCTGCTGCCCTTCCGCGACGGCAAGCCCGATTGGGAGGGCTTTGAAAACAGCGTCCGCTGGATGCTCGCCAGCGCCGAGGCCGCCGGAGTCGAGATCGCCTTCGTCCTCAACGCCGACACCGGCTATATTTTCAACCTCGACGAAGCGCTCTACGCCGAGGTCATCCGCCGCTTCCGCGCCGCCTTTCCCGAGCCGACCGTCATCTGCGGTACGACGGCGACGGGCGCTTCGGGCGACACCTTCCGGCCCGAGTGGTACCGTCCCCATTTCGACATCGCCCAGAGTTTCGAAAATGTCGAGGTGATGATCATGACCTCGAAGCTCCTCAACGAACTGGAGACGGAGCGGCGCCGCGACGCCTATTTCGAGATCGCCGAGATGCTCACCGTGCCCGGCATCGTCCACGCCCTCGAGCCCGCCTTCGTGCCTTGGGCGACGCCCTTCGGGCCCTGGCTCCTGCACGAGCTGGCGAAGCATCCGAAATTCGTCGGAGGGAAAATTTCCACCCTCGACGAACCGCATTTCCTCTACTGGGCCGCGTTGTGCCGCGACCAAAAGCTCGACTTCGCGCCCCACAGCGGCGACGACTTCGGCATCGCCTCGGCCATCAAGATGGGACTGCCCCTCCTCATCGGCGCGGGCGTTTCCGCCTGTCCGCTCATCTGCGAGGCGAAACGGATGTGGCGTGGATCGCCGCTCGATACGCGGGTCTACAAACTCTTCGAGGCCTTCCAGTCGCTTGAGGACGCCGTCTTCCGCCTCGACGCCAACGGAAGCGCCGCCGCTTAC
>JAAYAT010000439.1 GCA_012719225.1 Verrucomicrobiaceae bacterium
CGATACGCTTTTACAGGCGCTGAAGGACACCCATGCGGTGGGGGGGCACACGGTTCTCCTCGTAGTGGGTCACGGGAAGGACGGCAGCGAATCCGAGGTGTGGGAGCGCAGTGTCGAAAATATCGCCAAGGCGATCCCGCTCGCCGCACGACTGGGCGTGGCGATCGCGGTGGAAAACGTTTGGAACGAATTCGGATATGATCCCGAGGGCGGGAAGGACCAGACCGCCGAGGCCTATGCGAACTATATCGATGCGTTCCAGTCGCCCTGGGTGGGGATGCAGTTCGACATCGGAAACCACTGGAAATACGGCTCGGCGGGCGATTGGATCCGGCACCTGGGCCGGCGCATCATCAAGCTCGATGTGAAAGGGTTTTCGAGGGCGGAGAGCAAGTTCACCCCCATTGATGAGGGCGATATCGATTATCCGGATGTGATCCAGGCTCTCCTGGAGATCAATTTCCACGGATGGTGCGCCGCCGAGGTCGCCGGGGGCGATCCCGCGTATCTGAAAGGAGTCTCGCGGGCGATGGACGAAGCCTTCGCGCTCACTTGATACCTTGCCGGTTTGCGGACTTCGTGAACTCCTTCTGGCCACCCGCCGGGTTTCCCCCGGCGGGCCCGTCGGCAAGTCGGCGGGACGGGCCGTCCGATCCGGAAGCTTTTCCGGGAGCCGCTCTTATTCTTCTTCCGATTTTTTGCCGCCGATTCCCAAGACCTTCAGAAGGACGACGGTGACAATGAGGAGGACGGTGAGAATCGGGACGATGAGATGAGTGGGGAATCCGCCTTCCTCCTCGACGACGACGGCGGGCCGGGCTTTTGATTTTTCCTCGCCGTCATCGGACTTCCGCGATTTGCTTTTCTTTTTGCCGGAGGGCTTTTCCTCGTCATCGGCCTTGGCGGAACTTCTCCCGGATCCGGCGAGGGCGGCGAAATCATCCACGGCGGGGGCCTCTGGCTTCGCTTCGTCGGGAGCGGGTTCCTCTCCGTCGGGCGCTTCACCTGCGGGGGTGTCTTCCCCTTCGGCGGCGGGCTTGTCCTCGGCTTTGTCTTCTCCGCTTTCGGCGGCGGTTGTTTTGTTCAACGCGGCGGTGAGGGCCTCGGATTCCGCGGCCGCCTTGCGGGCGTCGGCTTTGGCCTTTTCTTCGGCGAGGCGCTCGTTCACCTTGGTGTTGAGCGCGGCGATGTACGATCCGGGTCCCGATGTGCCCTTGGATTTGGACTTGCTCTTGCTTCTGCTCTTGGATTTGCTCGTCGAACTCACTTTCTGACCGGTGATGGCGGCGGCCTCGGCGATGAGGGAGCGGGCTTTTTCCAGTTCATCCTGCGCGATGAGTTTGTCGGCTTCGACGAGTTTCTCGGCCTGTTGGGTCAGTGCGTCGATGTCAAAGGTGTTGATGCGGGCCAGTTCCGAGCTGGCGAGGCTGAGGTAATCATCGATCGATGCCTTGATGCGGGGGTTTAATTGGACCCATTTCAAACCGGCCTGCTTGTCGGCGGCGAGGCTGTCCTGGTAGGCTTTCTCTTCTCGTGCGCGCGCCTGAACGAGTTGCTCGCGGGCGTCGGGTGTGGAGTTGGCGAGCGATTGTTCATACTCCGCATTGCGGTAATCGACGTTGCGGGCCAGGGTCTGGAGTTGACGGCCCAGTTTGGGAACGATTTCGCGGGCCAGTTCCACGGCTCTGGGGAAAACGGGGGATCCGTAATAACTTTTCTCAATGGTCTCGAACTCCCGCATCGCACCGATGTAGCCGTTGAGGTTATCCGCTGCGGCGAGCTGGGTCATGCTGAGGAAGCGCACCCTCGATTCGATGAGGGCTTTGTAGTCGATTTTGTCCTGAGGGCTGAACCATTCTCCTTCGATCTTGAGGAAACCCCGCTCCACCTTGTCGAGTTCTTCGGCGAGAGTGTTGCGGATTTCCTCGACTTTGGAGACGTGGGCACTCTGGGGATAGGCCTTGAGAAAGGCTTCGGGACCCGTTTCGAGCAGTTGGCGGTAGGAACTCGCGGGCAGGAGGGAAGGTGCCGGGACGAGACCTTGAATGCGGTTGAACTCCACGTCATCGGGGGCGTCTTTCACGATTTCGGCGATATCGGCCCGACCGATGATTTTGGTTTCTTTGATCGAAGCGGAGACCGGAACCTCGATTTTGATGATGTCGTCGGCTTCGTAGGTGATGCGGCCGGTGAAGGTTTCGCCCGATTTCAATTTCACCTCATCCGCCTGCAGGAAGACGAGGGGAAAGAGAAGGGAAATACCGAGGAGAGGGAGAGAGGGGAGGTGTCTCGTATTCATGAAATAATCGTTTCAGGTGAAGCGTGAGCATACAGGTTGCGGCGCTCCGACACAATGCTTTTGGCGGGAAAAGCGTTCGCGCCGGAACAATTCTTGTCGTGAGCGCCTGAGATTGCGGTATGTTTCCCAAATCAACAATTCTGTCGTGGCAACGTTATCTTTGATCAGTCAAAAAGGTGGGGTCGGAAAAACCACCATCGCGGTCAATGTGAGCTATTCCCTGGCGAAACGCGGTTGGCGGGTTCTCCTGGTGGATGCTGACATGCAGGGCGGGGTCGGGTTTTCCCTGACGGAAAAATCGAAGAACGCGCTCGGGTATTACGATTTCCTGACAGAATTGGAGCCGCTCGAGTCCGGGAGGATCGAGGCGGCCGTGTTGCGGACCCGGCTCCCGGGACTGTCCCTGCTGACGAGGGGTTCCCGCGACGCCTTGGATCGGCTCCTCGCGTCCGAGGACGGATGGCCCGGCTCGTTCGCGCGAATCCGTGCTCTCGACGAATTGCTGGTGGGCCAGGAATACGATCTGGTGATCTACGACGCCCCCACCGGAATCACCCCTGTCTCCACCGGGCTCTCCCGGGTGGTCGATGCCCTGCTCGTGCCCGAGCAACCGGGGCCGCTTTGTCTCCGCAGCCTTCCCCAGATTTTAAAAATGGTCGCGGCGGCCCGCACCGCCAATCCGGATGAGGAGAGACCGAAGCTGGCGGGGTTTGTACTTTCAATGACCGATCCGGACGATCCGTCGAGTCTGCTGGACCAGAGGGAATTTCGGGATTTGTTGCCCATCGAGCTGGTGCTGGAGACGGTCGTGCCACTGCATCGGGACTTCCGCGAAGCCAGCCGGATGGGGGTCCCGGTGGCGATGATGCGGGAGCGGCCCTCGGCCTCCTCCTTGATTTTCGACCAGTTGGCGGCGGAATTGGAGGCGCGGCTGAACCTCTACGACGACGAGGACAACCCCATCGAGGACAGAGACGATTATGCGAGACTCGTGGATTGATAAGGAGGAGTTCGACGAACTGGTCGGATCCTTCGTGCCGCCGAAGAAGGACGCGCCCCGCCGTGCCCCGATCGCTCGGCGGGCAAAGGACTCTGTTTCGGCGGGAGAAGAGGAGGCGGACCCGGAGAGTGGCCCCCCCGCGGAATCTCTCTTCCCGGACGAGGCGGACGATTCGGGGGAAACCCCGACCCCGATCCCGGTTCTCGAAGGAGACGCTCCCGCGGAGTGGGTAGCCCCATCGGAAAGCGAAGTTTCCCCCGAAGAACCTGTGGTGTCGTCTTTTCCCGATCCAGAATCAGAATCGAAATCGAAATCGGAGCCAGAGCCAGAGCCAGAGCCAGAGCCAGAGCCCGAACCAGAACCAGAGCGGACCGAAATGGCGGAGGCGGATCGGTCCCCGCCGTTGATGTGGGAATTTCCCGTTCCGGAAAAGAAAGGGGGCGATCCGGTGTCCGCCGGGTGGGAGCCGGAGAGCTTGATCCACTCACTTTTTGAACTCGATGAGGAGGAACCCGACCCGGAATCCGCCGACCAAGAGGAGGAGTTGCCCGTAGCGGATGGGGATTCCGCCTCCAGCGAGGAAGCACCGCCCGAGGTCGCCTCCGCGTCATTCACGGAGCCGTCCGAGAGGGAAACGGTCGAGAATCTGGTGGTGGAGGATCCCCCCGACGCGGCGATGATCGCGAAGAGGGCCACGCTTTTCTTGCATGACGAATCCGATGCCCTGGGGCGGGTGCAATCCGTCTCCGAACGCGATGCCGACCGCGCCCTCATCGCCCTCGCCGAAGCTCGGGAAAAAGTAGATCGAAGTCGGCTGATCAAATCCCCGCTTCGCGAGCTCGAACCTGATACCGAACCGGAGCCCGAACCTGATGCCGAACCGGAGTCCGATGCCGATGCCGATGCCGAACCGAAATCGAAATCGAAATCGAAATCGAAATCGAAATCGAAATCGGAACCAGAGCCAGAGCCAGAGCCAGAGCCAGAGCCGCAACCCGAACCCGAAAATCCCGCTCTCGGATTCGAGTCGGCGGGGGCGCTCCACGAGCGCATCGCCCAGTATGGAGATCTCGCCATGCGCGAGCTGACGGCCCGCGCCGTGGCGGTCTGTGATCGCGACGGTCTCCTTTTGTATCGTTCGGGCGTATCGGCCGAGGACGGGGAGCTGGAGGCGGATTTGTTGGTTGCGGTTTCGGCCAAGGTCACCCGTTTCCTGGGACTCGAGGGGATCACCGCGACCCAAGTGGTGGACGAAAAGGGAAGCTGGCGGTGTCTCATCCGGGGAGCCGGGGAAGAGGTGTTCGCCGGGTTCGTCCTGGAGAAACCCCTGGACTACGACGACGTCGAGACATGGACGAAGGCGCTGGCGGACGCCGTTCACTCCGCGCCTCGTCTCGTCTGAAAATCATGAGGAAACGCGAGAATCCGTCCTTCGATTTTTCGCGGAAGTCGCCCGTGCTGTGGGCCGCTTTTCTCTCCGTGCTGGTCCTCTACGCCTGGGCCTACAGTTTCCTCGGGGCGAAGCTCATCCTTGAGGTCAACACGGTGAGGACCGGAGCGGGCCAGGCGGGGTTCATCGATGCGGTTTATCAGTCTGCCTCGATCCGTAGCGGTCTCAATCCGGCGGAGTCGTCGATCTCGTCCGCCTTGACCCGGGCCTTTCCCCAATACACGGACGGGATCGTCGATCCGCTCTTCCCTTGGCTCCTACGCGGGTCGTCGTCCGAGCCGCCCGACGTGGTTTTCGAGCGTGGAAAATGGATGAATTTCATTCTCTCGGGGAGCGTGCTGATCCTCCTCAGCCTCGCCGCCGCGAAGGCGTTTTCGTTTTCCGGCGCGGCGGCGATCGTGCTGATGGGAGGGTTCGGGATCATTCTGGAGCGCTCCGCTTATTTCAGTCCGGACGCCCTGTATTATCTGCTCCTGGTGCTGACCTGGCTCTGCGCGCTCAGCCTCATCCGGCAGAATCTGCTCTGGCTCTACGGCGTCTTCGGGGTGCTGCTGGGGCTGAGCTATCTGGCCAAGCCACTCGTCTGGCCCATCGTGCTGGGCTTCGTGGTGGTCTCGATCCTGCGTTCGATCTGGAGCGCGGTCGCCTCCCGCAAAAACCGGGGGCACAACGACCTGTGGAGTTCTTCGAACCAACTCGTCGGATTCGCCATGATGATCGCGGCTTTCCTGCTCGTGACCGGGCCCCGCCTCAGCTACGCGGACGCCGCTTTCGGGGACCCCTTTCATTCCTATCCCAAGTACTTCGTATGGTTCGACACACCCGGAGAGGCGATGCGATTCCAACAGGAACATCCCGGGGCGGCCGAACTCTCCGCCCTGACCCTCGGCGAGCGGCCGGGTCTGGTGCGCTTTGTGAAGGAAAAGGGTGCGATGGAGTTGGCGCGGCGCAGTTGGGAAGGTGCCCGGGCGCAAGTGAAATCGAGTGTGCTCGGGCGCAGCGGCTGGATCCTCATCTACGGTTTTTGTGTGTTTGTGGTGATCGCCGGGATGCATCGGTGGGCGGTCACCCATCAGAACGACGAGGTCTGGCTGGTGCGCGGGACCAGCGCGCCCTGGATGCTCCTGTTCCTCGGGACGGTGGTGGGCGTGACCCTCTTCTATACGGGGGTGGGCAACCGCATCATCCCCGACAACACGATGACCACCTCTCTCTTTCTCCCCATCCTCGTGACCTTCATCTGGATTTCGGAACGTTACCGCCGCCAGATGCAGCGATCGCATCTCGCCAAAGCGGTGAACCGGGTCTACGCCCTGCTCATGGCCGGTCCCATCCTCTGGATCACGATCCGTATCGTCACGACGGTCTCGACCTCGGCGGCCTCGGCGGCCTGAGCGCGCTCTACGAAACGTCCTGCAAACGTCGCACCAGGGTTTTGACCTTCTGGGCGGCCCAGATCTGATGGAAGCTGACCTCGGCGGTGTCGCCGGTAGTGAAAAAATCCACCGTTCCGATGCCGAGGATGCCGATGAGACCGCGGCAGGTGACATTGATCGCGCGGATGTCTTCTATCCTCACCTCCTGAGAACTGCGGGCGAGGAGGCCGGTGATCTTCTCGATGCGGCGGGGGGTGA
>JAAYAT010000440.1 GCA_012719225.1 Verrucomicrobiaceae bacterium
CCTCGCCCACATCCCCTCCCTCGCCCCCCTCGCCATCCTCATGGGCTCCGGCAAACGCTACACCCGCAAACCAACCCCGGCGGCGGAGCCGTGAAACGCCGTTTCCCGCTTCTGCTGCTGTTCTTCCTGTCCGCAGCTGCCGCCCGGGCCGACGGCGTTTCGCCCGTCCTCAACCTCTTCCATGCCGATACCTGGCTGCCCGCCACCATCGTCACCGCCGTCATCATCCTGATCGAGAGCCTCCTGTTGCGCTGGTGGCTTCGCCCCATACCCTATTGGCGCGCCCTGGCACTCTCCTTCCTCGTCAACGCCGCCTCCAGTTGCGCCGGATCGGTCCTGCTGCTGCTCTTCAACCGCACGTCCTATTTCATGTGGGACACCTTCTCGCTCGTCGTCCCGCTGTTCTTCATCACCCTCGCCACCGAAGTCCCCCTGCTCCGGATCCTTCCCAAACCGCATCCCGTCACATGGACGCGCATCATGCTCGCCGGCCTCGGCATGAACATCATCAGTTATATCGCCGTATTCGCTCTCGAAATCGGCCTATTCCTCGCCTTCCTCTCCCGCGCCGAATCCCGCGACCAGCGCAATCTGGCCCAGTGGCAGAATCCGCAGCTCCTCGAACAATTCACCGGCACCTTATACGGCACGTCAACGGACAAAGGCATCCATCACCTCCGCATTTTCGATCCCCAAACCCAAACCTGGACCGACCTCATCAACGGCCCATCCATCGATCCCCAAAAATGGGATGTGGAAAAATCCCTCTGCGCCTTCGTCGACTGGCAAACCAAACACCTCAACATCGCCCGCCTCCCGGATTTCTCCGATCTCCGCGAAATTTCTACTAACCTGTTCAAAGAACCTACGCGCACCGGCGTCGACAAATGGCAAGGTGTCGTGGACCTCGCGCTTTCGCCCGATGCCAAGCTTTTGGCCATCCTGTTCCGCACCGATGGTGCCGTCGCCTACCGGAACAAAACCAGTTATTTCCATCTCGGAAGCATTTGCCGCCTCATCGTCCTCGACGTCGAATCCGGCGCGGAAATCGCCCGCGCCCCCCGCCGCGCCTCTGGCGACCTTGGCTGGCTGCCCGATTCCCGCTCCGTCCTTTTCACCTCCTTCGAAGATGAATCCCTCTACGACGTTCCCCGGAGCGCCGTCCGCGGCGATATCAGCTACGGCACCGACTACGCCCGGGACGACCGTTTCGCCACCCGCCTCTACGCATTTCACCTGGACACCGGCAAAGTCGCCCCCTTCGCCCATGGCCATTCCCCCGCCCTCGCCGCAAACGCCCGCCAAGTCCTCGTCCACGATGGCGACACCCTCCGCTTCTTCGATCCCGAAGGCCGCGAAACCGCCCGCCTCGACCTCCCCGGCCTGTGGAACTCCCCCATCGCTTCCCCCGACGCCACCTTGCTCCTCGCGGAAATCCTCCGGAACGAGCCCTTCTCCTCCGGCGGCGTGCCCGTCCTGCTCTCCCCCTCCGCTCCCGACATCCGCCACGCCCTCCCCGGCTCCTTTTCCTGCCGCTACGACTGGACCTTTTGAGTTCCGTAATGTCGGGGCCCGTACAATCCGTAGCTCACGGCAGTTCCCTTGATAATTGAATATTGCTCTGTTGAATATTGA
>JAAYAT010000059.1 GCA_012719225.1 Verrucomicrobiaceae bacterium
GCACTCCGTGGAGGACGATGCGGGAGAGACGATCCGGCGAGCCGGTGACCCATTCCGAGTCGATCAGCGGCGGCGCGATGCCATTGAGCCCGGTTCCGTTCGGCTGGTGGCAACCGGCGCACACTCCGGCGTAGAGGATTTTGCCCATGTCGAATTGGGCCTGTTCGTCGGCGGTGAGCGGGCGCGGCGGTTCGTATCCGGGAGGAAGGGGTTTGCCGGGCCAGGTCAGCATGCCGGCGATTTTTTCCGTTCCGGCTTCGTCGAGCAGGGCGGGCCGCGCCCCGAGTTCCACCGGACGGCGGACGAAATCGGCGGCGTTGGCGGCGAATCCGGCGAGTCCCGTCTTGCGGTAGGCGGGATCGGTCTCGTCGAACAGGGCGAACAACTCGGTGACCCGGTCGGGATCCCGTTCGGCGGCGACACAGCCGGCGAGCCCGGCGACGAGGCTGCGACCGGTGCGGGTGGTGAGACAATGCCGCAGCAGTTCCAGTTCGCGACCGTGGAGGCCGCTGCAGATTGCTCCGGCGAGATGGCGGTGCCGGGGCAGGCGCTCGGCCATCGCGGCCATCGCCAGATCGGCGGCGGGGTTTTTGGCTTCTCCCAGGGTCAGGGCGAGCTGGAGCTGCACCTGGGGGTCGCTCTCGGTCGCGGACACTGCGATGAGCTTAGCCAAAACGGTCTCTTGTTGCTCTGTGGCGAAGAAGGTCTCGGCGATGCGCACCGCGCCGTTGCGGACGTGGGCGTCGTCGTCGGAGAGGGCGGGTTCGAGAACGGCGCGGCTCGTTTTTCCGAGGCCGTCGAGGGTCCAGAGCGCGTGGAGACGACCGAGGGCGGACTCGCCGCGGGCGAGCGTTTCGAGGGCCGGGACGACGGTGTTGCCGCCTTTTTCGACGAGAAGACGCTGTGCGGTCTCGCGCTGCCAGGAGTTGGAGTGAGCGAGAAAGGGAACGAGTTCGGCGGGCGGGAGATCCGCGAGTCGCGGGGCGGGGCGGAGGGTCGCGTCGTCGGGAACGACGCGCCAGATGCGCCCGAGACCGCGCGGCTCCACCAGGTCCTGTTCTTCGATGTATTCTTCCAAATAGGGACTCAGCGAGATGCGGTGCTGGATGATGCCCCGGTAAAAGTCGATCACATAGAGGGCGCCGTCGGGCCCGGTGGTGAGGCTGACGGGCCGGAACCGCTCGTCGGTGGAGGCGAGGAATTCTTTTTTCTCGTAGGCTTCACGGGCGACGAGCTTGCCTTCTTCCATGCCGAGGATGTCGCGCTTGATGAGATGCAGGGCCGGTTCGCAGGCGAAGGCGTTGCCGAGGAATTCCTCGGGGAAAAGGTCGCCGCGGTAGATCCATGGCGAACAGGCGGCGGTGAAATTTTTCAGCTTGTAGCCGTCCATGTTTTCCGGGATGTAGGCGCGGTTGGTGCCCGGGGTGACGCGGATGGGCCAGACCGCCTGATTCACCGGCGGCACCGCGACCCCGCCCGGCTTGGGAAAGTGGGGATTGCGCAGGCGGTAGTGCGCCGGAGTCATGTCTGTGATGAGATGGCCCGAATTGTAGTTGTAGTGGAGCCGGCCGTAATCGTCCTGGCTCAGCCCGTACTGCCCCCGGGTGGAGGTGAGGCCGCGTTCGAAAACGCCGTTCCCGCGCCAGCGGAAGCGGGCCGCGTATTCGGCGAAATAGATCCAGTTGTCCAGCGCCCAGAGCGGTGAATTGGCCCCGTGCTCGGGGTTTGCCAGTTCGGGGCGGCCCGGGATGGTCTGGGCACCGGCGTCGCCCGCGACTTCGATTTTTTCGTCCGCTTGGCCGTCGCCGTCCTTGTCGGGGCAGTACCAGAGCTTCGGCGGTTCCCCGACGAGGGCGCCGTCGCCGACCGGCAGGACGTAACGCGGCATGATGAGGGTGTCGAGAAAGACCGTGCTTTTGTCAAAACGACCGTCGCCATCGGCATCCGAGAGGACCACGATGCGCCCGACCGGCTCATCCTCGTGGTTGCCCTCGATGTCGGGCATGTAGCCGCGCATTTCCACCACCCAAAGGCGTCCGTCCGGACCGAATTGCGCGAAAATGGGATCACCCACGAGCGGTTCCGAGGCGACCAGTTCCACCCGGAAACCGGGGACCACCTGGAAGGTTTTGAGTTGTTCTTCCGGGGAGAGCGCGGGAGCGTCGGGGATGAGTTCGTCCGGCACCAGCGAGGGCGGCACCGCGCCCGACTTCTCGCCCTGGGCGAAGACGCTCGCCGCGGGCAGGAGCAGGGAGAGGCAGAGGGATAGGCAAACGGCGGGCAGTGGGGACGTTCGGGAGAAGTGCATGGGAAGAAAGCGGTCGGAGAAAACGAGGGGAGAAATCCGACTTAA
>JAAYAT010000060.1 GCA_012719225.1 Verrucomicrobiaceae bacterium
AAGCGCGCGACCGTGACGAGGAGGAGACAGGCGGCGAACCCGACGACGCCGTGGGCACCGGGCATTTGCTCCCACTGGAAGGCGGAATGCTTGTCGATCCCGCCGAGGCGGAGGACGAGATCGAGCAGAAAGAACCCACCGCAGGCACCGGCGAGCGCGGCGAAAAAGCGCGTTTTCCGTGCGAGCGGGGCGGGCGTCCCGGGGGATGAGCTGGGCTTAGAGGCGGACATGGCAGGCGATGAGTTCGAGGAGGATGCCGGGGAAAAAGAAAAGAAGAACGGAGCCGATCGCCGTGACGGTCAGGGGAATGACGCAGGCGAGGGGGGCCTCGCGGATTCCGGCGACGGCTTCCCCTTCGGGCGGCGCTTTGAAAAAGGCGCGGTAGACGATGGGAAAAAAGTAGGCCCCATTGAGGATAGAGCTGATCAGGAAAACACAGAGCAAGGCGATCTGACCAGCTTCGGCGGCCCCCCAGACGAGGTAGAGCTTGCTGAGGAGCCCTCCCGTCGGAGGCAGTCCGGTCACGCTGATCGCCCCGATGGCGAAGGCGGCGAAGGTCACCGGCATGCGGCGGCCCAGCCCATCGAGCTGGCTCACGTATTTTTTGCCGCAGGCGACGAAGATGGCTCCGGCGCAGAAAAAGAGGGTGATCTTGCCGAAGGCGTGCATCGCGATATGCATCATGCTCCCGGCGACGGCGTGCGGTGCGAGGAGGGAGACCCCGAGAATGATGTAGGAAAGCTGGCCGATCGTGGAGAAGGCGAGGCGGCGCTTCAGATTGTCCTGAGTGAGAGCGATGAGAGAAGAGGTGATCACGGTGAAGGCGGCGATCCAGCAGAGCACGAGGTGGACCCCGAGCTTCCCTAGCAAATCCACTCCGAAGACATCGGTGACGACGCGGATGACACAGAAGACGCCCACTTTGACGACGGCGACGGCGTGGAGGAGGGCCGAGACCGGCGTCGGTGCGACCATCGCTCCGGGGAGCCAGGAGTGAAAGGGCATCAGTCCGGCTTTGGAAAATCCGAAGGCGAACCCGAGCAGGAGGAAGAGGGCGGGCCAGTAGCCGAGATCGCTCTCCGCGAGGATCGCGGTCCCGCCGAAGGACAGGTCGCCGCCGGATTTCACGAAGGTGAAGATCAGCGCGGGAAGGGCGAATCCGATCGAGGTGCCGAGCAGGTAGGAGAGATAGGTGCGTCCGCCGGTGCGGGCCTCCTGGTCCTGATGGTGGGCGACGAGAGGCCAGGTCGCGAGCGAGAGCATCTCATAAAAAAGATAGAGGGTGAGGAGATTCCCGGCGAAGGCGACGCCGAGGGTGGCGCAGAGGGAGACCGCGAAGAAAACGAAGAAGCGCGTCTGGGCATGCTCCCGGAGTACCCGCAGGTAGCCCACGGAGTAGAGGGAGGTCGCGATCCAGAGCGATGAGGCGACGAGGGCGAAGAGGATTCCGAGACCATCGACGCGGAAGGCGAGGGGGACGTTGGTTCCGGCGAAACCCTTGACGAAGGTGTACTCGATCACTTTCCCGTCGAGGACGAGAGGGAGCATCGCGAGGACAAAGGCGAATTTCGCGATGCCGGCTCCGAAGGTGGCGAGTTCCCGCAGGAAAACCTCTCTCCGGAAAATCAGAATGAGCGGCACCGCCGCGAGCGAGGCGAGGCACGCGAGGACCGGAAGAAAGCTGGTGACCGTGTTCTCCATACCGTTCATTTGAGATGGGAAGCGACCGCAGGGGATGTTTCAAAAGCGAGCCGGAGGACTTCCACGATTTGTCCGTTGAAGATTCCGGTGAGGAGGATGAGGGCCGCCGCCGCGACGAGGGGGAGGAGGGCGTGGAGAGGGGCCTCGCGCCGGGGGAGCGTCTCAACAGGATCGTCCTGACGGGAATCGGGGGAAGATTCTCCGGCGGTTTTTTTCCCGAACCAGGCGATCTCGAAGATACGGAAAAAGAGAACCGCATGGATCAAGCTGGAAATCAGGAGAGCGGCGACATACTCCCACCGCCCGCCCTCGATGCCGCCGCGGATGAGGTAGAATTTGCTGAAAAATCCGCAGGTCGGGGGAATGCCTATCATCGCCAGAGCGGCGATGGTGAATCCGATACTGGTGACGGGCGCTTTTTTGAAAAATCCGCCGAGGTCGCCGATTTCGCGGATGCCGTGGAACTGGAAGAGGATCCCCGCCGCGAGGAAGAGGCAGAGGGTCAT
>JAAYAT010000441.1 GCA_012719225.1 Verrucomicrobiaceae bacterium
CTTGAGGAAAAGACGGCGATTGAAGGTGGGTGTCATGGAAAAAATGAGGTTGGGGAGAAAATCCGCTCGTTGGGGAACGTTACGACGGCGGGACCTTGAAACAATTCACGTATTCATGGCGTCCCCGCCGCGTCCTTCGGGCTATGGCTGCGGTTCGATGGCGCCGGGCTTCGCGTCCTGCCCGAGCGCCCGGATGAACGCGACCAACTCCCAAATCTCGTTTTCCTGGAGCAGATCGGCGTATCCTATCATCGGCGTCCCGTTCAATCCCGTGGCGATGGTGCGGTAGAGGTCGCGGGGCGATTCCCCCGATTTGTAACGGGGCACGGACAGATCTGCGGGGACGATGGGCTCGTTCCACGCGTCCATGAGCCGACCCGCCCCCTGGCCGTCCCCCTTGCCCTCCGCTCCGTGGCAGAGGGCGCACAACTGCGCGAAACGCGTCCCTCCCCGCGCGGCGTGGGCGGCCGCTACCGCCTCCTCGTCAAACCATTCCGGCACCGGAGGAATCGTCAGGGGTTCGGCGGCGAGCGCGGGATCTTTCCACTTCCGCGAGAGGCTCTGCAGGTAGACGATCAGCGCGTCCACATCCTCGTCGCTGATTTCTTTGAAAAAGGGCATCGCCGTGCCGGAGATCCCGGTGCGGATGGTGCGCTGGAGATCCTCCTTCACCGGAAGCCGCCCGAAAGGCGTGCTGCGGAACTTGAACAAGCCGGTTCGAAAATTGCGCGGTTTGGTCTCCAACTCCGCTGCGAACGGGCCGTTCCCCCGCCCCGTCTTGCCATGGCAATCGACGCAGTGCTTCTGGAAGAGGAAGCGCCCTTTCATGTACAAATGGAGCTCACGCCGTTTGTCCCCGTCGCTCCCGGTGGCCTTGGGGGTCTTGGCCGTTTTGGCGTCCGCCCCCGCATCCTGCGAGAGCAGGACCGCCCCCGGCGAGAGCAGCAACGCGGCGGCGCAGACGAGTCCCGTCGGAAAAATCCTGGCGTGAAGAGAAAAGAACATCTGTCCAACCTTGGTGTGCCGCCACCATCGGCCCGTTCCCTCGCGGTCGCATCCTTTTTTCCGGATGCGCCATAGCTCTTTGCCATTGAGGAACAATCTGGCATAGTATCCGCTGTTGCGATGACGGACCACGGTGGTCCGTCGTTCTCTCGCGATATTTCGCGGACCTGGAGGCTCTGACCGTAGAAAATCCAGTTGCAATCCCTCCGGAAAGCGGCAACAACCCCTTTTTCCCCAAGTATTTGCGCCCTTAGCTCAGCTGGATAGAGCAACGGATTTCTAATCCGTAGGTCACTGGTTCGAATCCAGTAGGGCGTGTTTTTTGAAAGGGTTTGAGGCTGCTTCCAACCGACGCGGACCTCCTCGATCAAAATGGCCCCCCGGTTACCTCTTCGCTCCTGCAGGGCGAGTGCCCGGCATGCTCAAAAACAAACGCTCCCCCACCCTTCGTCCGCTTCCCCTGATCCCGCCGTTTTTGGCGTTGTCATCGGGGCGATTGGCCGCCAGATTCCTCCGCCCCCGAGACTTCACATGATGAAATATTTCCTCTTCTGCAGCGGTTTTCTTGTTTTCAGCACTCTCGCCCCCGCGGAGGAAGGGCCCGAGATCTCCGCCGACGAATTCCCCCGCGCCCCCGCCACGGAACCCGCCGACGCCCTCGCCACCTTCGAAATGGCGCCGGGATTCCGCCTCACCCTGGCCGCGCACGAACCCGATGTGACCGATCCCATCGCGATGAGCTTCGATGAACGGGGGCGCGCCTACGTCGTGGAAATGATTGGCTACTCCGAGCGGCGCGAGGCCGCCGCCTGCCGCGTCCGCCTGCTCACCGATGCGGACGGCGAC
>JAAYAT010000442.1 GCA_012719225.1 Verrucomicrobiaceae bacterium
ATGATCGAAGCCAACCTCCGCTCGAAGAGTGCCCTCGCCGAATGAACGATTCCTTTCCATCTTCCTTATCAATTGAAAGGAAAGTCGATTTCTCTTTAAATCTTCTTGCGAAAGATAAGGATCCTTTCATTGTGGGGTCGGTTTAAAAGAAAATCGCTGATTTCTTTCAATTTTTCCCCATGCACCGAGGTCCGACAGGCCATTTCGTCCCGATTTCCACCACCGGTGAAACCGCACGAGCTTTTATCCCCCATGCCCTGCCGCCGGATCCACCGCTGGACCTGGATGGCGGACTCGGCAGCCTGCTCGATACCGCCTCCACCGCCATCGGGCGCCTCGACGGCATTTCGCTCGTGCTGCCGGACCCAGAGCTTTTCCTCTATACCTACATCCGGCAAGAGGCGGTGCTCTCCTCCCAGATCGAGGGCACACAGTCGTCCCTTTCCGACCTGATGCGCCACGAGCTCGAGGGGGCTCCCTCGGCACTGCTAGAGGATGTTACAGAAGTTTCCTGCTACGTCGATGCGATGCAGCACGGTCTCGCTCGCCTCCAGCAGGGCGAGCCGATCTCCCTGCGATTGCTGAAGGAAATCCACGCTCGCCTGCTCTCTCACGGTCGCGGCAGCTCAAAACAGCCCGGTGACTTCCGACGCAGTCAGAACTGGATCGGCGGCTCCCGCCCGGGGAACGCGCGCTTCGTCCCGCCGCCGCCGGACGCGGTGATTGAGTGCATGGGCGCGTTGGAGAAATTCATCCACAACCAACCGGTCCGCACCCGGCCCTTGCTCAAAGCCGCCCTTGCCCACGTCCAGTTCGAGACCATCCACCCTTTCCTTGACGGCAACGGGCGCCTCGGGCGCCTCCTCATCACCTTCCTGCTATGCGCCGAGGGCGTGCTACGCCAACCCTTGCTCTACCTCTCCCTGCATTTCAAGCGCCACCGCGATGAATACTACCGCCTCTTGCAGGAGGTCCGGGAGACCGGGGACTGGGAGGAGTGGCTGCACTTTTTCTGCGAGGGCGTCATCGCGACATCGGAATCGGCCGTCGAGACAGCGCGACGCCTCCTCGACCTCTTTGCACGAAGCCGACAGGTCCTCGCAGGCGAATCCGCCACCGCGCTGCGTCTCCACGAGTGCTTCACGCAGCATCCCATCGCCTCAGCCGCCTCGGCCGCCGCCGCCTTGGGCGTGACCCATCCGACCGCCACCAAGGCCCTCCGCACTTTGGAGAGCCACGGGATTGTCCGGGAGATCACCGGTGGCGACTACCGCCGCCTCTATGTCTATTCGGAATATCTCGACATTCTCGACGAAGGCACCGAGGCCCCACACTAAACGCTCACTTACCCCGCCCCATGCCCTCCAAGAAAAAGACCGCCGCCACGAAGTCCGTCGAGACGATCAAGCACGACGAAGCGAAGCGGAAGAACATCCCCTCCGCCGAGCAGCAGTCCATCATTCAGAAAGAACACGAAGCGCCGAAACAGGTCCGCTATCCGCGCAAACACCGACCTCGACCCGCAGCTTGTCTGGCGCGGTAAGGACGAGCAGGACTGGAGCGACCTCGTCGTCCACGCCCCGCCACTCTACATCCAGGAGAAGGTCCATCCCAAGGCCCTCATCGACGACCTGCTGCGCCCGACCAAGGAACGCCAGCACGACGAGGGGATGATCGCCCCCGATCTCTTCGCCGACTTCAACGGTATTCCCAAGGGCGCGGACAAGACCGAGTTCTACGCCCACGACCAGAACTGGAGCAACCGCATGATCCTCGGCGACTCCCTCCAGGTCATGGCCAGCCTCGCCGAGCGCGAGGGTTTGCGTGGGCAGGTGCAGTGCATCTACTTCGACCCGCCCTACGGCATCAAGTTCAACAGCAACTTCCAATGGAGCACTCGCCGGAGTGAACCACAAGCTCCTCGATGGAATCACCGATACGGCAACGGGTCACGTCTCCATCTCCACAATGCCCCTCGCCAAAGGGC
>JAAYAT010000002.1 GCA_012719225.1 Verrucomicrobiaceae bacterium
CTTCGACAACCATCTCGACTCCGCCACCGGCAGCATGGTGCTGCGCTGTGAACTGCCCGACCCCGAGGGACGTCTCGTGCCGGGATTCTTCACGCGGGTGCGTTTGCCCATGTCCGCCGAATACGAGGGCCTCCTCATCGAGGACGAAAGCATCCTCACCGACCAGGCCAACAAGTATGTCCTCGGGGTCACGCCGGAAAACACCACCGTCTACAAGCCCGTCGTGATCGGTCCTATCCTCGACGGCAAGCGGCTCATCCGCAGCGGACTCGTCGCGGGGGAGAAGGTGATCATCAACGGCATGGCCCGCTTGCACCAGCCGGGCATGAAGGTCGAGCCGGTCGCGGCTCCGGCCCCCGACGCGCAAAACGCGCAAAAAACGGAGAGCGCCCCGAAAACGGAGAACGGCGGGAGCGCGGCGCAACCCTGATAGATTTGTATGAATTTCGCGAAGTTTTTTATCGACCGTCCCATCTTTGCGGCGGTCCTTTCCATCCTCCTGACCCTGCTCGGGGCGATCGCCCTGCCGACGCTCTCGATCGAGCAGTATCCACAGGTGGTGCCGCCCACCGTGCTCGTCACGGCGCGCTATCCGGGGGCCAACCCGGAGGTGCTCGCCCAGACCGTGGTGCGACCCATCGAGCAGGAGATCAACGGGGTGGAGAACATGCTTTATCTCTCCTCCAACAGCACCTCCGACGGCACCTGCACCATCACCGTGACCTTCAAGCTGGGGACCGACCTCGACGTCGCCCAGGTCCAGGTGCAGAACCGCGTCGCCATCGCCGAGGCGCGTCTCCCCGAGGACGTGCGGCGTCAGGGGGTCACCACGGTGAAGCAGTCGCCGAACTTCACCCTCATCGTCAACCTCGTCTCGCCCGACAAGACCCTCGACGATCTCTTTGTCAGCAACTACGCCCTCCTCAACATCAAGGACGACCTCGCGCGTTTGCCCGGCGTCGGCATGGTGATGAACTTCGGCGGCAAGGAATACTCCATGCGGGTCTGGCTCGACCCTGACAAGATCGCCGCGCGCAACCTCACCATCGCCGACGTCACCAACGCCATCCGCGAGCAGAACGTGCAGGCCGCCGTCGGCACCCTCGGAGCGGAACCGGCACCGCCCGGCACCGCCCATCAGTACACCGTGACCACCCAGGGGCGGCTCGTCGAGGCCTCGGAGTTCGAGAACATCGTCATCAAACGCGGGGCGCAGGGGCAGATCACCCAGCTCAAGGATGTCGCCCGAGTCGAGCTCGCCGGACGCGAGTATTCGTCGGAATCCTACATCGACCGCATGCCCACGACCGCGCTCGGGGTGTTCCAGTTGCCCGGCTCCAATGCCCTCGAGACCCGCGCCGCTATCATCGAGAAAATGGAGGAACTGAAGCAAAGCTTCCCCCCCGGCCTCGAATACAAAATTGTCTACGACACCACCGTCTTCACCAGCAAATCCATCGACGCGGTGGTCACCACCTTCATCGAGGCGCTCCTCCTCGTGGTCCTCGTGGTGGTCGTTTTCCTGCAGAACTGGCGCGCCTCGCTCATCCCGCTGCTGGCGGTGCCGGTCTCCATCATCGGCACCTTCCTCGTGATGAAGCTCTTCGGCTTCTCGCTCAACAACCTGACCATGTTCGGGCTGGTCCTGGCCATCGGGATTGTGGTCGACGACGCCATCGTTGTGGTGGAAAACGTCGAGCGGAACATGGCTCTCGGTCTCAAACCGAGAGAGGCGACCAAACGCGCCATGGAGGAGGTCAGCGGACCCGTCATCGCCGTCGCGGTGGTGCTCACCGCCGTCTTCGTGCCCACCGCGTTCATGACCGGCCTGACCGGGCAGTTCTACCGGCAGTTCGCGCTCACCATCGCGGTCTCGACCATCATCTCCGCCTTCAACTCGCTGACCCTCTCGCCCGCCCTCAGCGCGATCCTCTTGAAACCTCACGACGCCAAGCCGGATTGGTTTCAGCGCGTCATCAACTTCGTCTTCGGTTGGTTTTTCAAGGGCTTCAATTGGTTCTTCGGGAAGCTCTCGCGCGGCTATGCGGGTGCGGTGCGGCGGACCCTGCGTTTCGCCATCGTGGCCTTGGCTCTCTACGGCGGGTTGCTCTACCTGACCGGCGGGATTTTCAAAAAAGTGCCGACCGGCTTCGTGCCCGGCAGCGACAAGGGCTACCTCGTCGCCTTCGCCCAGTTGCCCGACGCGGCTTCGCTGCAGCGCACCCGCGAGGTCACCGCGCGCATGGCGGATATCGCGTTGGAGACCCCCGGCGTGGGACATGCCGTGGAGATCGCTGGCTTCAACCTCATGGCCGGTGGGGCCGCCATGCCCAACGCCGGGACCCTCTTCCTCATCCTGGATGACTTCGAGGAGCGGGCCAAGGATCCCAATCTCTCGATGGACGCCATTCTCGGACGGCTCAATGCCGCCTACGCGGGCGTGCAGGAGGCCTACGTGCTCTGTTTCCCGCCGCCCGCGGTCGATGGTCTCGGCAACGCCGGTGGTTTCAAAATGCAGATCAAGGACACCAACGCCCAGGGCAAGGACGCCCTCGCCGGTGCCGCCTTCGCCATGATGATGGCGGCCAACCAGACCGAGGGCATCACCGGTGTTTTCACCTCGATCCGGCCGCAGTCCCCGCAGGTTGTGGTCGACGTCGACCGGGTCAAAGCCAAGAGCATGGGGGTGCGCCTCGCCGACATTTTCGAAACCCTGCAAACCGCACTCGGATCGGCCTACGTGAACGACTTCAACCGCTTCGGTCGGGTCTACCAGGTCTACGCCCAGGCCGAGGCCGAGTTCCGGGTCGCCCCCTCCGACATCACCCGTCTCAAGGTCCGCAACGACCAGGGCGGGATGGTCTCCCTCGGTGCCCTCGTCCAGGTCCACGAGACCACCGGGCTCGACCTCGCCAGCACCTACAACCTCGCCGCCAGCGCCGACCTCATGGGCAGCAGCCTGCCGGGCGTTTCCTCGGGTCAGGCCATCGCCAAAATGGAGCAACTCGCCGACGAGGTCCTCCCGCCCGGATTCTCCTTCGAGTGGACCGAGCTGACCCTGCAGGAAATCCTCGCGGGCAACAGCGCGATCTACATCTTCCCGCTCTGCGTCCTCTTCGTGTTCCTCGCCCTCTCGGCGCAATACGAGAGTTGGTCGCTGCCCCTCGCCATCATTCTCATCGTGCCGCTGGTGATCCTCTCCGCCCTCGTCGGGGTGATGACCCGGGGCATGGACAACAACATTTTCACCCAGATCGGACTGGTCGTGTTGGTGGGGCTGGCGTCGAAAAACGCCATCCTCATCGTCGAGTTCGCCAAGCAACTCGAGGACCAGGGGCATAGCCTCGTCGATGCCGCGGTCGAGGCCTGCCGCCTCCGCCTGCGCCCCATTCTGATGACCAGTTTCGCCTTCATCCTCGGGGTGGTGCCGCTGGCCTTCGCCTCGGGTGCCGGATCGGAAATGCGCCGCGCCCTCGGCACCGCGGTGTTCTCCGGGATGATCGGGGTGACCTTCTTCGGCCTCTTCCTCACCCCCGTGTTTTACTTCGTGGTGAGAAAACTGACCGGAAGGCGAAAAAAGGCGGACGAGGAAGAGAGCGCGGTGATCGAAACCCCGGCGGAACCCGCCCCCTGAACCCTGTTTGGTCCGCGACCCGACCCTATCCCTTTGC
>JAAYAT010000061.1 GCA_012719225.1 Verrucomicrobiaceae bacterium
CGAGTTCGACTCCGGTGTTGATCTGGAGATTGACGCTGCGTTCGAAGGCCTTGGCGGCACCGGCCTCGACGGAGGTTTGCCACAGGTAGACTTTTCTCAGGCCCGGCATTTTCGCGAAAGTTTCAAAGATGCCGTTGCCCACCTGGGTCCCGTAGAGATTGAGATACTCCAGTTTTTCCAGAGGGGCGAGTTCGGCGATGCCGGTGTCGCTCACGGCGGTGTTTTCGAGGTGGAGTCGCTCCAGTTCGCGCATCTGGCGGACGGACTTCATGCCTTCGTCCGTGATCTGGCTGCGGGCGAGATCGAGCCAGACGATGCGCTCGGCGACGGGTTCGAGGAGCTTGAGCTGTTCGTCGCCGAATTCCTTGGCCGCGTTGATGACGTTCACGCGGAGCCTATCGTCCTCGGCCGAGAGCGGCATGACGGCGAAGTGGTGGCGCTCCGCCGCCGCGTTGACCGCGGCGAGGCGGTCGGCTTGTTCTTCGGGGGAAAGAGTGTTCCAGACGCTCTCGTAGGTCGCGAGGGCGGTCTCGGCGACTTCCTTGCGCGAACCGGCGTGCAGCGCCGCGACTTCGAGGGCGGTGGCGGCAATGGAAGGGGCGTCCCCGAGCTGGGCCACGGTGGTGTCGGCGGCGGCACCGGCGTTGATCCAGAGGGTGAGCAGCTCCACTTCGGCGGGGGCGAGCGGATCGCCCTTGGGCGGCATGAACTCGTCGTCGTCGTCGGGCAGATTCACCCGGACGAGCAGTTCGGATTCCTCCGCGTTGCCAGGGATCACCGTGGGGTAGTCCGATCCCTCGGCCCCGGCGAGGAGCAACTCGTGGGTGTCCATGCGGAGTTTGCCTTTTATCTTGTTCTCGTTGTGGCACTCGTTGCAGGTCCGGTCGAGGATGGGGACGATGAAATCCGTGTAGACGATGCGCTCCCCGATGGGAATTTCGGCCGGGGGTTCCTCTTCTTTTTTCTCTCCCTCACCTTCGGTGGGAAAAACCGGTCCCGGTTTGGGTGCCGGCGCGTTCAATCCAATGAGCAGGGCGGGCTTGAGACGTTCGGGAGCGTGTTCGGTGAGGTAGTCCGGTTGGTGGACCATGGCCCCTCCGAAATGGCCACTCGCCATGGTCGAAACCACCGCCCCGAGGATCGCGACATCGGCCAGAAAGCGTTTTCCCTTGAGATACAAAACCAGCGCGAAACAGGTGCAGACCACCACCCCGAGACCGAAATAGAGGTGCAAATCGAGGGCCCGACCGGCAAATCCCTCCACATTCATCAGCAAATACCCCGCCATGGTGGCGAAGATGGCCCCGAGGAAAGAGAGCCAGAGCACAAAGGGGATCGTGTTTCTGAGATAAGAAAAAGCCGTGAAATGGGAGAGGAACTCCATCAGCGCGGCGAGAAAGATGACGCCGATGGGAAAGTGGACGATGACGATGTGGAAGCGTGCGAGAAAGTGGAGAAAACCACCGGTTTCGCCTTCGGAATGGCGGTAGGCGAACCAGATCGCGCCGAGTGTCAAGGCCCAGAGAATGCCCAGACCCAGAGGGGCCTTCACTCCGCCACGTGAAGGAGGCTGGTGCTTGACAAAAGTACTCATTGTTGAGCTTCGCGCCATGGCCCGTTGCGGTCAATTGCGTGTTAGCGTGCGATTTTTTGTCGTAACGGGCTATC
>JAAYAT010000443.1 GCA_012719225.1 Verrucomicrobiaceae bacterium
AAAAAGTCGAGCGCCACGGTCTCGGCCGTGGCCGCGCTCGGCGCCGCCACGGCGGCAGAGGAGACGGCCGTGAATCCGACACACGCGGCTAGCGCTGTGCGAAGGAGTGTGTTATACATGGCTCTGTATCCATTGGTTGGTTGGTTGGTTCTGATTCTGCACACGCCGGGTTAAATGTCAACAGGGCATGGATTCAAAAAAATCTGAAAATATTTACAAATAGGGGTTGACAGCCCCCTGTGAAGGTGTTAAATTTGCCCCGTTTTTGGAACCACTAGCGCTGTTTTGGAAAGCGCTGTGAGACCAAAAGTAATCACAAAGGAGTACTCATGAAGAAGTTGTTGATGTTTGCCGCCGCGATGACGATCGTTGGTGGCGCATATGCGCAATGCTACGAACCAGGTGGCATTACGAGCGAGTGCAGCATTCCCGTCTGGGACTTTAAAGCCTCGGGCAAGACCGCCAATACGGTGAAGCAGGGCTACAAGTCCGTGCAGTCCATCAAGTTCGTTGGCGCGCTTGCCGGCATCGTCGAGATGGACGACCAGGGGTTCTGCTGCCTGACCGGCGGTTTCGATCTCTTCATCTACGAGAAGGCCGACAAGGCCCTCTATATCTTCCAAGGAAACGAGATCGGCAAGATGACCGTGTTCGGCAAGAACCTGCGCAAGGTTCTGAAGCCCGGCAAGTCCACCTCGGTTGAGTCCGATATTCTGTGGACCTGGGCCGGCAGCACCGAAGAAGACGGCGACATCGAGCTGCAGTTCGTCGGTTTCGGCAAGGGCAAGCGCTTCCTCTCGAAGGCGATCGAGGACACCGATCCCTGCGGTGACAACTCGGTCCCCGGGTGCGAAGAGAGCTTCAACTGGCCGAGCTGGAACGGCTGGTTCACCGGCTGGTTCCTGGACGACCTGAACGACTTCGAAACGCTGATCTGCGAAGATCCCTGCGTCGCGGTCGCCGGCGGCACGTGGTCCGCGAAGTTCAACAAGAAGCTTTCGGGCAAGGATGACTATGTCTCCGCGATCGAAGGCAAGTTCAAGACCCGCGTCTACGAAGCCTACTAAGTGGATTCCGGCTCACGCCTGATGAAACAAAAAAGGAGGCCCTCGCAAGAGGGTCTCTTTTTTTTTGCGGTTGAGACACGGGCATCTTGCCCGTGTCTCACGGGGGGGACGCCCGTGCCACGCGGGTGCTGCGCCTGCCTGGTGTCAAAACCATCCTGAACCCTGACCCCTCTGCCCGTGGTGACCGGAGCTATGTCAGCAGCCCCGGCAAGGTCAGATCTGGAACGCGCACTCGCCGATCGGCTCCCCCTTGCCGCGGAAGATCAGCTCGAAATCGGTCTGTTCCTCCGGCAGACGCGGGATGGGCGGGACCTCGCGGAAGCGGGCGTCGCCGGAGAGCGTCTTGCGGATCTCCGCGAAGTAGTCGAGATGGTCGGTGGCGATCTGGACGGTGCCGCCGGGGGCGAGGCGGTCGTGGAGCACATCGAGAAACTCCGGCGAGAAGAGGCGCCGCTTGTGGTGTCGCCGCTTGGGCCAGGGGTCGGGGAAATGGATGTAGACGGTGCGGAGCCGCTTGCGGGGGAAAAGGTATTGCAGCGCGTAGCACGCCTCCAGCCGGATGATCCGCACGTTCGTCAGACCCTCGCGCATCAGCTTGCTGTCGATCTTGCGGACCCGCCCCAGCATGCGCTCGATGGCGGCGTAGCCGACACCGGGATTCGCCCGCGCCCGCGCCAGCAGGAACCGCCCCTTGCCCGCGCCGACATCGACCTCCAGCGGGGCGTCGGCCGGGAAGATGGTGTCGAACGGGAGCGGCTCGGTGATCGACGCCGGCGTGAGCAGGAAACGGGGCGGCGGACGGCTGGAGGAAGAGTCCATAGGGGTGTCAGTCGATCTCCCCCTGCCGCAGCCCCAGCGGCAGCGGCGCGGGGCGGACGCAGGGCGTCTTGATGGCTACCGCCTTGCCCGCGAGCGAAGCCTCCTCGAAGGCGAGCATCACGTCGAGCACGTGCATCGCCAGCTCG
>JAAYAT010000062.1 GCA_012719225.1 Verrucomicrobiaceae bacterium
ACTCGCCAAACCACTCAGCGCTGCTTGAGAAAGGCGATCAGGTCGGCCATTTCCTCCTTGGTGATGGCGGCCTCCAGTCCCACCGGCATCAGGGACATCCCCGTCGAGGTGAGGGACTTGACCTCCGAGCGGGGCACCGTCATGGTCAACCCGCCGGGGACGCGGAGGGTGATCGCGGCGGCGTCCTCGCCGTGGACCAGACCGCTGAGGATGCGTCCGTCGGTGGCTTCGAGCGTCTGCGAGACCCAGCGGTCCTCGACCGCCCGGTTCGGGTCGAGAATGTCGGTGAGCAAGGCTTCGTCCGGCTTGATTTTTACGTCGTTGAGCGGGGGACCCACGTCGACGCCGACTCCGCCGACTTCGTGACAAGTCATGCAGGCGGCCTTTTGGAAGACGAGGCGGCCTTTCTCGGGATCGCCATTGTGCGAAGCGAGGGCGGCGCGATAGGACTCGATCACCGCGGCCCGGTCACTGTCCGTCTGGCCGAACAGCTCGACGGCGAGGGCTTGGATTTCCTCGTTTTTGGAGCGTCCGTAGGACCAGCGCGTCATCGCCGGCATGATGCTCGGGCTGATTTCCCCGGCCTTCATCTTCTTCATCAGAGCCAGACCGGATTTCTGGTTTGAGGTGATCAGATCGAGGGCGACGCGCCGCGCCGTCGGGGTGAGGGCATCCCAGCGTTCGAAGAAGAACTCGGCCACGACCTCGCGGTTGTCGCGGGAGAGCATGAGGCAGGCGGCTTCCTGGATCGCGGGGGCTTCGGTGAGGGCGATGAGTTTTGTCACCACTTCTTTTTTCTCGTCCCACGGCTTTTGGCTGACGAGAGTGAGGGCGGCGAGGCGGGCCTCCTCGGTGGCCTCGCGATTCAGGGCGATGGTCGTGGCCTGATTGAGGACGCCTTCGAGGCGGGCGGTGCCGTCGCCCAGTTCGGGCAGTTTCGCCGCGATGAGGGAGCCGAGGTTTTTCTGCTTCAGCGGGCTGCGGGCGAGACCTTCGGAGAGGCCCTTGACGAGGGCGAAAGTCGCCGGAGTGGGATCTTCGGCGAGGGTGCCGAGCAGTTTCGCGATTTCGGCGGTGTCGCCGCGGGCGGCGGTGAGACGGGCGAAATCGGTCAAGACGGGATTCGAGATCGCGGCGGGGAGGGCGGCGAAGTTCTTGTTCTCGATCAGCCCCAGCAGGATGGTGGGGGCCAGATCGGGGGCCGAGGCGAAAATCGCCTTCCGCAGCCACTCATCCTCGGGCGAGTCCACCACGAGGGCGGCGAGCTGACCGGGCGTGAGCGTCAGATCGGTGAGCAGACCGATCGCGAGGAAACGCATCCGGGGGGCGTCTTTTTTCATCGCGGCCGAGACGGTCTCGAGGAGGGCGGCACCCTGTTCGGTGGCGTGGACGGCGAGGACCGCGTTTTCAAGGAGACCGGGGTCCGTCGCCTTTTCGAAGATGGTTTTCAAGGTCCCGGCGTCGAGGGCGTCCAGTCCGGCGAGAGTCCACATCGCGTGGGCGGCGGTGGTCGGCGCGGGAGCGGCGGCGAGCAACTCCTTCAGCGCGGGGATCGCCGCTTTGTCCTGCTTTTCCACGAGAATCCGCTGGGCCTCGGTCCGCTGCCAGCCGTTTTTGTTCTCCAGTTCTTTCACCAGAGCGAGGGTTTCCGTGGGCAGGGCGGTGACGGGGGCCGGTTTTTTCCCCTTCGGCACGACCCGCCAGATCCGGCCGTGGTCGAAGCCGGCGCGCATGTAGTGGGATTTTGCGAAGTCTTCGGGGAAGAAGCGGGCATGGTCGATGAAACGGCGGTACATGTCGCAGATGTAAAGCGCACCGTCAGGGCCGGTGCGGGCCTGGACGGGACGGCTCCACTCGTCACCCGAAACCAGGAAATCGCGCTGGTCTCCGACCCGCTCCGCGACAAAACTCGCGCCGTCGGGCACGAGGTGGTTGCGGGTCACGAGCTGCGCGGTCGGTTCACAGACAAACACGTCGCCGGTCAATCCGGGCATGAGATCGCCCTGGTAGACGTTGAGTCCGCAGGCGGCGGTGTAGGTCCCCGCGTGGGCGGCCGAGGTCGTGTGGCTGAGGGCCAGGGGATAGACCGGTCCGCCGGGCTCCTGGGCGTTCTCCTGGCCGGTGGTGATCCCGGCGAGAGGGTTTCGCTTCACGACTTCCATCGGCATCACCGCGAAGATCACGGGATTGCGGTTGGTCGCGAAAAAATGGCGGCCGAAGGCGTCGAGGGTGCCGCCGTACTGCCCGACGCCGGTCTCGGGGGTAATCTCCCCGGTGCGGGGGTTGTAGCGGAGATTCATCCGGGTGAAGTTGATCTTGTCGTCGGGATCGTCGGCGGGATAGATTTCCTTGCCGTCGAGACCGTTGTTGAGGTGGATGAGATTGTTGAGACCATAGCGAGGGCTGGACACCTGGAGCTGGTTGTGGGCCGGGTCGTTGGTCGTGAAAAGGGTCTCGCGCACATCGGCGACATTGTCCCCGTCGCTGTCCTCGAGGTAGAGGATCTCCGTTCGCGTCGTCGCGAGGAGCCCCTTGCGCATCGGCATGAGTCCCTGCACGTGATCGAGTCCGTCGGCCCAGGTCACCGCCTTGTCCATGACCCCGTCGCCGTCCTCGTCGGTGAGCAGACGGATGCGAGAGAGGTGCGAACCGTCTTCGAGGGGGAGGGGATAGTCGCCCATCTCGGCGACGAACATGCGTCCCGCCGCGTCCCAGACGACATCGACGGGATCACAGATGAGCGGTTCGGCGGCGACGAGCTGGACCTCGAAATCCCCGTCGACCTCCCAGAGCTTCGCACTTTCCTCCGGGCTGAGGGGGAAACGGCGCGGCAGGATGCTTTCGCCCGAGACCGAATACCCCATGTCGCCGGAGCGCTTTTCCTCTTCCCATTTCTCGGTGAAAGAACCGAGCGGATGCAGCTCGAAACGCCGTATCGTGCAGGCGGCGAATTCACTCTGGAGTCCGATGAAACCGGCCGAGGGGTGGCAGTCGGTCACCTCGTTGACGAGTTCGCCGTTGAGGAGGATGCGTATCGAGGAGCCCGCGCAGATCACTTCCATGCGGTTCCATTCGCCGAGAGGATTCTCGATTTCCTTGGCCCCGCGGTAGC
>JAAYAT010000063.1 GCA_012719225.1 Verrucomicrobiaceae bacterium
TCATCCTCGGTGCCCGCGCCCGCGCCGCCCTGCGCGGGAGCTACATGGTCCGGCAAGAGGACGTCATCGCCGTCGCCGCGCCGGTCCTGCGCCACCGCATTCTCAAGACCTTCACCGCCGAATCCGAGGGCGTCACGAACCGCTCCATCATCGCGCGGCTCATCGAGGAGCTCAACAACGACGCCTGACCGGTCCCGCTTTTCTTCCTTCTTCCCCTTCCCGTCAGCCCTCCGCCCCCCGCCCGCGTGTCCGAACCCCACCAGCGAGATTTCCTCGATCCTGCGGTCCTCGGCAAGCTCCTCAGACTGCCGCTCAACGCCCGTTCCCCCATGATGGGAAGCGTCGCGGGACGCCATCGCAGCCCCGTGCGCGGTTCGGCGATCGAGTTCGCCCAGTACCGCAAATATGTGCCGGGGGACGACACCCGCCGACTCGACTGGCGCACCTGGGGACGGACGGACCGTTACTACATCAAGGAATTCGAAGCCGACACCAACCTGCGCCTCTGCCTCATCATCGATACGAGCGGTTCGATGGGCTACGGTGAACCTGGCTCGACCCGACTCGATTACGCCCGCCGCCTCGCCGGCACCCTCGCCTATCTCGCCGGACAACAGGGCGACGCGATCGGGCTCTACGGCGCTTCGACCGGTTTTGACCGGGAGACCCCGCCCCGGCGCGGTCCCCGCCATCTCGGACTGGTCCTCGACCACATCGCCGGACTCCGCGCCGAGGGGGAATCCGGCCTCGTCCAGGCGATTCACGAAGCGGCCGAGAAAATCCGGCAGCGCGCCCTCATCGTGATCTTTTCGGACTTTCTCTTCCCCCCCGAACCGCTCCGCGAAGCGTTCCAGCACCTTCGTTTTCGCAAACACGACGTCTCCGTTTTCCATCTCCTCGACCGCGAGGAGATCGACTTCACCTTCGACCGACCGACCCGCTTCCTCGACCTCGAGGGCGGCCCCTCCCTCCTCGCCGATCCCTCCTTGATCCAACGACGCTACCGCGAGGCGGTGAAAGAATATCTCGAGACCGTCAACGACATCGTAAACCACTCGTCCGTCGATTATCACCGGACCTTTCTCGACGAACGCTACGACGAGGTCCTCGCGCGCTTCCTCCTGGGGCGGAACCCGAAAACGACCCGCACCGCGAGATGAGTTTCCTGCAGCCCATTCTCCTCATCGGACTGCCGCTCGCCCTCCTGCCGGTCCTCATCCACTTGATCAACCAGCACCGGCACCGCACCGTGCCCTGGGCGGCGATGATGTTCCTGCTCGACGCCAAAAAGATGACCAAAGGGCTCGCCCGGCTCCGGCAAATCCTCATCCTCGCCATGCGTGTCCTCGCCGTCGCCGCCCTCGTTTTCGCCGCGAGCCGTCCCCTCGCCGGAGGCTGGATCCGCCTCGCCGGAGGAAAAGCCGACACTCTCATCATCCTCCTCGACCGGTCCGCCAGCATGGAGCAGCGCAAGCTCGAAACCGGCGAATCGAAACGCTCCACCGCCCTCACCCGCATCGCCGACCTCATCGAGAAAACAGCCTCGGGCAGCGAGATCATCCTCATCGACAGCGCCACCCTCGTCCCCGTCGTGGTGACCGACGCGGCTGCCCTCCGCGACCTGCCCGCGACCGCGCCCACCGCCACCTCCGCCGACGTGCCCGCGCTGCTGCAAAAGGCGGTCGATCACCTGGTCACCACCGAGAGCGGACGCACCGACATCTGGCTCGCCTCGGATCTGCGGCAGAACGACTGGAAACCCGCTTCGGGTCAGTGGCAGGCCCTGCGATCCGACCTCGCCGCCCGCGACACGGTGCGACTTTTCCTTCTCACTTTCCCCTCCGTCGAGAGCCACAACGCCGCCGTCGCCGTCAGCGAAGTGACGCGTCGCCGCACCCCCGACGGTCTCCACCTCGTCATGGACCTCGCGATCCGGCGGCAGGGCGCCGTGTCCCCGACCGACGAGACCACGATCCCCGTCGAGATCACCCTCAACGGGACCCGCACCGTCGAAGAAATGACCGTAGCCGGTCCCGAACTCATCCGGCTCGGCCACAGCATCGCACTCGGGAGCGGGAACGAGCGCGGTTGGGGCCGCATCGACCTGCCCGCCGACGGCAATCCGGCGGACAACCACGCCTTTTTTGTCTATGACGAGCCCGCGCGACGCCAGACCATCATCGTCAGCGACGATCCCCTCACCGCCGAGGCGATTCGCACCGCCGCCTCGGCCGCCCCCGACCCCGCAATTCCCCACGTCGCCGAGGTCGTCGCCACCACCGGTCTCGCCCAAATCCCGTGGGAGACAACCGCCCTGCTTTTCTGGCACGCCCCCCTCCCCGCCCCCGGCACCGCCACCGCGACCCTGCTGCGACAACACCTCGAAACCGGACGCGGCCTCGTCCTGCTGCCGCCCGCCGGGGAAGGCGGCGCGGAACTCTTCGGAGTGCAATGGGAACAATGGCTCCAAGCCGAAACCACCCCGTTGGAGATCCAGTGGTGGCGGACGGAATCGGGTCTCCTCGCCAACACCCGCAACGGCGCTCCCCTGCCCGTCGCGAACCTCGACCTCTTCCGAACCCGCCTCTTCCGGGGAGAATCCCAGTCGCTCCTGAAATTGGAAAACGGGGACTCCGTTTTCAGCCGCGTCATTCCCGATTTTTCCAGCGAGGATGGAGAGGACGGCGAAATCGGGAGCGCCGCCGCGACCGCTACCGGACCGCTCTACGTCTGGGGCACCCTGCCCCGCACCGACCACTCCAGCCTCGCCACCGAAGGAGTGGTCTTCTTTGTGATGACCCATCGCGCCCTCGCGGAAGGTGCCCACGCCGTCTCGCGCGCCCGCCTCGTCGAGGCCGGAAAAAACGCTTTGTCGGGATACCCCGACACCGAGGCTCTCTCGCTCGGAGGTGACGGCGACCTTCTCCTCGCTCCGGGTCTCGCCGCCGGCGCTTTCGCCTCCGGCAGGAGCGAGGCGGAGCGCCGTCTCATCGCCCTGAACCGCCCGGCGGAGGAAGACGACACCCGCGTTCTCCATTCCGAAGCACTCGACAACCTTCTCGCCGGAGTCGACTACCGCCAGATCAACGACGAAGTCGGGAGCGGCGCCTCTCTCGCCTCGGAGGTGTGGCGCGCCTTCCTCCTCGCCATGGCCCTCGCTCTCATCGCCGAGGCCGCCCTCTGCCTCCCACCTCGCCCCGAAGAAGCGTCCCCCTCTCTCAAGCCGATGGGGTAACTCTCTCCTCCCGTGACCCTGACCAACAGCGAACTCACTTTTTTCTGGACACCGACCATGGTCGTCTCCGGGATCGTCATGCTGATCGCGACGGCTCTGCTCGGGTTTCTCATTTGGAAGCGGAGCGGGTATTCGGCGGCAACGGGATGGCTCGAAGCCCTGCGCCTCATCATCGTCGCCGCGGTCTCCCTGACATTAAACCAACCTGAATGGCGCGAGTCCTTCGCACCGGATCGCCAACCCGTCATCGCCGTGCTCAAGGACGAATCGGGCAGTATGAAAACGGAGGACATCCTCCCCGCCGACGACTCCGGCGCGCCAGACCGCGCCGACAAAACACCTCTCTCCCGCGAGACCGTCGCGAACCGCCTGACCACCCCGGAAGTCTGGGATCCGCTCGACGAGGATTTCGAGATCGTCATCGAATCTTTCTCGCGCCCCGCCGACGAAACGCCGTCCGGCACCGATCTGGAAAAAGCCCTCTCCGAGGTCCACGACCGCTACCCGAACCTCCTCGGGCTCGTCCTCGTCTCGGACGGGGACTGGAACGTCGGCGAGCCGCCTTCCCGCGCCGCGACGAGATTTCGCATGAGCGGCATCCCCGTGTTCACCGTTCCCGTCGGCAGCGAGACCCGCCTCCCCGATCTCGCCGTGACGGCTTTCGACGTGCCCACCTTCGGCATCGCGGGAAAACCGGTGCGACTGCCCTTCACTCTCACGAGCGCCTTTCCCCGGGATCATCCCGCGACCCTCGAGATCCGCAGCAACGAGGGCGAAACCCTGACCCGCGACATCACGATTCCGGCGATGGGACGCCTGCAGGACACCGTTCTCTGGACGCCCCAGACGGTGGGCGATTTTCAACTGACCCTCACCCTGCCTCTCGCCGAAAAAGAACACGATCCCGACAACAACACCATCACCGCCCCCATCTCGATCCGAAAGGAAGAGCTCAAAGTCCTCCTCATCGAATCGTATCCCCGCTGGGAATACCGCTACCTTCGCAATGCGCTGGAGCGGGACCCCGGCGTCGTCGTGAGTTGTCTCCTCTACCATCCCGACGTCAGCGCCGTCGGCGGGGGACCGGGGTATCTCGAAGCCTTTCCCGAGCCGGAAATCCTCTCCTCCTTCGATGTCATCGTGCTCGGCGATGTCGGAGTGGGCGAGGGACAGCTCACCGGGGAACAGGCCGCCGCGCTCAAGCGACAGGTCGCCAGCCAGGCCGCCGGACTCGTTCTCATGCCCGGTTTCCGCGGCTACCAGGCGACTCTGCTGGAGACCGAACTCGACGACCTTTTCCCCGTCTTCCTCGACCCCGCCCAACCGCGCGGATGGGGCTCGGCCACGCCGGGACAGTTCGAACTGACCGAACTCGGCGCCCGTAGCCTCCTCACCCGACTCGAGGACACCGAAAACGCCAACGCCAACCTCTGGGCCTCGCTCCCCGGTTTTCAGTGGTACGCCGGGGTGATCCGGGCCCGGGCCGGATCGGAGGTTCTCGCGACGCACAGTTCCGAGGCGAACCGCTTCGGACGCATCCCTCTCATTGTCACCAAAACCTACGGCACCGGGAAAATCCTTTTCATGGGCACCGACGGGGCGTGGCGCTGGCGCAAGGGGGTCGAGGACAAGTACCATTACCGTTTCTGGGGACAAGTGGCCCGTTGGATGGCCTACCAGCGCAACATGGCCAGTGACGAGCGGATGCGCCTTTTCTTCTCGCCCGACCGTCCCCGCACCGGCGACACGCTCACCCTCAACGCCAACGCCATGAGCGTCGGTGGCGAACCGCTCCAGTCCGCCACCGTCGTCGTGCAGATCACGACTCCTTCGGGGAAAATCGAGAACGTGCGGCTCCAGCCGGGCGGCGCGGAGCAATGGGGACTCTTCACCGGCAGTTACGTCCCCGCCGAACCCGGTGAGCACCACCTCACCATGACCTGCGTGGAAAACGGCGGCACTCTCGACACCACCCTCACCGTTCAGGGCGCGGCGGTGGAACTCGTCGGCCAACCCGCCCGCCACGACGTGATGGAGGAAATCGCTCGCATCACCCGCGGCGAAATGCTCGCGACGCCCGATCCCGCCCTCATCCGGGAGCGCATCGCCGCGCTGCCGGAACCGCCCCCCCTGGAGCGGCGGCTCCGTCTCTGGTCGCACCCCCTCTGGATCGGAGGCATCGTTCTGCTGCTGGCCGTCTTCTGGACCGGACGAAAAATGGCGGGCGCGGTGTGAACATGCGGATGGAATTGACCGTGGCGGAAAAGCCCGCCCTGTGGTTAAATGGGATTGGATCATGGGCGAAACACACAAAGGACACCAGCCCGGGCAGCCGTCGCGCCACGACCTGCCCCTCCCGCCGCGTCTCCAGGGAAAACTGGAGCATTTCCGCGAGCGGCTCTGGTCGGTCAAGATCGCCGAGGGTGCCCTCGCCGGAATCATCGGGCTGGGCCTTTCCTACCTGCTCCTCTTTTCCCTCGACCGATTCTTCGACACGCCCCTCCCGCTGCGGATCGCGCTCCTCCTCGCCGGCTTCGCCGTTCCCGCGCTCGGGCTTCCCCTGCTCTGGCACCGCTGGGTCTGGAGGCAGCGCACCCTCGCCGAAGCGGCCCGCTTTTTGCAGCGCCGTTTTCCCCGCCTCGGCGATGAACTGCTCGGGATCATCGAACTCGCCCACCACCACCCCGGGAACACCAGCCTCGTCCTCGTCGAAGCCGCGATGCGCCAGGTCGACGAACGGGCCGGGGCCAAGGATTTCTCCGAAGCGGTTCCCTCGCACGCCTACCACCGCTGGCTCGGCGGCGCCCTCGGCCTGCTCCTCGTCGCCGGACTGCTCTTCCTCCTCGTCTCCGACGCCGCGCAAAACACCCTGGCCCGCTGGATCACCCCGTGGAAGGCGGTGGAGCGATACACCTTCGCCCAGATCGAACCGCTGCCCGCGACTCTCGTGGTGCCCTACGCCGAAGCCTTTCCCCTCACCCCCGCACTGACCGGTGCGAGCGAATGGAGACCGCCCTCCGCCACGATCCACCTGCCCGGGGATACGGAACTCTCCTCACCTCTCGCGGCGGGCGGATACGCCTTTTCCATTCCCCCGCAAAAAGAGAACGCGGCCCTCTCCCTGCGGGTCGGCGACGCCCGCGAAACGATTTTCGTCGAGCCGAAAACCCGGCCCGAACTGACCGCTCTCGAAGCCGTCATCCGCCTGCCCGACTACCTCCGTTATGAGCAGGATCCGGTGATCCCGGTGCGCGGCGGAACCCTCTCGGTGGTGACCGGAGCCAGCGCCACGATCCGCGGGACGACCTCGCGAACCCTCGCCGGAGCCAGCGCCGACGGGGAAACCGCCGCGGTCGATGGGGCGGGCTTCTCCACCGAGCCCATTCCCGTCTCCGAACCGCTCACCCGCACCTTCACCTGGAACGACATCCACGGGCTCGAGGCCAAGTCGCCGCTCCAATTGAAAATCCATCCCGTCCCGGACGAGGCCCCCGACCTTTTCGCCCATCAGGTCGGCTCGAAACGGGTCTATCTGGAGGACGAGGTGGTGACCTTCGACCTCACCGCCAACGACGATTTCGGTCTCCGCGAAGTCGGTTTGGAATGGCGGGCGCTGGATGGCGAAACGACCGCCCCATCCCCCCTCCTCGGGGAGAAACCCGTCGTCGCCGGAGATCCCGAAAAGACCAGCGTGCAGGCCCGCGGCACCTTTTCCGCGAAGCGCGAGGGGATCGCCCCGCAGTCCCTGCAAGTGCGCGCCTTCGCCACCGACTTCCTCCCGGACCGGCCCCGGACCTATTCCCCGACCTTCGTCGTCCACATCCTCAGTCCCCAAGACCATGCCAAATGGCTCACCGAAGAATTCGCGAAATGGTTCCGCACCGCCCGCGAAGTCTACGAGCGCGAGCAGCAACTCCACGAGGGCAACCTCGCGCTGCGTCGTCTCGACAGCGACGACCTCGACCAGCCCGAGAACCGCCGCCGCCTCCAGGAGCAGTCCTCGGCCGAATCGAGCAACGCCCGGCGGCTCGACGCCCTGACCCGCGCCGGTCGGGGACTCGTCGAAGAGGCGGTGAAAAACGTCGAGTTCGACGCCGAGCGCCTCGAATCCTGGGCGGCCATGATGAAAGCCCTCGACGGGATCGCGAGAGAGCGCATGCCCTCGGTCGCGGACCTCCTCCAGCAGGCCTCGCGTGCGCCGGGAGCGCCGTCGGATCCCGCCGCGGAGGCGGAGCCCGAGTCGACCGGAGAGGATGCCCCCGCCACCCCGGTCGAGGAAAAGGTCGACGAGGCCCTCGCCGAGCAGAAAGAACTCCTCGACGAATTCGCCCGCGTCACCGACGAACTGCGGGAGATTCTCTCCAGCCTCGAAGCCAGCACCTTTGTGAAACGGCTCAAGGCCGCGTCGCGCAAGCAGACCGAGATCGCCGCCTCCCTGCATCAGACCCTCCCGGACAGCTTCGGCCTTTCCAGACACCGGCTCACCCAGCAGACCCGCGCCCTCGCCGCCGAGACCGCGCGGACCCAGGAAGAGCAGAGCCGCGCCATCCACCACATCCAAACCGATCTCGAAGCCTACTACCAGCGCAAACAGGAACCCATTTACAAAAACGTCCTCGACCAGATGAAAGACCGCTCCGTCGTCTCCCAGATCCGGACGATGGGGCAGGAGTCCCTCCTCAATCTCGGGGGACGCTCCATCGCCGCCTCGGAATTCTGGGCCGACACCCTCGACCGTTGGGCCGAAGAGCTTATCGCCGCCGCCTCCGGTGAACCGCAGCAACAGCAGCAGGGAGACAGCAAAAGCCTCCCTCCTGAACTGGTTCTGCGCATCATGAAAGCCCTCCACGACGAGATGCAACTGCGCGAGGAAACCCGTGAGATGGAGGGGACCCGCCCCGCCTTCGCCCCCGATGTCTACGCCTCGAAAGTGCGTCCGCTCGAATACACCCAGAGCGATATCCGCCAACGCATCGACGAAGTCGTCACCGACATCCAGGCCCTTCCCGGAGGAGCCCGGACCTTCGGGAAAGAAATCCAACTGCTCTCCCTCGTCTCGGACGTCATGCGGCAGTCCCGCGCCGTCCTCGCCCGGCCCGACACCGGTGCCGAAGCGATCGCGGCCCAGACCGAGGCCATCGAACTGCTCTTGCAATCCAAACGCAACCAATCCGGTTCGGGCGGCGGCGGCTCGGGCAGCGGCAACAGCGGTGCCTCCTCCTCGGGCGGAGGCTCCCACCTCAGCGACATCGGACCCGACGGCGAGGCCGGTCCCGTCGGCACCGAAACAGGCAGCAATGCCGCCACCACCACCGGCAAAGCCGGACGCGAACTCCCCGAAGAGTTCCGTCGCGGACTCGACCATTATTTCAACCAGTTGGAATCAAATTGATCCGTTGGATCGAACCAAACCCCGGAATGAGTCCCCTCCACCAGCCCCTTTTCCCCCTCCTTGGTCCCGCCCTGCTCGCGGGAATGACACTGCTCACACCCGTCCTCCCCGCCCAGGAAGGAGACGACGAACCCGTGCCGTTTCTCCTCATCGGGGAAAAGCCCGGCGACAAGGGGGATCCGGCGGACGGAGGGGAACCCGGCCAAACCGCCGCCGAACCACCCGCCCCGCTCAGCGCCCAGATCTCCCAGCACATCCAGAAACTCGCCGACACCGAGCGGGAGAAGCGGCTCGCTTTCATGAAGGTGGTCATCGACGACATCGTGCGGCTCTGCCAACTCGACGAGGCGCAGCGGGAGAAGCTGGAACTCGCCGCCAAGGGGGCCTCGGAACGCTCCATGAAAGTCTGGCACGAGCAGGCCGAACGCTATTTTCGCACCCGCTTGGAAAACACCGACGCCGACGCCGCCAAAAACACCCTCGAGGGCATGGGCAACGTCAATTTCGGCGGAAACCGCTCCGAAGAGGAAGGCGAATCCCTCGTCCTCTGGAAAGAATCCCTCAAGGTGGTCCTCGACGACGAGCAGGTCGCCAAATACGAGGAAGTGCTCGCGCAACGCCGCCTCGATCGCATCGACGCCTTCGCCCGCATGTCCCTCTCGACCATCGACGGCCATCTCCGCCTCACTCCCGAGCAGAAATCCCGGCTCGCCGAACTCGTCCACGCCGCCGCCGCGACCTACCTCGACGATGTACAAACCTACTGGGGCGATTATTTTGAACGGGGCATGCTCATGTCTCTCGCCAACGCGGCGGACGAGGAACAACTGCGAGCTATCCTGACAGAGCAGCAGTTTGATCGCCTCCGCGAAGCCACCTCGAATTTCGACCATTTCTGGGACCAGAAACGCCGCCTCAAACGCGCCAAGGAAAAAGCCGCCGAGCGCCGCAAAAACAAAGCCGACAAAGCCCCGGACGAAAACGCCGCGCCCGACCGCGGGAAAAACGAGGAAGACGGAGAGGCCTCCGAATCATGACGCTCCCGATCCATCGGTTTTTTGTTCTCGCTCTCTGCGCCCTGGGCCTTCCGGTGACCGGGGCGGCGCAGGATTCCTCGATTCGCCTCGGCAACGAAATCCCGCCCGAAGTCGATACGATTTACGAGCGCGGCCTCGCCTACCTCGCCCGCACCCAGAGCGAAGACGGGAGCTGGCGGAGCCGTTCCGAACACGGCATCACCGGACTCTGCCTGATGGCCTTTCTCGCCGGTGGCGAGGATCCCAATTTCGGCAGCCATCGCCACCACATCAAAACCGCGATCCGCTCCATTCTCCTCGGGCAGGAGACGGACACCGGTTATTTTCCCAACAGCATGTACCACCACGGTTTCGCGATGCTCGCCCTCGCCGAAGCCTACGGCGTCGTCGATGAGGAGATGCTCTGGGACGGCACTGAAAAAGAAGGGACGCGGCGCTCCATCGCCGAAGCTCTCGAACTCGCCATCCAACTGACCGTCACCGCCCAGCAGGCGAACCGCTGGGGCGGTTGGCGCTATTCCCCCACCTCCACCGACGCCGACACCTCCGTGACCGGCTGCGTCCTCATGGGCCTGCTGGCCTGCCGCAACGCCGGCCTGACCGTGCCCGAAACCGTGATCGAGACCGCCATCACTTACATGCAGCGAAACACCGCCTCCTCCGGTTTTGTCGCCTACAGCGGCGGACTCGGGGGCGGCGGGGAATCCATGGCCCGCTCCGCCGTCGCCACACTCGTCTACGCCGTCGCCCAAAAACGCGAGAGCGAGGAGTTCCCCGCCGCGCTCTCCCACATCAGCGAACGACTCGATCACGAGGAGACCGCCCACACTCATTACTATTATTACTACATGGCCCAGGCTCTCTATCAGGGCAATCCCGTCGCCTGGGAACAATGGAACCGCGGCCACGCCGCCATGCTGGCCGAACAGCAGGCGTCCGACGTCAGTTTTCCGGGCAGCTACGGCGAGGCCTACGGCACCGCCATGTCTCTGCTCTCCCTCGCCCTCAACTACCGTTTCCTCCCCATCTACGAGCGGTTCTGACTCCCCATGGCTTTCCCGACCCAACCCTCTTTGCCACGGCTCCCAACCCTCTCGGGTCGGAAGCTTCGTCGGCCCGCCTTTGTGGCGTGGGCAGGGACGTTGGGCGCGATCCTCGCCGCCGCGCTTCTCGCCGCTGGACCGGCGGCGGCATCGCCGGACGAAACGGTTTCTCTCACTTGGAGAAACGGCGACGAACTGAGCGGCCAACTCCTCCCCGGCGGCGGAGAGGGAACGGTGCGCTTCGACGCCCGCCCCTTCACCGCCCCGCTCGACCTGCGTCTCGGCCAGCTCGCCGGGATCCGTTTTCCCGCCGCGATCCCCCGTCCCGAAGAACCCTCGACTCCGCACTTTGCCCTATCACTGCACAACGGCGACCGGCTCCAGGGGAAATTGCTCCGGCTGGACCGGAACGAAATTCTCCTCGATTGCTCCCCACAACTCGGCGTGATCGCGATCCCACGCCAATCCGTCGCGAGACTGGCCGCCTCCAACGGGGGTTCCCTCCACTTTTCCCAACTCGGCGGACTGGACGAATGGAGCTCGACCGGACGGGACCGCAAGCCGTCGGACTGGTTCACCGGTCTCCGCGGCGAACTCACCACCCACCAGTGGTCGGGCAACCTCTACCGCGAGATCGGCTTTCCCGAACAGGTCGAGGTCCACTTCCGCGTGGCTGTCCCCGAAGGCCGGCCCAATCTCGAGATCGGCCTGCTCCGCAATCCGGAAGAGGGTCCCATGCTGGAAACCTGGGACGGCATCCTCGTCCTGACCTATCGTTCGCATTTTGTCCCGGTGATGGAGATGTCGGAGTCCACCAAGGCGCTCGACCTGCGTCTCTTCTGGGATCAGGGCACCGGCGAAGTCCGCCTCTGCTCGCCCTCCGGAGAGGAACTCGCCTCGCTGGGTGGTGCCACCCCCGAGGGACCCGATGCGGAAAAACGCCGACGCTCCGATCCGCGTCATCGGGGGTTTTTCATCCTCAATCGCAATCCCGAACTCCGGCTCGTCTCCTTGCAAGTGCGGCCCTGGGACGGTCGCCCCGTTCCGGTGATCGATCTCACCCGGCCGCGTCTCCACCTCCGCGGCGAACCGGTCCGCTTCGACACCGACGAGGTCCTCTACACCGGCTCGGGGGAGACCTTCCAAGTCGGGACAAAATCCGTGCCGCTCGCCAATTTGCTCGAAATGACCTTTGCTCCGGCGGAGGAGAGCGACACCTTTCCCCTGCCTTCCTCCGCCACCCGGATCGCCTGGCACAACGGCACCACGGTGAGCGGAGCATTCCTCCGCATCGGTCCCGGCGAACTCATCCTGACCCCGCCCTGGACGACGGAGACGGTTCCCGCCGCGCTGGACGGCGCCCGCGAAATCCGTTTTCCGGAAAACACCGAAGCGCTCGCCCTCGCCCGCGACACTCTCACCGCCGACGACGTTTCCCTGCGCGGCACGATGCGTCCCGCCCCCGCCGGCTCCACCGGCACCGCCCTGCTCTCGTGGCTGCCTCCCGGTGCCCTCGCCGCCGTGCCGGTCGATCCCGAGGAAAACATCACCATGGCCCGCGGCGCTCTCGACGAGGAAATGTCCGGCCATCAGGTCGGACCCGGCCACGCCCGCGTCTACCTCACCGACGACGAAATCCTCGCGGGAAGGCTCCTCTCCGTCGCTCCCGAAAAAATTCATTTCGAAAGCCGCGCCACCGGCCCTATCGAGATCCCCGCGAAGCACCTCCGCGCCATCGACACCGGCACGGCGGGGCGCATCCTCGACGGGTTCAAGGACTCGGAGTGGGAAGAGATCGAAGATCTCGCGGACCAGATCGTCCTCAGCGGCGACAAGGTCGTCATCAAAGACGGCAGTTTCGGAAACCCCTCCATCCTCCTCGGGGACCGCATCCGCTTCACCGCCGAGTGGACCGATTCGCACGGGGCCATGACCCTGCGCTTTTTCGCGTCCGGCCCCGACAACAGCACGCCTTCGACCGATGTCATCTTCGCGGTCCAGGGCAACCGACTCTTCATCGGCAAGCTGAATGCCAACGGCGCCTTCTCCTTTTCGGGCGACCAGATCCCCATCGTCGCCAACCGCGCCGCCATCGACATTACGGCGACTCCGGAGAAGATCGACATCCGCGTGGACGGCAAGAACGCCCTCAGCGTCGAAGTCGAGCCGGGCCGGGTCTGGGGCAACGGCCTCTATTTTAAAATGGGCGGCGGATGGCCGGGTTGGAACCAGCGCAGCAGCGTCATCGAGATCAGCGGTTTTCGCGTCGGCAGTTCGCCCGGCAGCGTCCCCCGCCGCATCATCGATCCGCGGGCCAAGGAGCACCTCCTCTCGATTCCGCGGAATCTCCGCGAAAACCTCCCGACCCACCTTCTCATCGCCCGGAACGGCGACCTCCTCCGCGGCGGATTGGTGTCCGGTGACGAAAACACCCTACATTTCGCCGCCGGAGAGAAAACCCTCGAGATCCCCGCCAACCGCATTTCGAACATCATCTGGCTCACCCCGCCGACGCCGGCGGAAACTTCGGAAAAGCCCGCACCGGAGTCCTCGGATCCCGCCGCGTCGCCGACTCCGTCAACGCCACCCGCGCCGGAATCCCGCCCGACCGATCCGGCGATCGTGGATTTCCCCGTCACCCACCAATTCATCCTCCGCGACGGAACCCGCCTGCGGTTGTTCGGCGAGCGGGTCGAGGGCAGTCGGCTCGTCGGACGCTCCCCTGTCCTCGGGGAATGCAGCATCGCGGTGGAAAATATCCGGGAAGCCCGCAGCGGACCGCCCCTCCCTCTCGCCCAGGCCGCGCCGATGGATCTCGTCGTCTTCAACGATTGGGAGACGACTTTCACCCCCGATCCGGTCCTGCCCGACGCGGACGGCCAACCGGCCTCGCCGATGATAGGGAAAGAGGCACCGGCCTTTTCGTTGAACGGATTGGACCAGACGAAATTCACCCTCTCCGATCATCGCGGCAAGGTCGTGGTCCTCGATTTCTGGGCGACTTGGTGCGGCCCCTGCATCAAAGCCATGCCCGATGTCCTCGCGGCGGTCGAGGCTTTCCCCGAAGGGACCGTCGCCTTTTGTGCGGTCAACCAAGCCGAATCCGCCCCCATCGTGAGCGCATTCCTCGAAGCCCGGAAATGGGACAGCGAACCCGTCGCCCTCGATTTCAACATGAAAGTGAGCCGCGCCTACCAGGTCGAGGGCATCCCCCACACCGTCGTCATCGATCCCGCCGGCAAAATCGCCTGGGTTCACACCGGCTACAGCCCGGACCTGAAACGCGAACTCTTCGAAGCCATCGCCGGGATTCTCTCCCGTATCGGTGCCGCCCGCTGAACGGAGCGGAGAGTTCCGGGAACTGGGCGCGGGCTCTGCGCGGAAGACGGAGAAGATTCTCGACAGATTTTCAAAATCTTCTACAATCATTGGAACACACACACAGAACCATGACAAAATACCTGCCCGTAATCGCCATGTCACTGCTCGCCTCCGCCGGTCTCGTCCCCGTGGCCGAAGCCGGAGGGATGGGCTACGCCACCTACCACGGCACGCGCGGCTGCGCCGACAGCAAGTTCCAGACACCGCGCTACAATCAATTGCTCCCCTACCGCCATTACGAGGACCGACGCCGCTACAACGCCGCGCCCTGCTGTGGCGAAGTGGTGCGCGAGCATCCCTACCTGCTCAAAACCGTCATCGTGAGCAAAAAGCGGGTTCCGCACTACAGCTACGACTCCGCCGGAAGACGCCGTTGCCACCGCGTTCTCACGATCACCTACAAGGAACTCTACTCCGACGGCAGTTGCTACGTCTGGACCGAAAGGGCCTGAGCCATCCAGGAGGATCGCGGCGGTCTCGTCACGGCACCTCGGGGGAATGGCGGAAATTTTTCCCGAGAAACGCCTGTGCCGTGGACGCCGCGAACGAGAGAATCCCGTAGGAAAGGCCCAACACCACTCCGAAGTCGACCAACCCGCGCCACGGAGTCGGGAGATAGCGGACCAGCACGACGAGCAGGACGATCCCGAGGGTCAGGCAGATCGCGGTGATGCGGGTTTTCCGCTTGGCGTGGAAATAGCCCATGCAGAAAAAAGGTGCGAGGAGAACGTGGAGCCCGCGCGGGTGGTCGTGCAGGTACTTGACCCGCGCCGCGGTGCGCGGGGAGAATTTCTTTTGAAACCCGCGGTATCCCTCGGCCACGAGCATGAACGCGCTGAAACCGATCAGGAACACCCACTGCCCCGTCGTTAACGGAGCGTTGAGCGCCTCCTGCGCACGGGGCGCGAGACGGCAGATCGCACAGACCAGCAGACCCACGACCCCCGAGAATCCCCAGAGTGCTCCTAACGCTCCCATCATAAGACGGCTACTTTGGACCAGAGCCGGGGATTGTAAAGCGCCAGCGGACGGCCTGGCCCGCATTTCTCACACCCCTTCTGCTGCGACTTGCTGCGGCCCGTCCCGGCGGCGTTCCGCCCGGATTGCCCCTTGGACAGTATGTTCTCATACAGCCCAGCGGCGAAATCCGGCCGCGCCTTGCCGGAACACCCCTCGCGGCGTCTCGCGACGAAAGGGTTTGAGAAATGCGGCCCTTGCGGGAAACTCCCGGATTCCCGTGGCAAACGGCGAGTCATCAGGCGGCCGCCGGGACGAATTCGGTCGCGCTTGCGTCGATGTCCTCTTCGCCCTCGAAGGGGCCGGACGAATCGAGGGCCAGCAGACTGGACTCGATGTCGAGGACGAGCGACTCCAGCGCGTCGAGTCCTTCATCGATGCGGTCCATCCTCTCAGTGACCTCCTCCCCGAGAATCTCCCGCGTCGTCAGCACCCGCACCTCGGCCGGGAGAGGGACTTCGCATTCCTCTTCTTCGCTCCCGGTCGGCACGTCCGCCAAGACGATGGGATCGGCCTCGACGGGCGATTCCGTTTCGACAATAGATTCTGTTTCGACGGGGGCTTCGTCCGCAACAGCGGACTCGGCGACGGGATCGACCGTGGTTTCGGGTTCCGGGTCGATCGCGCTTTCCGCTTCGACGGACTCAGGACATTCGTCAATGGACTCGGCGACCGCGAGAGGTTCTTCGAAAACACATTCTTCCGCTTCCACTTCGTTTTCCGGCACCTCACTTTCCACCTCTTCCCCCCCTTCCGCCGGGGCGAAGACGACGGGTTCGGTGCGGCCCACCGGAGAGGAACGCATCAGCATGGCAAGACCGGCGGCGGCTTCCTGCAACTCATCAAAATACTCGCTCTCGCGTCGTTTCGATTCCCCCTCCGCTTCGTTCCGGGAAAGGGCGGACGGGGCCACCCGGTCGACCTTGACCTCGGGACGGACTCTGGCTTCGTCCTCCCGCTCCTCGGTTCCGGCGGATTCTTGCTCTGCGGCAATCGCTTCCGAAGAGAGCATCCAGTCCGCCGGGGCGTGGTGGAGGGATTTCTCTCTGGAGCGCGTCGCGAATCTCGCGTAGAGCATGACCGCCGCCAGAAACAACAACGCGCCGATGAGAATCAAATAAGCCCAAGTGTTCATAATCAAGAATAGATCATCAGTATATCCTAGATACTTTCAACTCCTAATTACCATCTTTTGCAGATTTTCGCAAGCCTCGCTCGATTTATCCTTCCCGCTCGATAAGTCCGACAGGCTGCGAGGCCTGCTCTTGCCGAAACAGGCATCCGGGGCGTTATTCCCTCTCGCTTCCCCTCCCCGCCCTCCCCGATGAGCATTTACGACCGTGATTACATTCGAGAAGACGCCTCCCGCCACCTTGGAGGTCCGTCCGGTTGGAGCGTGGTGACCTGGCTGCTGGTGATCAATGTGGCCGTTTTTGTCCTCAACAACCTCCTTTTCTACAATCCCAACCGGGAGATCTTCGGACTCTCCCTCGGCGCCCTGGAATCCTTCCGGCTCTGGACCCCGATCACCTACCAGTTCATCCACGCCAGTCCCTGGCATCTTCTCGGCAACATGCTGGGGCTCTTTTTCCTCGGCCGCATGCTCCACGATATGATCCCTCCGCGCGAGGTCCTGCGGCTGTATCTCTTCGGCGGGCTCGGCGGCGGATTCCTGCAATTGCTCTACAACGCGATCGCCGGTCCCGATGCGATCATCATCGGGGCCTCCGCCTCGGTCCTCGCCATCGTCATCGCGGTGGCCACCCTGATCCCGCACCGCAGCATCACCCTCCTGCTCTTCTTCATCATCCCGGTGACCCTCACCATGAAACAGATCGCCTATCTCCTTCTCGCGATCAACGCCCTGACGATCCTCTTTTCGGTCGGTGCGAGCGGAGACGGGGTCGCGGTGATGGCCCACTTCGGCGGAATGCTGACCGGGTGGATGTTCATCCGCTACGGATTCCATCGGCCGCGCCGGTTTGCCGGGAAGCCCCGGGCGACCCGGATCTCCCGGACGAAAAACAACCCGGGACGAGGGAAAGGTTTCGGCATCCGGGTGATCCGCGACGGCGCGGAAACGACGCCCCGAACGGAAGCAACCGGACCGAGCGCTGAGAATCGCACCCCTTTTGTCACCAGCGACGTCGATGCCATCCTCGACAAAATCAACGAGAACGGCTTCCAAAGTCTCACCGACGCGGAGCGACAGATTCTCCAGCAGAGCAGCCGCCAGCTCTCCGACCGCATCGACCGGAACCCGTGAGGGCTCCTTTTTCCCCTCCTTTTTCCCATTCCCGATCGGGAACGAACCCGCGCCATCGTGAACGAACCCCGCCCCATTCCGGACTCTCCCGCCCGCACCCAATCCCTCCGACGGCTCCGCGGAATCGGTCGCCTCGCGGGCTTGGTGGTGTTCCTGCTGGCGGTTTTCCTATCCGGTCGTATTGGCGTGGAAATGGCACGCAACCGATTGCCGGATAAGGAGCAAGCACATTCCACATTGGAGAACACCTCCCCGCTGACAGTGGGGCGGTCCGGCGATCCTGTGTATCTCGCGCAGTCGCCCGACTCCCTCCGCGCCTTTTTCGCCCGCCACCCCACTCCCGAGGACCGGGCCAGCGCCGACCTCAGCGGGTTGGGTATTCGCCGCCTCCAGGACTCGGTGGAAATGTCCACCCTGCGCGCCGAAGCCGACGCGGTCGAGGTGAAGGTCTCGTCAGGGGCCATCGCCGGCGCGATCTACTGGATCCACTACACCCAACTTCCCGACGCCTCGGCCTTCGATCCCATCATCACCCCCCTGCCGTCCGACGCGCCCCAGTGAAAAGGCCTCACGGAGGGAAGAAATGCGCATTTTTCCCGATTTTTCATTTGTTCGGGGGACTTAACTACCTAAGCTGTCCCTTATGCTACAGCTGGCAGTTCTCGGAAGCGGCAGTTCGGGCAACAGCGCCTTGGTCTGCCACGAAGACACCCGCATCCTCATCGATGCGGGACTCTCGGCGCGGCAACTCTGCCTCCGCCTCCGCGAGATCGGGGTCGACCCGGACAGTCTCGACGCCATTGTCCTCACCCACGAACACGGCGACCACACCCGCGGCATCGACGTTTTCTGCCGCCAGCGCCGCCTCCCCATCTACGCCACGACCCACACTTGCGCGGTCTTGCGCGAGGGCGTCCAGTCCGGGGTGATCTGGAAACAATTCGAAGCGGGCCACGGTTTTCAGATCGAGGGCATCCAGATCGATTCCTTTTCCGTGCCCCACGACGCGATCGACCCGGTCGGTTTCCTCTTCCAATGCGGGCGCAGCAGCCTCGGGGTGCTCAGCGATGTCGGTCACGTCACCCGGATGATCGTCGACCGGCTCAAAGGTGTGGACACCCTTTTCACCGAGGCCAACTACGACGAAATCCTCCTGCAAAACGACAGCAAACGCCCCTGGGCGACAAAACAGCGCATCAGCAACCGGCACGGTCATCTCTCCAACGAGCAGACCGCCGCTCTCGTCGGCGAAATCGCCGGCCCGAACCTGACCCGCGTCGTCCTCGGCCACCTCAGCAGCGACTGCAACACTCCCGAACTCGCCGCCGGGGTCGTGGCGGAGCGGCTCCGTCACGACGGGCACGCCGGGGTCACGGTGGAATGCGCCGGGCGCGACGCCATCCTCCCCCTGCTCCCCGTCGTCGACGAAGACCTCTATCGGACCCGTTTTTCCGAAGAAATCCCTGCCAAAAGCGCCCGGGTGTGCGAATCTGGCGGTGCCGCGGCCCACACCCCCGCCCCTCCGGTGGTGGAGTGGAACCAGACGGAATGGGCCTTCTAACCGGGGCGCCCCGATTCCGATCGATCCCCCGCCTCTCCGTCCCCTCCCCCCGCCAACCGCTTCACACGATGACCGTGTTACAACCGTCCTTTGAGGAATTCACCTCCCTCGCCTCGTCCGGAAACCTCATTCCGGTGTGGACCGAACTCGCGGCGGACTACGAGACCCCGGTGTCGGTCTTTCAGAAACTCAGCGAAAACCAGCGCACCCCCAGCTTCCTCCTCGAGTCCGCGGAAAACAGCGAACAGATCGGTCGCTACTCCTTTCTCGGAACCAATCCCCGCCTCGAGATCCGCTGCCACGGGCGCACCCTCTCCCTCCGCGAACAGGGCCAAAGCGAATTCGTCACGCGGGAGCTGCCGCCTTCCGAGGGCGACCCGCTCCACGAACTGGAACGGATCATGGCCCGCTTCCAACCCGTCGCGGTCGAAGGGCTCCCTGTTTTCGCCGGGGGCGCTGTCGGGTTCATCGGCTACGACATGGTTCGCTTTTTCGAGCCCAGCGTGCCCGGCCCGCCCGATGACGGACTCGGATTGCCCGACATGGCGTTTGTCATCACCGACACCCTCCTGATCTTCGACCACCGCTTCCGCAAGCTTCAGGTCGTCGCGAACATCTCCCTCGACGATCACCCCGATCCCGCGAGCGGCTACGAAGCCGCCCGCGCCAAGATCGACGCCCTCATCGAGATCCTCCGCACACCCCGCACCGTCGCGCCGTTTTCCCTCATGGAAAACCCGGCCGAAGCGGAGATCCGCAGCAACACCACCCGCGAGGAATACGAGCACATGGTCGCCCGGGCCAAGGAATACATCCTCGCCGGGGACATTTTCCAAGTCGTCCCCTCGCAGCGCTTCGAAAACGACTACAGCGGACGGCCCATCGACCTCTACCGGGCGCTGCGCCACGTCAATCCCTCGCCCTACATGTTCTGTCTCCAGTTCGGCGACGAGTTCGCCCTCGTGGGGAGTTCCCCCGAAGTCCACGTCCAGGCGATCGACCGCAACATCAAGATCCGTCCCATCGCCGGAACCCGCTGGCGCGGGAAAACGCAGGAGGAAGACGACGCCCTCGCCGCCGAACTCCTCGCCGATCCCAAGGAACGGGCCGAACACGTCATGCTCATCGACCTCGCCCGCAACGACGTCGGCCGGGTCGCCGAATACCACTCGGTCGAGCTGAGTGAATTCATGATCGTGGAGCGCTACAGTCACGTCATGCACATCGTCTCCAACGTCGTTGGCCGGCTCCGCGAAGGCCTCGGCGCCTACGACGTGATGCGGGCCACCTTTCCCGCCGGAACCGTCAGCGGCAGCCCCAAGGTCCGTGCCATGCAGATCATCAACGAAATGGAAAAATCCAAGCGCGGAGCCTACGCCGGCGCCGTCGGTTACTTCGGATTCGATGGGAATCACGACAGTTGCATCGCCCTGCGCACCGTCGTACTCAAGGACGGCAAAGCCTACGTCCAGGCCGGAGCCGGCGTGGTCGCCGATTCCGTCCCCGCCAACGAATACGACGAGACGGTGAACAAGGCCAAGGGCATGATGCGCGCGATCGAGCGGGCCAAACTGCTGAAGTGAGGGACGAGGCGGCTTGCGTTTGTGGCAACCGGGTCGCGCGTCGCGCGCCTTACCTCCCTTGCCCCGCCATCTCGAACTCGAGCGAAAACTGATGTTGCCCGCGCTCCGGCACGTGGACGGTCGCCTCGACGAGGAAGCCGCCGGGGACGTGCCAGGTGATCGCGTCGATGCGGTTCTCCGAGGGAAGGAAGCGCATCAGGCGCAGGACCGGCTCGCTCATGTAGTCGCTCAGCAGCGAGGTCACGGTGTGACCGTCGTCCGCGGTCGCGTCGAGGCGCAGGGCGGTGACGCGGCTCTGATCGCCGCAGAGGATGAAGTCGAGATTGGGATGGCGGCGGAAAAGCTTCTCCCACAGCGCCTCGCCGTGGTTGCCGCGCGCGCCGTGGATCTTGGACCAGCGCATCCGCCCTTTCGGATCGTGGATGTAGCCCGCCGCGGTCTTGGGCTTCTCGACGATGCCGAGGTCCATGTGGGTGGTGACGATGGCGCGGCGGTCGGGATGCCGCTTCAGCAAGGCGTCGGCCCAGGCGAGCACGTCGTCGGGCGCGTTGCATTCGAGGCTGAGGTGGAGGAAATCGACCCCGCCGACGCTGAAGATCTGGGCGCTGTTGACGTTGTTCGCGGAGACTTCCTGGTCGGGACGATCATGGGTGTAGCAGCCGAGATACCAAGCCTGCTCCGCGAAGCTGGACGCGGGGAAATGCGATTGGAAGAGCCGCGCGTCCCCTTTCGAACTCATGTCGTGGTTGCCCACCGTCAGGCTGAAGGGCACGACGCCGCGGAGTCGGTCGAGGTGCGCCCTGGCGACGGCCCATTCCTCGGCCCGGTTCTTCTCGACGATGTCGCCGACATGGGTGACGAAGACGATATTCTGCGCCTCGCGGTTGGCGAGGATCCATTCGACCTGAGCGGCGAGGTGGCGGTTCTCCACGGGGTCGTCGGAGGCGAGCGCGCCCTTGCAGCCGAGACCGGTGTAATGCTGCGTGTCGGGAATGACGACGAGGGTGAAGGCGCCCTCGGGCAAGGGAGTCAGCGAACCTGACCCGGTGATTTTTGGAAGCTTCGGGGCGTTTTTGTCGACGGGGGGCGGGGAAGTCTCGGCGGAGGCGTGGGACATGAGTGCGAGGGCGAACCCCACGAGGACGGGGAGGAGGAGTCGGCGTTTCATGGGGAAATGGAAAGCTTTGACTCTCCGAGCGGATCAAGGAGGAACAAGCGGGCCTGAGGTAATGGCGGGAAGCGATCCCGCCGCTCAATCTTCCAGCTTCAAAAAAGCGACGGCGTTGTGGTTGTTCATCGGGATGACGAGCTGCTTTTGCTTGGAGTCATAGCCCATCGAGGCGGCGTTGGGAATGCCGGAGGCGATGATCTCGGCTTTCCCGCCGGGGCGGATGCGGGAGATGCTGCCGTAGCGCACGCTGCTGACGTATTTGGTCCCGTCTTCGAGGATGACGAGCCCGTCGAGTCCGCTCTCGGCGGCGTGCTCGGTTTTGGCGAGCGTCCCGTCGGGCGAGAAGGTCAGAACGGCGCTGTCTCCCACGTTGACGACGACGATATTGCCGTCGGGGTCAATGGCGACGCCGTTGGGGGCTTTGAGCGGTTCGCCGTCGACGAAGGTGCTCACCTCGCCCGACGCGGTGATCTTGTAGACGCGGCTCTCGTCGCGGGTGTTGGAGGCATAGACGGTGCCGTCGGCGGCCACGGCGATGCCGTTGAGGAAGGTCGCGCCAGGGACCTGCCAGGATTGGCCGGGCTCACCGCTGTCGAGATCGAAGGTCCGAGCCGTGTCGATGTCGACGGTGTAGAGGGTGCGCCCGAGGATGGCGCTGCCGAGGGGATGGTTCAGGGTGAGACCGTCACGGGTGGCGCCGATCCATTTCGTGGTGTGGACGCTGCCGTCGGGATGGAGCAGGGAGACGTAGCCGTCGTTTTCCTGCTGGGCCTGCGGCACGCCCGCGTTCATCACTACGATGAGGTTTTTCTCCGCGTCGTAGACGCAGCTCTCGGCGAAGCGGAAGCTGCCGTAGACCTTGACGTTTTCAGAGATAGGCGTGGCCACACCGGCCTCGTTGATCGTGCCGAGCGGGCCGCCGACTTGGAACTCCTTGGCCTCCTTCTGGGCGAAGGCGGGGAGGACGGTGAGGAGCAGGGCGGAGGTGGTGGGAAGGAGGGAGAGGAGCCGGGGGGAAGCGATGGGAAAAATTTTCATAGGAAATTTGGGGGCGGATGGATCGACTGGGAAGTGCGGCTGTTTTCTGGAGTGACTATTTTTCTTCGGTCAGGTCGCGCAGGATTTTGCGGGCTAGGAATTCATTGATCTCGCGGTGCCTCGGAATTGGTTGGGTGGCACCTGTTTTGGGATTGTGATATATATCGTGCTTGCCGCCAGATCGAATGAGACGAGCTCCGGCGGCTTCGATCACGGAAATCAAGTCCCTCCGCTTCATGCAATCTCGAGTTCTGCCTCTCGCTTGATCCCGGGGATGCTTTCCGAACGGAAGATCTCGAAAAGATCCCGGAGATGCTCTTTGAGGTCCTCGAGGGTCTCGCCTTGCGTCCAATGGTCCGGATATTCGTTCAAGTGCCCGAGAAATCGTCCGTCATCCTCCTGCCAGTAGGTGAATTTCGTCGTCATGGGTTCAACATAGTCACTGGAGACGGAAATGCCCGTCATTTCTGGCTCAGCGTTTGTAGTAGTTCCCCAGATGCCCGAGGATGGCGTCGA
>JAAYAT010000064.1 GCA_012719225.1 Verrucomicrobiaceae bacterium
CCGGGAATGTCTCTGCTCAGGCCGATTCGGGGAGAAAGGTCGGCATCGCGATGCCGGTCACGGGTTGGGAGTCTCCGCGCACCTGACCGAGGTGCAATTCGCAGTTGCGCGCCCCGAACCCATAGGCCGTCCGGACCAATCCGCTCTGCTCCGCCGGCAGGAGAAAGACGACCGCTTTTCCCCGGAAATGGTCGAGTTGCGCCCGCAGCAGCGCCTCGGCGGCGGCCTCGTTTTTCATCACCCCGGGACCGATGATGCGGATCGCCGGATGATCGATGGAGTTGAGGAATCCGTCGACCTCACCGTCGCCGTTGAGGGAAACGAAGGTTTTCCAGATCCCGGTGCTGTTTTCGATGAAATAGCAGTAGTCCCGCTCCCGCGAGATCCCGCTGACCTCGAACTCGAGCCGCCCCATCGCGACGAGGTCCGAGGGGGCCGCCTCCCGCACGCGGGGCAGCGAGGGATCGGCCGGAGCGGAAATCCCCTCTTCGGGGACCTGGAGAAACAAATCCTGATAGAGACAAAACGGGACGAAGCCGTGGCGGTTGTAGAGCGAATACGAGTCGAGATTCAAGGCGCTGGAGACGAGCCGCAGCGGCAGCTCCCGACTCTCCGCCTCGTCGATGATGCGCTCGAGGAGACGCCCCGCGATGCCGTGGCCGAAGTAGTTCGGGTGGACATTCATGATCCCCAGGGAGACGTGGGTCTCGCGCGGATGAAAAAAGCACGAGCCCACGATCATTCCGGTGCGGCTGTGTTCGAGCACGAGACCTCCTTCGGGATCGAGATCGTTGTAGACCTCGCAAAATACGCGGCAATCCTGCGGGCGGCATTGGAAAATGGCGTGTCCCAGCCGCTGTTGGTACCAGGCGTTGGTCGAGAGGAAAATCAGTTCGGCGACAGCATCGAAGTCCGCCGCTTTCATCGTGCGCATTTTGAACATGCTCCGATGTAGCCAACCGCGCGGGAAATTTCAATGCTTTTCGCCGACACGGCGCGGCACGATGACGCCGGAACCCTGTTGACTGTCGCGCCTCACCCTCTTTGCCTCACATCACCATACCGCCGTCCACCGTGAGGACCTGGCCGGTGATGTAGCGGGCTTCGCGACTGGCGAGGAACAGCACCGCATGGGCGATGTCCCCGGTCTCGCCGAAACTGCCGAGGGGAATGTTTTTCTTGATCGCCTCCTGGATGTCTTCGGTGAGGTCGTCGGTCATGTCGGTGATGATGAAACCCGGCGCGACCGCGTTGACACAGACTTTCCGGCCCGCGAACTCCTTCGCGAGCGCCTTGGTGAACCCGATCAATCCCGCCTTGCTGGCGGCGTAGTTGGCCTGCCCGGCATTTCCCGTCAGGCCGATCACGGAGCTGATGTTGATGATGCGGGCGTCGGGCGCTTTCAGGAGTGTGCGCTGGAAGGCTTTGACCGCGTTGAACGCCCCCTTGAGGTTGGTGTCGAGGACGGTGTCCCAGTCCTCTTCGCTCATGCGCAGGGCGAGTCCGTCGCGGGTCACTCCAGCGTTGTTGACGAGGATGCCGACCGGACCGAGATCGGCCGCAACTTCTTTGCCGAACGCTAGGGTGGCCTCGTAGTCCGCGATGTCGACGGCGTAGCCTTTCGCGGTCCCCGGGCCAAGCGCGTTGAATTCGTCGGCGGCGGCCCGCGCGTTGGCTTCGGTCCGACTCGCCACGGCGACTTTGGCTCCGCGCACGACGAAGGCCTTCGCGATTTCCTTACCGATGCCCCGGCCCGAACCGGTCACAACGACAACACGATCTTGAAATTGACTCATGCCCGCTAGTTCTCACATGCCGTCGCGACCTGCAAGGAAAATGCGGAAACAAAAAGCGACGGGCTCCGAGGTTCACTCCCCGGCCTTTTTCGCGGTCTCGGCGGATTTTGCTGTCGGTGCCGCCTCGCCGTCCGGGACGAATTTCAACACCGTGCCGTTGATGCAGTAGCGCTTGTCGGTCGGCGTCTCGAAGCCCTCCCCCTTGAAGACGTGGCCGAGATGGCCGTCGCAAATTTTGCAGCGCACCTCGGTGCGGGCGTAGCCGAGATGGAAGTCGGTGTTGTACTTCACGTTTTTCGCCTTGGCCGGATCGTAAAAGGAAGGCCAGCCGCAATGTGAATCAAACTTCTCCTTCGAGGTGAAAAGCTCGGCGTTGCATCCGGCGCAATAGTAGGTGCCGCCCCCGTGTTTTTTGAATTCCGCGTAGACCTCTCCGTTGGCCCGCTCGGTGCCTTCTTCCCGGAGAATACGGTATTGCTCGGGGGTGAGGATTTTTTTCCACTCCTCATCCGTCCGCTCGACCGGGCCGGTGGGCTGCTCGGGTGCGCTGGAGGAAACTTCGATCACGGGCTGTTTCTTGGCGGGTTTGTCTTCGGACTGAATCGGAAACATGGCCGCAAAACCGACCAGAGACAAGACCGAAGAGAGGAGGAAGATCCTTTTCATACCCGCACAATAGAAGATTCTCCGGGCGAGGTCAAAGGCGTGATCGAGACATGCCAAGAGGCGGACTGGCGAAAAAGGGGAAACGGGGCTACCCCTCTGCTGCCTCCATGCCCGCTCCCGAACCCATCGACTGGTACGACACCCCGCTCTACTACGACATCATTTTCGACGAAGACACCGTCGGGGAAGCCGACTTTCTCGAAGCTCTCTGCGAGCGCCACGGCACCGGCGCGAGGGCGCGGCGCTCCGTTCTCGAACTGGCCTGCGGGAGCGGCCGGGTGATGCGCGAACTCGGGAAGCGGGGCTGGCGCATCGCCGGATTCGACGCCAATCCACGCATGTTGGACTTCGCCCGGGAACGCTTCGCGGAGGAAAAAATCACCGGGCTCCTCTGGGAAGACCGCATGGAGGACTTCCGCGTGCCCGGCGGGAAAAAATTCGATCTTGTCCACTGCCTCGTCAGCACCTTCAAATATCTTCTCACCGAAGCAGACGCCGTCGCCGCGCTCGGGCGCGTCGCCGAGGTTCTCCGGCCCGGCGGCCTTTTCGTCCTCGGACTGCACCTCACCGATCCCGGCGAGTCCAAAATCTCTCACGAACGCTGGCTCGCCTCCCGCGACGGCATCGAGGTGGTCTGCAACACCCGCACCTGGCCCCCCTCCCCCGGCACCCGCCGCGAGGCGATGCGCTCCCGTCTCCGCGTCACCCTGCCCGACGGCCACGTCTCACGGCAGGAAACCCACTGGACCGTCCGCAGCTATTCCGCCGCTCAGTTGCGACGGCTCCTCGGCAAGGTCACCGCCCTGCGGCTTGTCGCCTGCCACGATTTCCGCCACGACCCCGACGAACACCGGAAACTCGACGACAGCTACGCCGACCTCGTCCTTGTGTTGAAAAAGGCCTGAGCGCGACCGTCGTGGCGACGACGCTGCCCGGCGTCGGACTCACTCCTCGATTTCGCCCAGCCCGATCCCGTATTTTTCCAACTGCGCGCTGACTTCGGCGAAGCCCCGCTCGCTGATCCAAACCGCGCTGTAGCGATCACTGCGACTTTCCGTAAGCGTCAGCAACTTCATTCCCTCCGCGGAATGTTCCCTGTGCTTGTCGAGGAGGGTATCCTCCTTCGCTCCGTAGATAAAAATAGAAAGAATTTCATCATTCCACAGAAATACAAAGTCGCCGCCCTCCCGTCAATCCTGTTCCGCCGCCAAAGCCGCCTCGTCGAGGTCGAGGCGATCGCATCAACGCCATTATTCCATGCGATCGCATAAAATCAAGCTTTACATGCGATCGCATAAACGATAAATTGACCGCATGAAGGTGTCATCTCCACAGGATCTCGGAATTCTGATCCGCGAGGAACGAAAGAAGCGAGGCTGGACACAAGCGGAGTTGGCCGACCGAGTGGGCGTGAGACCTCTCTGGATCTCCGAGTTTGAGAGGGGGAAAACGATGGCCCGGATCGGCTTGGTTTTCCAGACGATCAAGGCGCTCGGCTTGAGCATCTCGGTCGACAAGGTGGAGCACCCGAGCGGAGTCGAGAAGGGGCTCGACCTCAATGCGTTGGTTCAAACGATGCGGAAAGAGCCTGACAAAATCACCGTCCAGTCAAGCGGAACCGTGGACGATGCAGGAAAGAAGAATGATGAATAATCGCTTGGTCGCTCTCGTAGGGAATCAAAAGATGGGGGAACTCGTCTACTTGGCGAAGCGGGACTGGATCACCCTGCGCTACGATCCCGAGTGGGTGGATTCAGAGGGTGCTTTCCCTCTCTCCCTATCCATGCCGATCCTCAGAGAGGAGCACGGGGATACGTTGGTCCGCCCTTTCCTTTCGGGTTTGCTCCCGGACAACAGCGAAGTTCTCGACAAATGGGCGAGAAAATTCCAAGTCTCCGCACGAAATCCGTTCCGCCTCCTCTATCACGTGGGCGAGGAATGCGCCGGCGGGGTGCAATTCGTACGACCCGAACGCGCCGAACGATGGGTGAACGGAAAGGTCCCGCAAGGAATTCAGTGGATCACTAACGAAGAACTGGAGGAACGAATCGGGGAGTTGTTGAAAGACCACGCCGCCGCGAGGCGCGACGGAGACCGCGGGCAGTTCAGCCTCGCTGGTGCACAGCCCAAGATGGGGCTCTACCGGGAGGATCGCACCGGCCGGTGGGGCGTGCCGGAGGGGGAGACTCCGACCACCCATATTCTGAAACCGAACGAGGGCCGCTATCTGGATCACGATCTGAACGAGCACTACTGCCTGACTCTTGCCCGGCTACTCGGCATGGCGGCGGCGGAATCCTGGATTGAAAAAACCGGGGGGATCCCGGTGATCATCGTGAAGCGATTTGATCGCATGCCGCTCGAGGGGAAGATCATTCGCATCCACCAGGAAGATGCCTGCCAAGCGTTACACATCCCGCCTCTGCAAAAGTATGAACGAGACGGCGGACCGACCGCAGGGGACATTTTCGGGCTGATTCGCGACTACTCCAGTCATCCGCGTGAGGACGAGTTGCGATTCCTCGATGCCCTGATATACAACTGGCTCATCAAGGGCACCGACGCCCACGGAAAAAACTTTGGATTTCTTCTTGCCGCGGGGGCGCAAGCCCGACTCGCGCCGCTCTACGATGTCGCATCCTTCCTCCCCTACGAGAAGCCCCACCACGAGCGCAAGACGCGAATGGCGATGAAGATCGGTGGGGAATACCAGTGGTGGAAGATCGCTCCCCGGCATTGGGCGCGGGCTGCCAAAGAGTGGAAAATGGATCAAGCCAGGGTATTCGCACGCATCCTCGACATCGCGAAAAAAGTGCCCGGAGCGGTGGCAACCACCCGGGCGGCACTCGCGTCGGATGGCGTTGGTCTGACGGAGGGCATCGCTCGCATCGAAGACGGAATCTTGAAAACATCCGCAACCGCCGCCGCACTCTTCGACCAAGCGTAGCTTCCAGCGGGATTTCGCCCCTTCTTCGCTCTCATTCTCCCGCCCCCGCCAAAGCCGCCTCGTGGAGGTCGAGGCGGTAGAGGATCTGATTGTAGTCGTGGCGCGGAGTCGGTTTTTTGGCTTCGGAAAACATCGTGCTGTAGGTGCCTTCAAAAAGGAGCACGGGTGATTCGGCGGGTGTTAGGGTCGGGTGAATCCTCGGATTGTAAAATGTGTAGCTCCGGTGCGAGAGCACCTTGACCGCCCCACCCCACGGCCCCAGAGGGGAATCGGCCTCGGCATACCAGACCTCGCCGAGGGCAGAGGGTTCGCCGAAGGACTCGACGAAAACCGTCACCCATTTTTCCCGGTAGGCGTTCCAGGCGATGGAGCCGCTGTGGGGTTCGATCTCCCCGCCGTCCGCCGACGCGATCTTTTTCTGCGGCGTAAGCGGCTCCCACCGCGCCGGATCGAGCCAGGCTTCGTAGGTCGGCGGCATCTTGATGGTCGGAAGGGGATTGCCGAAGAGGAGCCATTCCCGCCCCGCCTCGTCGGTCCAGAAAGCGGGATGTCCCACAGGGGTGAGCGGCTCCCGGTCGCCGTCTTTTTCCCGCTCCCAGAGCACCTTGACCGACTCGAAATTTTCCGTCGCCTCGTTCCAGACGCAGAGTCCGGTGCGGTAGCTCGAGAGGGGCGGCTCAATCTTGGCGTAATGACCGACGAGGCGGGGTTCCCCGTTGGCGGCAGGCAGACTGACATACCCACCCACCCAGGTCGGCCCGGGATCTTTCGGAGCGACGTTGGCGACGTTGCGCACTTTTCCCTCCTCGTCGCGGAAGTAGTCGAGGGCGAGCTTCAGGGGCGGTTCGAGGGAGGAGAGCGGACTCGGCGCTGTCGTGGCACTGCTCATGTGGAAAAGCCCTAGCGGATACTTCGGCACGATGGTGTCCCCCCAGGCCCAGAAAAGGCGTCCGCGATGCACCGCCGACTGGATGCTGTCAGACCCGAGGATGCCACTTTCCTGCCAATCGAGGTGTTCTCCCAACTTGCGACTCTCCGCGAAAATCCCCGCGCCGGTGAGACGACCGAGGCGTTTGGCGATCATCGTGCGATCCACTTTCACGACGTGTTTTCCCCCGGGTTCCGGCACGAAGCGGAACCCGCGGCTGCCGAAGCCGTCGGCCTTGTGCTCGTAGCCATCCGCCGCGACGGTGAACCAGGTCTCCACGCCCATCAACTCGGGCAGGTCAAAGGCCACCACACCGGCGTTGTCGGTGTAAAAAGAAACGTGGTGATTGGTCCGCAACTCCACCAGCGGAACGGGCCAGCCATTCTCGCTGTCGACGATCTCGATGCGGCAGGGCTCCAGCGCCGGACTGCTGTGGAGCGACAAGGAAAAGAGAATCGCCAGCCCGAGCCCGGCGCGGGAAAAGAGGGAAGGTTTCATTCCTTGCAGCCTGTCGGACTTAGAACATTTGTGCGAGGGAAGCGGGATCCGAGACAAAATTTTCATAAGTTCGAGGAGTTTGTGGGAACACAAATGACGAGAACGAAGGGAAATTTGGGCCGGAACCCCGTTTTCCGCAGCCGGAGAGGATAAGTCCGACAGGCTGCTAGCATTCGTTGCATTTGAATCGGTCAGGCGAGGATCCCCCTGGCGACCTCGCCCGAGGTCTCGGTGAGGCGGAAATTGCGGCCACCGTAGTTGAAGGTGAGCCTTTTGTGATCCAGCCCCAGGAGGTGCAGTATCGTGGCGTGCCAGTCGTGGATGTGCATGGGATTCTCCACCGCTTCGTAGCCGATCTCGTCTGTCGCACCGTAGTGGATGCCGCCTTTGACCCCGCCCCCGGCCATCCACAGGGAGAAGCCCTTGTGATTGTGGTCGCGCCCGTCGAGCCCCGGCGCGTAGGGGGTGCGGCCGAACTCTCCGGCCCAGATCACAAGGGTCTCATCGAGGAGACCATGTCGTTTCAGATCGGTGAGCAAGGCCGCCACGGGCCGGTCCACCGACTCGCAGGCTTTCTGCAGGTTCATCGAGAGCAGCGCGTGGTGGTCCCAGCCCTCGGGTGATGCGATCTCGACAAAACGCACGCCCGCCTGGACGAGGCGTCGGCTCAGCAAGCACTGGCGCGCGAAAATGTCCGCGCCGTTCCCGATCCCGTAGAGGGCGAGTGTTTCGGAGGATTCCGAACCGATATCGATGACTCCGGGCACTTCGCTCTGCATCCGGAAGCCCAGTTCGAAGGACTCTATCATCCCCTCCACCTCGGGCTGCCCCGGCTCGCGGCGGAGCCGTCCTTCGTTGAGGCTGCGGATCAGATCGAGCTGACGCCGCTGCTCCTGTCGGGTGAGATGCGAGTTCTCGATATTTTTCATGGGCGGTCCCGGTGCCTGCTGCTTTTTCAAAAAGGCCGCATAGAGCGCGGGAAGCTGGCCACCGCCGAGTCTCGTCCCCTGACAGATGCTCGGGAGAAAGGCGCTGCCGTAGTTCTGCGCCCCCCCGTCTCCGGCCGGAGGGTTGAGGGTGATGAAGCCGGGGAGGTTTTCGTTGCCGCTGCCCAGCCCGTAGACGCTCCAGGCACCCAGCGAGGGGCGCACGAACTGGAAGCTGCCGGTATGCATCTGGACGAAGGCGGGCGAGTGGTTCGGCACATCGGTGTGCATCGAATTGATCACACAGATGTCGTCGGCGTGCTCCCCGATCCGCGGGAGCAGGGAGGTCATGTGCAGACCGGAGTCCCCGTAGCGGGCGAAGGGATGGGCCGGACCGAGCAGCTTCGCCCCGAGGGAGTCGCGCCCGATGACGGCTTCTTTCCCCGAATTCTTCACGAGATCGGGCTTGTAATCGAGCAGGTCGACGTGGGAGGGACCGCCCCGCATCGTCAGGAAGATGACGTGCTTGGCCCGCGCCGGAAAGTGGCTCGGGCGGGCGGTGAGTCCGTTCGAAAAGGCGGCGGCCGACGCGGAATCGGTGGTCTTGGCGGCGAGGGCCGAGAAGGCCAGCCACTTCATCCCGAGGGCGGAGGAACGCAGAAAGTCGCGGCGGGAGGCGAAGGAAATCGGAGGGTTCATGGCGGGGTATCGTTGGGTTTGGGAGAAAGCTCGGAAAAGGTTGCGGTGATCAGTCGGCGACACGGAAATCCGCGCTCGCGAGGAGGGCGTGGCAGAGCCGGATGAACATTTCCTCGGGGCCCGTGTCCGGGTCCGTCGGCGTCTTGAGATAGGTTTCGGTGAGATCCGCTTCGACCGGATCGGGGGAACGGTTGAAACAGATCTCGAAGGCGAGCCGGATCATTTCCGCCGGATCGGACGTTTCCCGCCCGATGCGGCGGGCGAGCCCTTCGGCACGGGCGCGGATGAAGTCGCTGTTCATGAGGTAGAGCGCCTGCGACGGCACATTGGTGGTGTCGCGCCGCCCCACCACCAGGCTGGGTTCGGCGAAGTCGAAGTGCCGGAGAATGTCCGGCATGCGGTCGCGCAGGATGGGCAGGTAGACCGAGCGGTGCGTGGTGCCGTCGAGATCGTCGGGCACGTCCTTGTTCAGCGAGAGGATCCCGACCGACTGGCTTTTCAACTCCGCCACCAACGAACCGGAACGCGGCGAGAGATTGATGTCGCCCGAGACCGAGAGCATCGCATCGCGGATCACCTCGGCGTCGAGCCGCTCCTTGGCATGACGCCACAGCAGGCGATTGTCAGGGTCCTTGCGGTAGCCGTCCTCCCGCCAGACCGATGCCTGCCGATAGGTCCGGCTGAGCACGATTTCACGGACGAGTTGTTTCACCGACCATCCGTTTTCTTGAAAGCGGATCGCGAGATAATCGAGCAACTCGGGATGGCTCGGCGCCGCCCCCGTCGGACCGAAATTGTCCACCGTCTCGACGAGGCCCTCCCCGAAAAGGTGGCTCCAGACGCGGTTCACCATGACCCGCGCGGTCAGCGGATTCTTCGGGTCGGTAACCCAGCGGGCCAGTTCGAGACGTCCGCTGGCGTCGTCCGGCACAGCCCCCTCGCTCTCCAGGGAGAAGACCGCCGGAATCGCGCGCGGCACCGTGCCCGCCGGATGGTTGATTTCTCCCCGTTCGTAGCGCGGCGAATCCACCAACTCCTCCGCGTCGAGCACTCCCATGCAAAGGGGAAGGGCGTTCCCCTCGTCGTCCACGGTTTCGAGTTTGCCCACCATCGGGCCGCGCGACCAATAGATTCGCAGGGCGTTGGCGAGCCTTTCGTTGAAGGTCTTCTGCATGTCCTGTCCTTCCGCAACCGCCTTTTCAGTGGCCTTGCGAGCGGCTTTCTCCTCGGCGTCGAGGGCCGCGAGCTTCCCTTCGATCTCGGCGACTTCCTCCTTCGTCATCGACGGGTTCGGGATGAGCTGTCCCGGCAGGGAGGGCAACTGGATGAGGCGGGCGCTCTGATTGCTCTCGGAATCGATCCAAGTGCCGAAGCGGGTCTCGGTGCTTTTGAAAATCCCCGCGAGGGCGTAATAATCGTCCATCGTGAACGGATCGGACTTGTGATCATGGCACCGCGCGCAGGCGATGGAACTCGCCAGCATCCCGCGGGAGAGGGCGTCGATCTGCTCGTCGATCACGTCGGCGGCGAACTGCAGGTCGTTGTTTTCGGTCAGGCCCTTCGGACCGAAAGCGAGGAAACCGGTGGCGATGAGCAGCCGGGCGCGCTCGCTGTCGTTCTCCGCCTCGATCAGGTCGCCGGCGATTTGTTCCCGCAAAAATTGATCGTAGGGCAGGTCCGCCGCGAAGGATTCGATGACGTAGTCCCGATAGCGCCAGGCGTGGGGGTAGGTCAGGTTCGCCTCTTTCCCGTTCGACTCGGCGTAGCGCACCACGTCGAGCCAGTGCCGTCCCCAGCGGACGCCGAAGCCCTCCGAGGCCAACATTTGATCCACCGCGCCCTCGAGATCCCCGAGAGTGAACGCCGCCGCCGCTTCGGGCGAGGGAGGCAGACCTGTCAGGGCGAAACCGAGCCGTCGCAGCAAGGTCACCGGATCGGCCTCGGGTGACGGGGCGAGACCGGCGGACTGCAACTCTGCGAAAACGAAGCGGTCTATCGCGGTCCCGGCCCAGGCCTCGTCCGTCACCGCGGGCGGTTCCACCCGCACCGGCGGACGATAACTCCAATGCTCCTCCCAGCCCTCGGCGCGTCCGCCCCGGCTCGCCGCCTCTTTCCCCGGTTCGCGAGGATCGGGGGCTCCCGCGGCGATCCAGGCCTCGAAATCCGCGCTGACCGCGTCGGGCAGTTTCGCTTTGCGCGGCGGCATTTCCAGATCGGGATCCTCGTGACGCATCGCCACGAGAAGAAGACTTTCCCCCGGCTCGCCCTCCACCACCGCCGCGCCCAACTCCCCGCCCCGCCGCAGCGCCTCGCGGTCATCGACCCGGAGACCGCCCTTGGCTTTGCCCGACTCCACCGAGTGGCATTCGTAGCAGTGTTTCACGAGAACCGGCCGGATTTTATTTTCAAAAAAAGCAAACTCCGTCGGATCGTCCCCGGCGATCGCCGCGAGGGGACCAACGAACCAACACAACAAGCCGAAGAAGAGAAAGGGTTTCATGGGGTGATCGCAGGGGGTTCGGATTCCTTTTTGTATTCGAGCCAGCCCGCCGTGGATCCAGCCGGCCAGTCGTCGCTCAGGGAGATCAATTCCTCCTCCCCCTCTTTCCAGAGGAGCCATCGCGCCGTGCCGGTGGCCGGATCGAGCGCCGCGAAGGAAAGTTCGTCGGACGATTTCCACGAGGGCAGGCTGCGGCATTTCCAACCGGGATGAGGCCCCGAGACCAACTCGCTCGCACCGCTGGCGAGGTCGATCACCGCGACCGCGTCGCTCCCGCTCTCGACGACCGCGAGGCGTCGGCCGTCCGGCGAGAGAACGAAATAGCCCAGGTCCATCGGCAGCGCCCCCTCCCCTGTCGGAACCTCCCGGATCTCGCCACCTTCGCCAGGGACGAGATAGAGCCGCGGCTGCCGCACCGTTTCCCCGCCCTTCATCGGGAGGCTCCCCGGCTGACTCGCAAAAAGCACCTCGCCGCCCGGCAGCACCGCCAGACGCGGCGCGAAAGGCTGGATCGCGAGAGCGAGTTCCCGGGTCCGCACCCCTCCCGTCCCTTCTTCCCCCTCCTCCGCGAGCGGACGTCCCTCCGCGTCGAGCAGGTCGCGCCGCAGCACCCGCAGAAGAGGCCCCTGCCCCGTCCCGACCGGTGCCAGCATCACGAGACCGCGCCCGTCCGGCATCCAGGAAAAAGCCGGGCTGACCCTCGTCGCGATGGTTCCGCGGGCGCTGCCGTCGAGATGGATCCACTCGAGATCGTGCCCCTTTTCTCCGCCGGCCCGGTCGACGCGGCTCACCGCCAGCACCGGAAACCCCGGGGAAATCGCCATCGAAACGATCCCCCGGAGGCTGTGCCCGAAGGTCTCCGCGACTTTCCATTCCCCGTCCTCCCCGCGCCGAACCAACGCCAGTTCGTGGAGGTAAAATCCCGCCGTCTCCTCTTCCTCCGTTTTCCCCGCAATCGATCGCCAGGCTTTCGGTGCGTCGGTCAGGGCGTCCGCCACCGCCGAACGGTTCTTTGCGAGGGCGAGGTGCAGGGCATTGTGCAGCAACTCGTTCTCCCCTCCCGCGAGCCGGTCGAGGATCGGGTCGATGCGGTCCCTGTCGCCGTGGAAGACCACGGCGGAGCGCAGCAACTCCGGTATCCGGGCGGCGACCGCTTCGACGCGTTCCGCCTCCGCCGTCGGCAGGAGCGGGCTCAGTTCCTCCCAGCGCGGAGCCAGTCGGATCCGGTGAACCACGAGGCTGCTTCCGTCACCCGACCAAGCCACCTTCTCGACGAGAGTCCGGTCCGTGTCCGCCCCGGTCGGCGGGCCGGTCAGATCGCCCTTTTCATCGGTGAAATGCAGCTCGTGCTCGATCATCACCGCCGCGCTGCGACCATCGGGAGACCAGACCGCGCGCTCCTTCGGCTCGCAGGCGCAAAGCCCGAGGAGAAACACGAAGAGGGGGATGAGGTGTCGCGTTTTCAAGGGAAGCAATTGGGAGGGAGATCCGGAAGGCAATTCAGGACCGGGGTGCGTTTTTCGAGAGTACCGCGAGGCGTCCCTCGGCATCGACCTGGTAACGGGCCCAGGGGGACGGAGCGGAAGGATTCCCGGCGGCAACGCCACTCGCGGAACGGCTCGGTGCGGTCGCCCCGGTCTCCCCCCTCGAATCGTGACCGCTCCGGTAGCCCAGACCGGCGGCCAGAGCGAGGACCGCCAGCGCCGCCGCGATTTTCGCGCCGCCACTGAAAAAGCGAAGGCCGCGCCAACTCCGGACGGATACCGGTTCCGGCGCGGAGGCATCCGCCCGAAACAGCGCGGGGCGTTGTTGGACGACCTCGCCGGTGAGTTGGAAGGCCTCGCGGATCGACGCGGCGGTCTCCCGGAAATCCGCCCGCTGCGCCAGGAGCGACTCGAGCAGGGCGTCCACTTCGTCGGGGAGTTCGCCGAAGG
>JAAYAT010000065.1 GCA_012719225.1 Verrucomicrobiaceae bacterium
CGGCGGAGAGAGGTCCTTTTTTCATAAGCGTCCTCCATCGTAAGCGCTGCGCGGGCCGCCCGCAATAGCGCTGATGAGGGCGAATCGCCCCTCTCCGGGAAAAATCTATTTGGCACCGGGCCAGTCGGGACCACATTCTCTATCCGGGGCATTCCCGAAAACCAAACTTGTCCGAGCAACCTCCCCCCATCCCGAACACCGGCCGCGCCGTAGCGCGCCGGTCGCGTCCCACCCGCAACCTCTCCCCAGCCATGCCTAAAAAAGTTCGTCTCACCCGAATCATCGGCCGCATGGGCGAAGTCGTCCACGATCTCAACACCCTGCACTTCTCTGGATTCTGCTCCATCCAGGGGTGGGAGCCCGACATCACCGCCTACCGCTACGACGACCGCATCGAGATCTGGGTCGATCTGGCGGGTGTCGACAAGAGCGAAATCCGCGTCGATGTCCTCCCCGACCGCCTCCACATCTCGGGGGAACGCCGGCCCCCCGTGCCGACACGGGACACCTCCAGCCAGTGCCGCCGGGTCATCACCATGGAGATCGAATGCGGACGCTTCGCCCGCGAGATTCCGCTCCCCGTCGAGATCGACCGCGACCGCGTCACCGCCAAACAGGAGAACGGTCTCCTCTGGATCGTCCTGCCCCTCGCCGACCACTGATCTCTCCGCTCGCTTCATCCCCTTCCCCCTTTCTCTTTATCGCCCTTTTCTTTTCCAGACATGGAAGACTTTGAACAACTCCTCAACGAATCCTCCGGCGAGATCATCGAGATCTCCACGAGCCGACCCGACGCCACGATGCCGGAATGGAGATCCGACCTGCCCGACGTCATCCCCGTGATGCCCCTGCGCGGGGTGGTCCTTTTCCCCGGCACGGTCGCCCCGCTCACGGTGGAACGGGCCGCCAGCCGCGAGCTCCTCGACGAACTCCTCCCGACGGGCCGTCTCCTCGCCCTCGCCACACAGCGGGACGCCGAGCTCGATCACCCCAAGGCGGAGGATCTCTACGAGGTCGGCGTGCTCGGCAACGTCCTCCGCATGGTGCGCCAGAGCGACGAGCAGACCCTCGTCCTCATCCAGATCGTCGAGCGGATCCACCTGACGAAATTCGTCTCCACGAAACCCTATCTCAAGGCCCGCTTCGAGATCCTCGAAAACAAATTCCCCCGCAACGACGATGTCTGGGAGGCGACCCTGCGCAATCTCCGCGAGTCGGCCCAGGCCTTCATCAACCTCAATCCCTCCATCCCGGACGAGGCCAGCCAGGCCCTCGCGGTGATCGACTCGCCCTCCATCCTGACCGATTTCCTCGCCACCAACCTCAGCCTCGACCTCACCCAGAAACAGCGCCTCCTCGAAGAAGTGGATGTCCGCAAACGGGCCGAGAAAGTGCAGCAAACCCTCAACAACCAACTCCACATCGCCGAGCTGCAGCAAAAACTGCGCGCCGATGTCGAGGATGAATTTTCCGACGCGCAGCGGCGGGCCTACCTACGCGAGCAACTCCGGGCGATCCAGCGCGAACTCGGGGAAGGCGACGGTGGCGAGGAACAGACCGACGACCTCCGCATCCGTCTCGAGGCCGCCGGTCTCCCCGAGGGCGCGATGAAGCAGGCCAGCCGCGAGCTGAAGCGTCTCGAGATCATCCCGCCGGCCAGCCCCGAGCACTCCGTCATCGTGAGCTATCTGGAGACCATGGCCGAGCTGCCCTGGAACAAAATGAGCGAGGACCACAACGACCTCGACCTCGCCCGGGAAGTCCTCGATCGCGATCACTTCGGCCTGGAGAAGGTCAAGCGCCGCCTCATCGAATACCTCGCCGTGCGCAAGCTCAACCCCCACGGGCGCGGCCCCATCCTTTGTCTCCTCGGGCCTCCCGGTGTGGGGAAAACGAGTCTCGGCCACTCCATCGCAGAGGCCCTCGGACGCGAGTTCGCCCGCATCAGCGTCGGCGGGCTGCGCGACGAGTCCGAGATCCGCGGCCACCGCCGCACCTACATCGGCTCGATGCCGGGCCGCCTCATCCAGGAGATCCGCCGCGTCGGCACCCGCAACCCCGTCATCATGCTCGACGAAGTCGACAAAATCGGGGCGGACTTCCGCGGCGACCCGGCCAGCGCCCTCCTCGAGGTGCTCGACCCGCGGCAGAACGACACCTTCGTCGATCGCTACCTCGACGTGCCCTTCGACCTCAGCCAGGTCATTTTCATCTCCACCGCCAACACCATCCATCCCGTGCCCGCGCCGCTGCGCGACCGCATGGAGATCATCGAGATCCCCGGCTACACCGCCGAGGAGAAGCTCCAGATCGGTAAGCGCTACCTCGTCAAACGGCAGTTGAAAGAGAACGGCATCAAAGCCCGCCAGGCGCGCTGGACCTCCAAGGCGATCCTCCGCATCATCGACGACTACACCCGCGAGGCGGGGGTGCGCAATCTCGAGCGCGAGATCGGCAGTGTCTGCCGCGCCATCGCCGCCCGCGTCGCCGCCGACGACCAGGTCACCGTCTCCGTGACCCCCGAATTCGTCGAGGAGATCCTCGGCGCCCCGCACTTCACCCGGGAAGCGAAAATGTTCGCCAGCCGCCCCGGTGTCGTCAACGGACTCGCCTACACCCCGGTGGGCGGCGAAGTCCTCAACATCGAAGCGATCCGCTACGCCGGCAAAGGCAACATCAAACTCACCGGGCAAATCGGGGATGTCATGAAAGAATCCATGGAAGCCGCCTGGAGTCTCGTTCGTTCCCATGCCGACGGCCTCGGGATCGACCCGGAGGATTTCGGGAAATACGATGTCCACGTCCACGTTCCCGCCGGGGCCACCCCCAAGGACGGACCTTCGGCCGGCTGCGCCATGTACACCGCCCTCGCCTCCCTCTTCGCCGACCGGCGGGTCAACAAGGACATCGCCATGACCGGAGAGATCAATCTGCGCGGGTCCGTCCTGCCCATCGGCGGCCTCAAGGAAAAAGCCCTCGGTGCCGTCCAGGCGGGCATCAAGACCATCCTCGTCCCCCATCTCAATCTCAAGGACGTCCCCGAAATCCCCGAATCCGCGCGGAAAAAACTCAAAATCCTCCCGATGCGAAACGTGGACGAAGTCCTCGCGGCGGTGCTGCTGAAAAGCTGAGGCGGTGCTGCTGAAAAGTGGAGCGCGTGGAACTTCCCCGCGCTCCTCACGAGGGCAGTTCCTTCCCCTTCGTTTCGGGGAGGAACAAGATCACCAGCACCCCGAGAAGGAAAAAAAGACCGAGCCACGCCACCGCCACGTTGAGATCCATCCTTTCCTTCAGTTGGCCCGAAAAGACGAGCAGGACCGCGGCGAGAAGGCGTCCGCCGTTGAAACCCCAGCTCATCCCGGTGGCGCGGAGCCGGTCGGGGAACAGCTCGGGGAAATACACGGCGTAGCCCGCATGCATCCCCAGGGTGAAAAAGCCGAAGACCGGCAGGATCACGAGCAGCATCGTGTAGCTCGTCGGGACGAAGCAGGCCACCAGAGTGACCGCGAGGGCGGCGACATGGAAGAGGATGAAGGCCCCTTTTCTCCCGATCCGGGCACTGATCGGACCGAAGAGGACCAGTCCGAGTCCGCCGCCCAGCGTCTGCACGATACCGTAGGCGAACTTCGCTTTCTGGGCGGCCTCCTCGGGCGAGACGCCTTCGGAAATGAGCCTCTCGCGGGCGAGATCCTGCCCCGCCACGGTGACGGCCCAGAACGTCCCCAGACCGACGGCGGCGAGCGCCATCGCGCCGAAGGCGTGACGTCGCCACGGAGCCACGGTGAGGAGTTCGCCGAAGCTGCCCACCTTGCCCTTGCCCGCCCGCGCTTCCTCGCGGGCGCGCTTCCATTTGTCCGGTTCTTTCACGGAGATGCGAACCCAGACGATGAGCAGGGCGGGGATCACTCCGATGAGGTAGGCGTATTGCCAGTTCGCCCCCACCCAGATCGCCGCCAGCGAGGCCAGGGTGGTCCCGGCCACGGAGGAGGCGTGGAAAATGCTGGAGGCATGGGCGCGGGCGTGCTTCGGGAAGACCTCCGAGACGAGCGCCGCCGCCACCGCCCATTCGCCGCCGACACCCATCGCCACGAAAAAGCGCAGCGCGGTGACGTGCCAGAGTTCGGTCGCAAAGAAGGTGAGCCCGGAAAAGATGGAATACATCAGGATCGTCACGATCATGATCGCACTCCGTCCGTAGCGGTCGGCGAGGGAACCGAAGAGCAGGCCGCCGAAGGTCCCGCCGAGGAGGAACACACCGAGAAACCAGTCGCCGTATTTTTTCACTTCGTCGCTCCCGGGTGCCTGCCCGAGGATGTCGCCGAGCATGTTGTTCCGCGTGAGATTGAAAATCTGTCCTTCGTAGACATCAAAGATCCAGCCGGCCGAGGCGATGATCAGGACGAGCCATTCATAGCGCGTGATGCCGCTGTACCAGGGTTGGGGAGAATCGAGCGGGTTTCTGGACATGATCGGATTCGGGGTAAAGGGTCTGTGATAACAGGGTATGGCGGCGGTGTAAACCGTCTTGTGGCAACAACATTCGGGGAAACAGTTCTGGAACAAGACAGGCGGATGTGGCAATAAAAAACACGGCGGTTTCCCGTATCGGAAGAAATTTCCCCGCCGCTCCCCGATCCAAGCGCAATGAAATTCGCGATCCTCAACACCAACCTCACCCCCGGCGGGAAACCGGCCACGCTCGCCGAGACCCTCGCATCCCTCTTCGCCGACGCCGGCCACGCGGTGGCCCCCATCCATCTCGGTGCCCTCGATCTCCCCGCCTGCGACGGCCATCTCTGCTACCAGAATGCCGCGACGATCTCCCTCACCGAAACCCTCGCCGCGGTCGATGCCATTCTCCTCGTCTCCCCCATCTACAACTACGATCTCAACGCGGCGGCGAAAAATCTCATCGAACTGACCGGGAACAGTTGGAGGGGAAAGGCCGTCGGTCTGGTCTGCCTCGCGGGGGCGCACCGCAGCTACCTCGCTCCGCTCGCCTTCCTCAACAGCCTCGCGATGGACTACCGCTGTCTCGTCTCGCCGCGCTACGTCTACGTCACCCGCGCCGATTTCGAAAACGGCCACGAGCTGCCGCGCGAAGGGGAGATCCACAAACGCCTCCGCTTTCTCGCCAACGAAATGCCCGTCCTCGCCGAGGCCGCCGCGAAAATCGCCACCTTCGAGCGATTCTAACACTGCCTGATTTTTCCCACCCCAACCCGCTCCGCCATGTCCGCTTCCGCCCCCGTGATCCGCAGCCCCGAACGAAACGTCGAAGTGGCGTGGTTCTCCGCCCTCTGTGGCGACGACTACGAATACCTCGGCGTCCCCGACGGTGCCCTCCGCAGCAGCTACCAGCATTGCGGGGACATCACCCGGCTGGCCGACCGGCTCGGCTACCAGAACATCCTCCTGCCCTCGGGCTGGATCGTCGGTCAGGACGCCCTCGCCTTTTCCGCCGCGATGGCACCGCAGCTCACGCGGATGAACCAGCTCGTCGCCCTGCGCATGGGAGAGGTCTGGCCGCCCATGCTCGGCCGCGCCCTCGCCACGATCGATCACATCGCGAAGGGCCGTCTCTGCCTCAACATCATTTCCTCGGACCTGCCCGGACAAAAAGAGAGCGGCGAGATCCGCTACGCCCGCAGCAGCGAGGTCATTCAGATCCTCCAGGGCATGTGGGCGGCGGGCGGTGGTCCCTACGAATTCGACGGCGAGTTCTACCAGATCCGCCTGCCCGACACCGAGGCGGCGCAACCCTACCAGCAGAACGGAGGCCCGCTCATGTACTTCGGCGGGATCTCCCCGGCGGCGCAGGATCTCTGTGCGAAACACTGCGACGTCTTCCTGATGTGGCCCGAGACCGAGGATCGCATCGCCGCGACGATGCGCGACATGTCGGAAAAGGCGGCCGCCTACGGACGCGCCATCGACTTCGGATTCCGCAGCCACGTCATCGTGCGCGAGACCGAAGCCGAAGCCCGCGCGGCGGCGGATCGCCTCCTCTCCCAGCTCGATGCCGCCAAAGGACAGGAGATCAAAAATCGCAGCATGGACAGCGGCAGCCTCGGGGTGAAGCGCCAGGATGAACTGCGGGCGCAAAACGAGGACCTCTATCTCGAGCCGCATCTCTGGAGCGGGGTCGGTCTGGCTCGCTCCGGCTGCGGCAGCGCCATCGTCGGCGATCCCGATCAGGTCTACGCGAAACTGCAACGCTACATCGACATGGGGATACGCTCCTTCATTCTCTCGGGCTATCCGCATCTCGCGGAGTGCGAGCTTTTCGCCAAGTATGTCCTCCCCCGGCTCGACACCGTGAAACTCAACGAAGCCCAGGGCCGGCTCCCCGCAGAACCCCCCGAGACGCCGCTGACCCACGGGCGGAGAAAGTGAGAGTTCCGTCGCCGCGCACCGGGAGTCGCGCCCCCGCTTCCCGCTGGCACGAGAGACAAACGGGAGTATAGTCGCGGCCTTCATGCTGGCAGTAGACAGAGTATCCGTCCAATACGGGGCCCGGAATTTGTTCCGGGACCTCTCCTTCACGATTCGTCCGAAAGAGCGCTGGTCGCTCGCGGGTCCGAACGGAGCGGGCAAGTCCACCCTGATGAAAATCATCGCGGGGATAGAGCGGGCCGATACCGGCGGGATCATCAAGGCGAAACAGACCACCGTCGGCTATCTCCCTCAGGAAGGCGTTCACCACACCGGCACCACCGTTTTCGGCGAAGTCGAGAAGGCCTTCGACGACGTGCTGCAGTTGCAAAAGGAACTGGGGGAGGTCGAAGCGGACCTCGAGAAAGCCGATCCCACGAGCGAGGCCTACGGCGATCTCCTCGAAGTCTACGGCGATCTCCAGTTGCGGCTCGAACACCACGATGTCAGCAAGATGAAACCCCGCATCGCCACGGTGCTGGGAGGGCTGGGATTCGCCAAGAAGGATTTCGACCGCCAGACCGGCGAGTTCAGCGGCGGCTGGCAGATGCGGATCGCGATGGCGAAACTACTCCTGCGGGAACCTTCCGTCCTCCTCCTCGACGAGCCGACCAACCACCTCGACATCGAGTCCGTCCAATGGGTCGAGCAATGGCTGCGGCAGTACGGCGGGGCCATCGTCCTGATCTCGCACGACCGCAGCATGCTCGACAACCTCACCAACCGCACCCTCGCCTTCGAAAACGGCGGCGTGCAGCAGTATTCGGGCAACTACACCTTTTACCTGACCGAACGCGTCGCCCGGCGCGAACAGACCGAGCGCGCCTTCAAAAACCAGGCCCGCGAAATCGAGAAGGCCGAAAAACTGATCAACCGTTTCCGCGCCAAAGCCTCCAAGGCGAAAATGGTGCAGTCGCGCATCAAGCAACTCGACAAGGTCGAACGCATCGAGCTGGAGCAGGACGCCGCGGCGATGGACTTCCGCTTTCCCCCACCCGAGCGCAGCGGTCAGACCGTGCTGAAATTGGAAAAGGTGAGCCGCCACTACGGAGCCAACAAAGTCATCAACGATTTCGACTTCACCATCGAGCGCGGAGACAAAATCGCCATCGTCGGAGTGAACGGGGCCGGCAAGTCGACCTTTTCCCGCCTCATCGCTCGCATCGAAGACCCCACCGCGGGTACCGTCACCGAAGGGCACAAGGTCGGCATCGCCTACTTTTCCCAGACCCACGCCGACGAACTCGATCCGAAAAAGACCGTTCTCGAGACCCTCGAATCGAGCGGCTCCCGCGTCCCCACGGTCCAGCTTCGCGGCATCCTCGGCGCCTTCCTCTTCCGCGGCGACGATGTGTTCAAGTCCGTCGGCGTGCTCTCGGGCGGCGAACGGGGCCGCCTCGCCCTCGCCCGAATGCTCCTGCAACCGGCCAACTTTCTCATTCTCGATGAGCCGACCAACCACCTCGATCTCCAATCGCAGGAGGTCCTCCAGCGCGCCCTCGGCGAGTACACCGGCGCCTTCGCGATCGTCTCGCACAACCGTTCCTTCCTCGATCCCATCGTGACCAAGGTCCTCGAATTCATTCCCGGAGAGCGGCCCAAAACCTACTACGGCAACGTCTCCGACTACCTGGAGAAAAAACGCGCCGACCTGGACGCCGCCGGGAAAGCCGCTCCCTCGCGGACCCGTCTCCCGGACGATACGGCGAAATCGGGAAAATCCGGCTCCTCCAAAGCTGCCACCGGCGGAACCAACTCCGGTGCGAACCGCAAAGAGCAGCGCCGCCTCGAAGCCAAGGCCCGCGAAGCCAGGGCCGCGAAGCTGAAGCCACTCAAGACCGAATTCACCGCCCTCGAGGCCGAGATCGCCGCACTCGAAACCGAAAAAGGGGAACTCACCGCCAAGCTCGCCGATCCGGCGTTTTTCGCCCAGGGCGATCCGGCGGCTGTGGCGATGAAACGGTTCGCCGAACTCGAGACCCTCCTCGAGACCCGCTACACCAAGTGGGAGGAACTCAGCGGCAAGATCGAAGCCCTCGAAAACGCATGAACGCGGCGGACGGTTGATCCCCCGACCGCCTCCCGTTGCCCGCTTCCGCCCCGCGCGCCCCCTTCCTTGACTTCTCGCCCTCCCCGCGTTCCCTTGCGGCATGGCTGATGCCCCCAAGCGACTCTTTCTTCTCGATGGCATGGCGCTCATTTACCGAGCCCATTTCGCACTGATCCGCAGTCCCATCTACACCTCGGCGAGAGTCAACACCTCGGCGCTCTTCGGTTTCACCAACACCCTCCTCGAACTGCTCGAAAAACAGAATCCGACCCATCTCGCGGTCGTTTTCGACACGAGTCACCCGACCTCGCGCCACGAACTCTATCCCGATTACAAGGGCAACCGCGACGAGATGCCCGAGGATCTCAGTCTCCAGCTCCCCCACGTGAAACGCCTCGTCCGCGCCTTCCGCATCCCGGTGATCGAATGCCCCGGCTGGGAGGCCGACGACGTCATCGGCACCCTCGCCAAACGCGCCGAAGCCCTCGGGGATTTCGAGACCTACATGGTCACGCCGGACAAGGACTTCGCCCAACTCGTCACCGACACCACCCGGATCTACAAGCCGGGCCGCCAGAGCAGCGGCACCGAAATCCTCGACAAGGCGAAAATCTGCGAAAACTGGCAGGTGACCGATCCCCTCCAGACCATCGACGTGCTCGGACTCTGGGGCGACGCGTCGGACAACATCCCCGGCGTGCCCGGGATCGGGGAAAAGACCGCCAAAAAACTCATCGCCGAATTCGGCAGCATCGAGGGGCTCCTCGCCCACACCGACCGCCTCAAGGGCAAACAAAAGGAAAACGTCGAGGCCAATCGTGAGCAGGCGATGCTCTCGAAAACACTCGTCACCATCCTGACAGACGCGCCCGTCGAAATCGGCTTCGACGAGATCGCTCTCGGCGAGCGCGACGACGAGGCGCTGAAGTCGCTCTTCGTCGAGTTCGAGTTCAGTTCCCTCGGCAAACGTCTCTTCGGCGACGACTTCCAGAGCGGACGCGGCCACAGCACCACCGAAACCGAGGCCGGACTCGCCCCCGATCTGAAAACGATAGAGGATTTCCCCAAAGACTACCGCTTCATCCGGGCCGGGGACCACACCGCCCGCGCCGCCCTCCTCAGCGAACTCGCCTCCCTTTCCTCCTACTGCTTCGACCTCGAGACGACCTCCCTCGATGAGAAGACCACCGCCGTCATCGGCATCGCCTTTTCCTGGCGGGAGCATCACGCCACCTACGTCGAAGTCCCTCCCGGCGACGAAGGCACCGCCATCCTCGAAGAATTTCGCGCCACCTTCGCCGATGGCACGACGGAAAAAATCGGCCACAACCTCAAATTCGACATCTCCGTGTTGCAATGGCAGGGATTCACCGTGGCGACACCGCTCTTCGACACGATGCTCGCCCACAGCCTCGTCGATCCCGAACAGCGCCACAAGATGGACTACCTCGCCGAGGCGCTCCTCGGCTACACTCCCATTTCCTACGAAGCCGTTTTCGGAAAAAAGGAGGAAAAAAGCGGACAGCTCAATCTCTTCGACGAACTCGAAATGGCGGGCGATTCCGAACCCGCCGGTCCCGACTTCGAGGCCATCGCGCGGTACGCCTGCGAGGACGCCGACGTGACCTGGCAGCTCGCCGCGATCCTCCGGGAGAAAGTGCGCGAATCGAACGAGGAGGAAGTCCTCGTCGGGATCGAATGCCCTCTCGTCCCCGTCCTCGTGGCGATGGAGCGCGAGGGCATCCGCGTCGATCCCGCGACCCTGCGCGAGAGCGGCATCCTCCTCGGCGAGCGCATCGCCGAATTCGAAAAGTCGGTCCACGCGGCGGCCGGGACCACGTTCAACCTCAACTCCCCCCGTCAGGTCGGCGAAATTCTTTTCGACAGACTCCACCTCATCGAGAAGCCCAAGAAAACCAAGACCGGCCAGTACAAAACCGACGAACAAACCCTGACCGCCCTCGCCACCGAACACGCCATCGTGCGCGACCTCCTCGCCTACCGCGAGGCGGCCAAGCTGAAAAGCACCTACGTCGACGCCCTCCCCAACGCGATCTTTCCGGGGACCGGGCGCATTCACACGACCTTCCACCAGCTCATGACCGCGACGGGGCGGCTCGCCTCGAACCATCCCAACCTGCAGAACATCCCGATCCGCTCCGAGCAGGGCCGTGAGATCCGGCGGGCCTTCGTCCCGCGCGACGAGGACCACCTCCTCCTCTCGGCGGACTACTCGCAGATCGAGCTGCGGGTCATGGCCTCGCTCTGCGCAGACCCCGCCATGATCGAAGCCTTCCGCGCCGACGAAGACATTCACACCACCACCGCCGCGCGGGTCTTCGGGACGCCGCTCGATGGCGTCACCTCCGAGATGCGCCGCACCGCGAAAATGGTGAACTTCGGAATCCTCTACGGCATCTCCGCCTTCGGTCTCTCCCAGCGGCTCAACGGCGAAGTCTCGCGTACCGAAGCCCAGCGGATCATCGAGGAATATTTCCGCCAGTATCCCGGCGTGAAAGAGTTTCAGGAAAAGACCATCGCCCAAGCCCGCGAGGACGGCTACGTGGAGACCCTCACGGGTCGGCGGCGGCGCCTGCGCGACATCAACTCAAAGAACGGCATGATACGGTCCGCCGCCGAACGCACCGCGATCAACACCCCCGTCCAGGGAACCGCCGCCGACATGATCAAGATCGCCATGGTCCGCGTCGCCGCCCTCCTCGACGAAAGGCCCTACCGCACCCGCATGCTCCTGCAAGTCCACGACGAACTGGTCTTCGACCTGCACCGGGAGGAAAGGGACGAACTCATCCCCCGGATCGAAGAGGCGATGAAAAACGCGCTCCCCCTTTCCGTCCCCGTCAAAGTCGAATGCGGCACCGGAGAAAACTGGCTCGACGCGCATTGACCGTCTTGCCTCACTCCCCCGCGAGCGACTCGAGCCAGGCCCAGAGGTCGGCCAGTTCTTCCCGGCTCAGACCGGCCGGGTCTTCGAGCGCCCCGGGATGCCGCCAGCTCGGTGCGCGGACGATTTCCTCGAAGTAGCTCCGCCGCAATCGGAGCGGACTGAGCGTCAGGTCGATCCCCGGCCATTCCGTGGACCGCACCGTCCCGGCGTCGTGGCAGCGAACACATTCGCCTTTCCCGTGGAAAATCGCCTCGCCCGCCGCACCGTTCCCCGGGAGGTCCGCCGCCGCCCCGGCCGCATCGGTGGGATCGTCGACCTCCAGCAAAAGCTCCCGCAGGGGATCGACCATTTCCCGGCGGTAGATCGGCATAGGCGCGGCGAGATACGGCCGCACCGCTTCCTCCTTCCGGCCCTCCGGCGCACCATGCAGCGCACGGGCGAGCCATGCGGGCGTGAGGCGGCCGCCGATTCCGTCGAGATCCGGCGGGAGATGACCGCGCCGGCCGAGGAGCTTCGCCTGCTCATTGGCGAACCCGAAATACACCTCCCGCGAGGTCTCCGCCCCTCCGATGCCGTCGCGCCCGTGGCAGGCGTAACAATTCAGCAGCTTCATGCGCCAGTCGATCCGCGCCGCTCCCTCCGGCGGTGATTTTTCCGCGAGGCGGACGAGGGCCGCGCGGATGGCGCGCTTTTGCACCTCGTCGAGTCCGTAAAACGGAACCGCCCCTCCGACGGGGCGTTGCGAGAAACAACCGCCGCTTCCCCCGGTCTCCAGTTCGAGCAACGGACGGGCGCGGGGCGGACCGGTCTTTCCCTCCGAACCGGGAACGAGGTGACAGGCCGTGCAATTTTTTGTCGCGAAAAGAGCCCGCCCCTGTTCGACGAGGGCCGGATCCCTGGCAAAGGCACCGTCTGGATCGAGCGCGCCGCTCAAGTCGTCCGGCAGCGTGAGATCGGGTCCGGCCTTGAGATAGGCGGCGAGGTCGGTCGCCTCCTTTTCCGTCAATTGGAAGTCGGGCATGCGGCCCGAGGGACGGTGCTCGTTCGGGTGGAGCAAAAAATGGGTCAGCGTCCGCAAGTCGTAGAGATCGGCCAGGTTCATCGGTACGCTGGCGAGGCCGGTCATCTCGATCACGGCGTTGTCAGGCAATCCCGCCGGACGATAGCCCGGTTCGGGCGCGTGACAAGCGACGCAGCCGATGCGGTGGTAGAGGTTGCGACCCGACTCGATCTCCCCCACGGGATAGTCGGGAACCTCGTAGGTGAGATTCGCCAGATACTGCTTCAGCGCGAGGACTTCGTCGAGGTCGCGGTCGGGTCCGGCGAAGAGACTCGGCATGGTGCTGTCGCGTTTGAGAAACCGCGGGTTGCGGATGAAAATCTCCAGACGAATGGGATCGAGGCGCGTCGCGACACCGGTGAGGTCCGTCGCCACCACTCCGGTGAGGGTATCGGCGAGGGCCGCGGGAGGCGCGTGGCAGGCGACGCAGTTCAGTTCGTTCAACAGAATCATCCCTCCCTCGGCGAGGTAGGCGTCGTCGTCCTGGCTGCTGTGGAAACGTTCGAAACCGACCACAAAAGGGTAGTTCACCGGCTTCGCATGGGCCGGATGCGCCGCCGCCCGCTGACCCGGCAAAAACGCGAAAAGCAAGAGCAAGGCCGCCTTTCCTAACCCGGTGGTGAGGTGCTGTGGCATACCCTGTCAGGTCGCGGACGGGACCCGGTTTGAGGTTAGTCGATGATGCACCCGTCCACCAGGGTCACCTTGCGGTCGCCGATGCGGGCGAGGGAGTGGTCGTGGGTGACCACCAGCAGGGTGCGCTCGCGCTCGTTGACGAGATCCATGAGCAGGTTCATGACAGAGGAGCCGGTGGCGGTGTCGAGGTTGCCGGTGGGTTCGTCGGCGAAAAGGATCGCGGGATCGTTGATGAGCGAACGGGCGATCGCGACGCGCTGCTGTTCGCCGCCCGACAACTCGCTGGGCAGGTGACCGGTTCGCTCGCCGAGACCGACGCGCTCCAGCAGTTCCAGCGCCCGGGTTTTGCCGAATTTTCCACGAATCATCGCGGGGACCATCACGTTTTCCAGGGCGGTGAGTTCGGGCAAAAGGAAGAAGCTCTGGAAAACATACCCCATGCTGGTGTTGCGGACGCGGGCCTGGGCGCGGCGACCGAGTTGATAGAGGGATTGGCCGTTGATCACGACCTCGCCCTCGTTGGGCCTCTCCAAGCCCGCCAGGGTATAGAGCAGGGAGGTCTTGCCCGCTCCCGACGGCCCGACGAGGAAGAGTGTCTCCCCGTGTTGTACGGTCAGGGAGACACCCTTGAGGACCTCGATTCGGTTGTCACCGATATGAAAGGTGCGCACGATGTCGCGCGCCTCGACGGCGACACCTTGCGGGGTTGGATTGGAACGCTGTTCAGACACGCGTAACCATGCCTCCACTTCGTGGGAGGGACGAATGGTATTTCAAGAATTGTTTCGGGCCGTGTCGACGGTCCGGTCAACGCTTTTTCTTGCTGCCGCTGGCGCGCGCCTTTTTGGCGAGTTCGAGCGCTTCCTCACTGCCGTAGCGGGTGATGGAGAACTTGGCGGTCTTGCGCTTTTCATCGGCATCCACCCAGGCGGCCTGCCAATATTCGTAGAGCTTTCCTTTGGTCGACTTGGAGATGACGTGGGTGACCCCGACGACACCGGACTGCTTGATGCGGCGTTTCTTGCGAGCGGCGGCCTCCTGCTTGTACTTCGGCATTTTCGAGAGGAGTTCGTCGCGATAAGCCTTGGCGGCCTTGAGGGCTTTGGTTTTCCCGCCGAGCGATTTGTCGGGGAAATATTTCTGGTGATTCTTCCCGCGATGCGTGATCCGGACGTAAAATCCGTGATTCTTCTTCTCGGGTTGATCAATTCGGGTGATCCCGTAGGTGGGGCGTGGTTCTATCATGGTAGGAGGAGGTTAGAGTAGACAAATCCGGAATCACGTGAACCGCCGCCGTGAGGCATTGGTCCGTCGTGAGGATTTATCGTGATAGGGTAGGTCTAGCACTTTAGAAAATACAGAACAAGATAAAAGCAGCAAAAATATTTATAAAAAATCACTTGTCGAACCCGATTTTCGGCCCCGTTTTCTGGTTCCGAGAGCGGATTCGCTCCCCCCTGACGGAACGCGCTTCCCTCTCTCCAGCCCTGTGATTCCGGGAGAAGACGGAACGTCCGCAACGCCTCGCACCGCGGGTTCCGACACCGGTATTGCGGGCGGGAACGCCCCGTCCACCGACGGGCGCGCGCGGCAAAAAAAGAACGACGTTCCGTTGGGAACGCCGTTTTGGGACGGGATTTCGTCGCGCGAGCTTTCCGCGCGACGGAGGTTCCCGGGAGAAAGGAGGACGCGCTCAGGCGCTCACCGCCACGGGGTCGACATTGACCCGACGGCCGTTCTGGTCAAAGCGCACTTTGCCCTCGACGAGCGAGTAGATCGTGTAGTCGCGACCCATCCCGACATTCTTGCCGGGGTGCCATTTGGTACCGCACTGGCGGATGATGATGTTGCCGGGAATGACTTGTTCGCTGCCGAACTTCTTCACCCCGCGGCGTTTGCTCTGGCTATCGCGACCGTTCTTGACGCTACCTTGTCCTTTTTTATGGGCCATGATTCGTTGGGAAAAACTGTGAAATGAGGTCCGCTCAGACCGAAACGATCTCCAGGCGGGTGAGGTGGCGACGATGGCCCTTGGTCTTGTGGTGACCTTTGCGGCGCTTGAATTTGAAAGCGATGACCTTCTTGTCGCGGAATTGATCGACGACTTTGGCGGTCACGGTGGCACCGTCGAGGAAAGGAGCTCCGACCTGGATGCCGTCGCCGCTGCCCGAAGCGAGCACTTCGTCGAACGTCACCGTGTCGCCGACTCCCGCATCGAGTTTCTCAACATCGATTTTGTCGCCAGCCGCGACGCGATATTGCTTTCCACCGGTTTTGATAATTGCGTATGCCATCGTTCTCTCCCTGCTTTGAGGGCCGGGAAAGTGCCACCGCTCACCGCAAACGGCAAGCGATTTTTTAAAAATGAGAAGCCGGGCGCTTCCGGAGCGACCGGAGGAGGCGGGGACGGTTCTCAGGCCGGATCGGTCCCGCGCAGAAAAAGGAGTCCGTCGGGCGCGATCTCGACCGCTTCGGGGCCGACGATCCAGTTCTCCCCGGGGTCGGAGGATGGATAGGTTTTCAGCCAAATCCGCCCCTCGGCAATCTTCGCGGCGAAGCCCGGGAGGAGACGTCCGACGGAGCCCGCCTCCCGTCCTCTCTGGGCGAGATGGATGCGGGCATTGCCGTAGTTGGGATCCGGGCAGCTCATCGCGACGATCCCGCCGCCGTGGGACCAAGCCCGCGCGAGGGGCAGGGCGAGCCTTTTTTCCTCCTCCTCGAGGGCGTCGGGATGGACCGGACCGAAGACCATCCCGTATCGCACCGAGCCTCCCCCGACGGGGCCGACGATCCCTTTGTAAAAAGCATCTGATCCGGCGAGGAGGGTGATTTCCTCTTCCGCGATCGCTTCGGTGAGTTTCTCAAAGTCCTCCCGCAACGAAAAGGAACGGCACACCGCGCGCCCCTGTCCGAGGGCGGGAGCCCAGCAGCCCAGCAGGAGTCCCTCGGGCCGGGAGAGGGAATCCTCGCTGAAAATCCTCTCGTCGGGTGCGACGAATCCGGCCGCCATGACCTGCCGGGCGTTCCGGTGCAGGGCGGCGGCGCTGAGGAAATGCACGTCCCCGTCGGGGTGGGTGACGAGTCCGGCCGCCTCCCGCTCCGAAGCGCGCCGCAGGAGATCGAGCCGCCAGCAGGTCAGCCAGGTCGGTTCGAGACGGGCGCGGATCCGCTCGCTCAGACTCAGGAGCGAACCGGGAGGAGCGATCGCCTCTTTGAGATCGACGAAGACACCTTCGTCGCCCTGCCAGAAGTCGATCAAATGCGGCATGAACGCCCGCGAGGTGATGACCGTTCGGATTCCGAGCGGGGCGATGGTGTTCGCGAGCGCCTCGGTCTCGGTCTGGTGGATCGTGAAGGGCAGGTTCACCGGCGTTTTCCCCGCGAGGAAGAGGCCGAGATGAATCACCGACGACATCGGCCCCGGCGGCAGGAGGATACCGATGCGGTCGCCCGGCTCGGACCTGTGGTTCATCCAGCGGCGGGCCAGCGCGGTGGCGAGTCCGAGGGTATCGGCGCGCGACCATTGGCGTCCGCCGTTTTTCCCGTACTCGGCGAAGAGCGTCTCGCGACGACGCCTCTTGAGCGAGCGGACCAGGGCGCACTCCAGCGGCTCGTCGAACTCGCGCCGCATCGCGAAGGCCTCCCCCGACATTTCCCAAATCGCGAGCCGGACCGACTCGACCGTGGCCTCCGCGGACGGGATCGGAAAACCAAAGGCGACCTGGAGCGGACAGGGCAGATGCCGCGGCCATTTCTTGAAATAACGACTGCGTTCGAAGGAGAAAATCGAGTTCCACAGCCCGTCCATGTAAACCGGCACGACGGGGCAGCCCGCCTTTTTCACGATCAACTCGAAACCCTTTTTAAACTCCACCGGGACCCCCAACCGGGTCAGTCCGCCCTCGGGAAAAAGACAGACGACATCCCCCTCCCGCAGCGCCTCGACCGTGCGGGTGATCGCCTCCTTCGCTTTTCCGGGCTGAATCGGGATCGCTCCGAAAAGCCGCAGGAACCAGGCGATTGCCCGCACCCCGGTGTATTTTTCCAACACCACGAACCGCACCGGTCGCGGGCAGGAGAGGTAAATGATGAAAGAGTCGATGTAGCTCACGTGATTGCTCAGGAGCAGGACCCCGCCCGTGCGCGGCACCCGCTCCCGCCCCGCCTTCCGCATGCGGTAGAGCAACCAGATCAGCGGCGCGAAAAGCAGCCGGAAAAACCATCGCGCGAGAAATCTCATGCGGTCCTGTCGGGCGGGAAGAGGGCGGAGGTTTTCAACAAACGGGCCAAGATCAGGGTCACCGCGAGCATGCCCGGCACCAACACCAGGGTCTGCGCCGCCATGCCCATCCCGACCAATTTCATGCCGGCATTCGCCAGAATCGCGACAATGCCCGAGAACGAGATGATCAGGTTCTGCGCCGCGAGGACGCGCCCGCGATGCCCGGAGTCGATCCGATCCTGGAGGTGGGCGCTCAGCGGCACGAGGAAAAAGCCGCTGGCGAAGCCGATGCCCCCGATCGCGGAATACCACGGGAGCGATTCGGGCCGCAGGGTGCCGATGGCGAGCAGACCGATCGCCATGGCCAACCCGCCGAAAAGCGTCAGCGGGAGGCGGTTGCCCTTCCGCGAGAGGAAGGAGACGAGCAGACTGCCGAGGATCAATCCGCCCGCGATGATCGTCAGCATCCGGGCCGAGGATTCCCCCACCCCTCCCTCGGCGGCGTCGGGGTAGAGCTCCTTGGCGAAGCCGAAGAAGGCCAGACCGAGAAAATTCGCCACGAACCAGTAGGTCGCGATGAGGAGTCCGGTCCTCCGCAGCACCGGTTCGCACAGCATATACTTCAGGTCCGCGAAGTGGCTGCCGAGGATCGCGATGCGGAAAGGGGTGTCGGGATGCTCCGGAGTGCGGCGAATCAGCAGCCCGAGCAGCACCGGGATCGCCGCCGCCGCCGCCGCCCAGACGAAAAGATGGGTCGCCGCGCCCCAGGCGTTTTCCGGCGAGACGCCGTGCGCCTCGTTGCGCTGCGCCAGTTCCGCGTCGAACCACCAGCCCGCGATCGCCATCCCCGCGAGGATTCCGGCCATCGTCAGCATCTGCATCACCCCGTTCGCCGCGCCGAGACGCTTCGAACCGATGATCTCCTTGAGGATGCCGAACTTCGCCGGAGAGAAGAGAGTGGATTGCACGAGAAATAGGAAATCGGCGAAGAGCGCCAGCGGCAACGAGCGGATCGAGAGCGCGAAGAGGAAGAGCCCGAAGATGAGCAGCTTGGCCAGCAGGGAGATCTGGATGACGCGGCTTTTCGCGAAGCGGTCCGAGAGCCAACCCGCCAGAGGGGCGAAGAGGATGAAGGGCAAGGGGACCATCGCCGCGAGGATGTTCTCGACATACCGCGCCATCGTCGTGCCCGCCGCCACCGTCACCGTCAGGGTGATCAGGGCGAGCTTCACGAAGTTGTCATTGAAGGCGTTGTGCGCCTGCACCACGAGGACCGAAACGAGAGACCGCCAGGATCGCGGGCCGTCTTCTGGAGGGATCGTTTCGGGAGAAATCGGACTCTCGGACATATCGGCCTTTGTAATCGAATTTGCAGAAGAGAGCGAACGGATTGTACGCCGAATCAGGCATTTTCTCGCCTTCTCACCCGATACAAGCCGCACGCCTGGGCCGAGGCGGCGAGAAATCCCGACCATTTTCCCGAGTAGGGACGGGCCGGAGTCATCGTCCGCCACCCGTGTCTCGCCCCCGCCGCGGCGAGTTTCGCGCCGGGATGGATCATCACCGCGTTCTCCACCAACTCCAGCATCGGAAGATCGGCGGAACTGTCCGAGTAGGCCCACGAGTTCGCCAACATCGTCCCCCCGTCCGGGATCAGGCCCCGCTCCGTCATCGCGGTGACCTTGGCCCCGTGTTTGTTGTTCGGTCCGGTGATGACCGGGAGAAAAGGCATCGTCACGGGAACCTCCAGGGCCGTGCCGATGACATGATCGAAGCCCAGCTTTTCCCCTATCCCCCGCAAATAAAATTCCGGGCTGGCGCTGTTGAGGATGAGAACCCGCCCCTCGGCACGGTTCCTTTCCACCTCCGCCACCACCGCCGGATACAGCGCCGCCGCGAAATCGCTCTCCAGAAAATCCACCACGTATCCCTCCAGCGTCTCGCGCTTCATCCCCACGAGACAACTGAAAAAAAGGCGCTTCATCGTGCGCAGACTCAGCAGACGCACCGCCGCGAGCGGCAGGCAGGGCAAAAACCACAGCAGATAGATCCGCCGCCAGCCCTCCCGCCGCAGCACGTAATTGCAAAAGAGCGCCTGGGTGTCGTGCGGCAGGAGCGTCTTGTCGAGATCAAAAAGGGCGTAGCGGTCGTCCATCGGCGGAAAGGATAACCCGTCCCCCGCTCTTCGCCACCGTCCATCGGAACCATGCGAGGGAGAAACGCCCGCCCGGACAGCAAAATCAGAGATCCCCGTCCCCGATCTGTCCGCGACCCGGTTGCGAAGGTTTTTCGAGCTTCGGACAGTCTTTACTGGAAAAGTCCACGAATTACCGCAAAATAGTTCGCATATCTTAACTTGCCCCTCCCCCTCCCTCTCCCTCCCCCTTAGCAATGAAATTGGCCAACGAGATTTTTCAGGATGTGAAGCCCGAGACCGCCGTCTCCGTTTTCCAATATCTGCGTGACGAACAGCGCGACGTCTACAAGGCCTCGCTCTCCTCCCTCGCGGCGAACCGCAAACTGCGGCCCGTCTTTGTGCAGCGGAAACCCGCCCCCCAGCAAATCGAGTGGCTCGTCAAAAACGTGAAACTGCGCGGTTCGGTCGAGATCGCCACCCAGGTTTTGCAGCTCTGGCTGCTCAAGGCGCACCCCGCCCTACTCACCAGTTTCCTCGACGGACTCGGCATCGAGCACGACGGCGAAGGCGCCGCCGATGACATCCCCGACGAACTCGACGCCAAAAAGCTTAAGAGCACCGTCGAGGATCTGCTCCAAAACCACGATCCCGAACTCGTCCGCATTTACCTCCACATCTTCCAACTCCAGCGCACCGACGGCTGGGAAGAACTGACCGCCCTCATCGAATCCACCCCCGCGCTCCAGTTCGACGCCGACGACTCGGCTGCGGCGACGGAAAGTCCGGCGAAAACGAAAAAGGCTCCCGCCAAGAAAAAAGCGGCCGCCGCCGCGGCAACGACGGAGGAGGAAGAGGCCCCCGAAGACACCCCGGCGACGGACGAAGAAGAATGAAAAGCGCCTACGAACTCGCGATGGAGCGGCTCGCCAAATCCGGGCCAGTCGCCAGTGTCACCGACGAACAACGCGCCGAGATCGGGGCGATCGACGACCGCTTCCGCGCCAAGATCGCCGAGCGCGAACTGTTCCTTCAGGACCTCATCGCCAAAGCCGCTGGCAGCGGCAACTACCACGAGATCCCCGAGCTGCAAACCCAGCTCACCCGCGACATCGCCGCTCTCAAGGCCGAATGCGAGGCGGCCAAAGACAAGGTCCGCGGGTAAGGCGCGGCTTCAGCGACGGGCCGCCTCCGCTCAGACGAATTCCTTTTTGAGGATCTCGATCTCCTTCTTGAGCAACGCGCCGACGCGGTGCTTCGCCAGGTAGACCTGCGACTGGCTCACCCCCAGTTCGGCCTTGACCCGGGCGACCTCCCATTCCTTCACCACGTAGGCGTGGAAAATCTGGTACTGCTTCGGCGAGACGAGTTTTTTGACCCGCTCCATCGCCACTTCGGAGAGATTGCTTCTCCACTCGTTCTCCCAGATTTGCTCCAGCACGTCCGCGCCGTTCTCCCCCTCGATCCGCTCTATCGTCCCGGTGTTGCGCGGGTCACCGTCACCGCCCGGACTGCCCCCGGCCTGGTTCATTGCCGCGGGATTTCGTTGCTTGTTGCGGAACTGATCCGCGATGCGCCAGCGGGTCAGGTTCATCAGCCAGGTCTTGAACGAGCCTTTTCCAGGATCGTAGCTCTGGCCTTTCTTCCACTGCTTCGCCACCGCGAGGACGGTTTCCTGGACCACGTCAAAGGCCTCCTCCCGGCTCAGTCCCGCCTTCGTCGAGACGCTGTAAATGAGACGCCAGTAGGTCTGGTAAAATTCCTCCCAAGTGCGCTGGTCCTCCCAATCGGCGAGCCGCTCGATGAGACTTTTCCGCGTCCGCGCGAACTGCTCTTTCTCGTTAAACTGTTTCATGGCCCGGGAATCAGTAGACCCTGTTGATGGTGATCTTCATACAGCTACGATACAACTTCCATGCATCTTTTCCCGGGAAGCCTACGGCCCGATCACGTCTTTCTGCAAATCCCGTATCACCCGCAGATCGCCCCAGTCCGCCCCTCGCATCCGGCGGGCCCCCGTTTTCCGCTTTTCGCCGAAGCGGTTGCGCAGGCGCTGCTCGCGTTCA
>JAAYAT010000066.1 GCA_012719225.1 Verrucomicrobiaceae bacterium
AGTTGAGGAGATGGCGATGGAGGATTTTTATGAGATTGGGGAGTGGGGGCGGGTGGATCCGGGGGTGATTCTTGGGTACCGCTATCCGGGCGACCGGGAGCCGACGCGGATCGGCGATCACGCCATCGTCCGGAGCGGTTCGGTGATCTACGCCGACACGGTCATCGGACATCGCTTCCAATGCGGTCATCAGGTGGTGATCCGCGCCGAGACGAGCATCGGTGATCGCTGTGTGGTCCATCATCAATGCGTTCTGGAGGGTCGGATCCGCATCGGTTTCGGGGTAAAAATCATGGCCGGGGTCTATCTCCCCAGCACCACGGTGATCGGCGATCTGGTGTTCATCGGGCCGGGCACCACCTTTCTCAACGCCAAATACCCGATGCGGCAAGCGGGGGTGGAGGGGGCGAGGGTGGAGGACGGCGCGTGCATCGGCGGAGGCGTCACGGTCTGTCCCGGCATCACCATCGGGCGTGGTGCCTTCGTCGGCGCGGGCGCGCTGGTGAACAAGGACGTGCCGCCCGGGGTGCTCGCCTGCGGCGTGCCGGTGAAATTTCGCCCCATGCCGGACGCCCTCGCCGACGGCAATCTGCCGGAGCTGCTGCTGCCCCAGACCGATCTGTGGGGCGCGCACGAGGACGAGAGCTGGAGGGAGGAGTGGGAAGAAAATCCGGGGTAGCCGCCACCCTTCCTTGCCTCTATCGTATCCCATGCAGGTATCCTTCGTAGCGGCGATCGACCGGAACAGGCTGATGGGTTCGGAGGCCGGCCATCTCCCCTGGCGACTGCCCCGCGATATCGCCCATTTCCGCGCGGTGACGGCGGGACAATGGCTGCTCCTGGGGCGTCGCACCTACGAGGAGATGGACGGTTGGTTCACCGATCAGACCCCATTGGTGCTCTCGCGGGATCCGGACTACCGGCCGCAGCGGCCGTCTCACCGGGTCTTCGCGGGAGTGAATGCGGCGCTCGATTTCGCCCGTGCCAGCGGCGCGGACGAGGTGGTCGCGGTGGGTGGGGCGCGGATCTTCTCCGCAGCTCTGGAGGCCGCCACCCGGCTCATCCTGACGCGGATCGAGGCCGTCTACGAGGTCGCCGACGGGGTCTATTTCCCCGATTTTGAAAAGTCGGGGGAATGGCGTCTCGTCCACGCGGAGCACTGGCCGTCCGATTCCAAAAACCCGGTCGCGATGCGGCTGGAGTACTACGAGAGACGGCAGGGCATACCTCCCCCGGGCCGGCCCGTTCCGTGAATTGGCTCTTGAGGCCTCCCGTTTTTCCGGTAAGGATACAGACGCTCGCCCCTCCCCTCTCGTGACCTGGTTTTTCCTAGCGCTCCGCAATCTCCTCCGCAACGCCCGTCGCTCGATCACGACGGTGGCGGCGGTGGCGCTCGGCTACGCGGCGATCAACATTCTCGCGGGGTTCACGGCCTACATGTTCGCGAGTATCGAAGACGCTCACATCTACGAGCAGATCAACGGGCACGTCCAGATTTGGAAGGCGGGGGCGCGGGGCTACGGCGGTCCGGACCCGGGCGAGTATCTCATCCCGGCGGAGGATTTCGCGGCGATCCAGGCCTTCGCGGCGGAAGATCCCCGCATCCTCCTGAGCGCGGGTTTGCTGGAACTGGCGGGCAACGTGGACTACGAGGGAACGCCGGGCTTTTTCGTCGGGCAGGCCATGGTGCCGGAGGAAAAGGACGCCATCCACGGGCGATCCACCGCTCTCCGCAGCGCTGACGGCAGCACCTACGAAGGGCGGCCGCTGACGAAGGATACGCCCTACGGCATCGCCATCACCACCGGGATGGCGGAGAACATGGATCTGGAGATCGGCTCGGATGTGATCCTGATGGCCCCCACGATCAGCGGGCAGATGAACGCTCTCGACGCCCAGGTCCTGCAGATCGCGGATGTCGCCTCGGAATCCCTCAACAACCGCTATATTTTCATGCCGCTGGAGCTGGGGCAGAGTCTCTACGACACGGACGGGGTCAGTTGTGTGCGGTTCCTCCTGGCCGACAGCGGGATGACGGATGAGGTGGTCGCCTCGCTGCGAGAGCGTTTCCCCGAGTCGGAGTGGGAGGTGATCCCCTGGTATGATGTCTCGAAGCTCTACCTGCGGACCAAGCGCATGTTCGACATCATCTTCGGGCTGGTCTTCGCGATCATCGCCACGATCGTGACCATGTCGGTGCTGAACACCATCGGGATGGCGGTGGTGGAACGGACCCGCGAGATCGGCACCCTGCGCGCCCTCGGACTGAAGCGGCCCGGTGTGATCCGGCTTTTCGGCATCGAGAGCGCCCTCCTCGGCATCATCGGGGCGGTCACCGGGCTGGCTCTCACGGTGGCCCTCGCCCTCGTCGTGGATTGGGTGCAACCGACCTGGGAACCGCCGGTGACGGCGCGGGAGATCGTCTGGGAGATTCGCATCCTCCCGCGGTATCTGCTGGCCACTTTTCTTCTGCTGGTGTTCTTCACCTCGCTGGCGGCGATCGCCCCGGCGCGACGCGCGGCGAAACAGGGTATTGTCGATTCGCTGGGACACGTGTAATTTCTTTCTTATGAAAAGCGCCCTCCTAGTTCTCCTCGCCGCCCTCTTCGCGGGCACCGCCGCCACCGCGCAGGATGCCGCCCTCCTCGCCGCCGAACAGGCCCGCGGCATTCTCACGGGAGACCAGGGGGTGCAATGGACCGTGACGGTCTCGGGCAAGAAGAACGCCAAATTTGTCGCGATCTCGCAGGGGGGGAAGATTTTCGCCGAGGTCATCGAACCGGCGGACGCGACGGGACGCCGCTATCTCGCGGAATCGGGGGGACAGATGTGGTTCTGGAAACCCGGCCTGAGTCGCCCCGTCTCGGTCTCGAAACGCCAGCGCCTCTCCGGTGACGCGGCCATCGGGGACATCGCCTCGACCAGTTTTGTGGACGGGTACAAGGTCCTCGGCGGGGAACCCGGCGAGGTCAACGGCGAAGCGGCGACGGTCTACACGATGAAGGCGAACTCGCCCGGCGACACCTACGCGCGGATCAAATACTGGGTCACAACGAAGGAACATCTCGGGAAAAAAGCCGAGTTCTACTCGAAATCCGGCACCCTGCTCCGCAGTTCGACGATGACCTACCAAAACACCGTCCAGGGACGTCCTTTTCTCTCACGGATGGACATCGTGGACGGCGGCGACACGATCACACTGACCTTCGGCGAGGTGCGGATTGGGTCGTTCCCCGCGCGCCTTTTCACCCGTGACAACCTCGGAGGCCCCAAATCAACCGGACCGGGCAGGTGAACTCTCCGCGCCGTTTCACCGTGGCCGAACGGGAGGGGGCGACCGCCCTCCTGCAGGATCTGATCCGCTGTGACACGAGCAATCCACCCGGTGACGAAGCCGCCGCCATCGCCCGCCTCGCCGCCGCCTGCCGCGGCATCGGGCTGGAGACGGAGATCGTCGGGGCCTGTCGGGAGCGTCCCAATCTCGTCGCGAAATTCTCCGCCGACCCCGCCCGCCGCAGCGGGCGTCCGCTCCTGCTGAGCTGCCACGTCGATGTCGTCCCGGCGGATCCGGCGCGCTGGACCCACCCGCCCTTTTCGGGACACAACGACGGCACGTATCTCTGGGGGCGCGGGACCATCGACATGAAGGGCTTCGCGGTGATGGCCCTCACCGCACTGGGAAAACTCGTCGCGGAAAAACTGCCGATCACCCGCGACGTGATTTTTGTCGCGGTGTCGGACGAGGAAGCGGGCACCCGGCTCGGCTCGAAATGGCTCGTCGAGGAGCGCCCCGATCTGCTGGGGAGCGACCCGGAGTATGTCCTCAACGAAGTGGGCGGATTCACCGTGCATCAGGGGGGACATCGCTTTTATCCGGTGCAGGTCGCCGAGAAGGGGGTGGCCTGGCTCCGGCTGACCCTCCCGGGCACGCCGGGACACAGCTCCCTGCCCTCGAGCGACAGCGCGGTGACCCGACTGGCCCGCGCCATCGACGCGATCTCCGCCGCGAAGCTGCCCTGGCATCCGGGAAAGGAGGCGATGGATTTTCTCCTGGGATTCGCCAGGCCCCAGGGACGCCTCGCCGAGAAAATCGTGCCGCTGCTCGCCCATCCCTTCCTCGGGCCCCGTCTCCTCCCGCTCGCGATTCGCGATCCGGCGCGGCGCAATCCGATCGAGGCGATCCTGCGGAACACCGCCACTCCGACCTGTCTCCGCGGGGGGAATTCGATCAACATGCTGCCCGGCTCGGTCTCGGTCGACATCGACGGGCGCCTCGCTCCGGGGCAGAGCGCCGCAGATCTCATCGAGGAGCTCCATGCGGTGCTCCGCCCGGTGCTCGGGAATGTCGGGGAACTCACCGTCCTGCAGGAGTCGGAGGCGGTTTCTTTTTCCACTGACACCCCCCTCTACCGCGAGATCGAGCGCACCATGAAGAGCGTCGATCCGGAAGGTCACGTCGTGCCCTCCCTCATTCCGGGCTTCACCGACAGCCACAACTACGCCAAGCTGGGGGCGTGCTGCTACGGCTTTTATCCCCTGCAACTCCCGCCCGACCTCGATTTCGCGGCGCTCTTCCACGGCGACGACGAACGCATCCCGATCGAGGGATTCCACTGGGGGATAGAGACCCTGACGGAGATGTTGGTTCGATTCCTCCGGGCCGGGTGAGGAGACGGGAGGGAACGGGCCGGGAGACCCGTTCTACATGAGGGGGGGATCCTATTCCGAAAGGACCGTCCCGATCAGTGGTTGAACATGAATTCCTTCGAGTTCAACACCGCCCAGAAGACGTCGTTGAGGACGAGCTCGCGCTGCGCTGCGTCGTCTCCCACCGCCTTGACCTGGGCCATGAGCTGCTTGGTCTCCTCGGGGGTGGGCTTGCGGGTGAAGCTGCGGATGTAGATCTCCTCGATGATCTGCTCGGGAGTCTTTTTCTCCGCGAGAAGCCGCTTGACGAGACCACCTTTTTCGACCTTGTCGGTCACGGTGGGACCGTTGAGGAGGTGCAGTGCCTGGGAGAGACTCGGGTCCATCTTCACTTCGCAGGAGCAAACCGTCTCGCGGGTCGCCCGTCCGAAGGTGGTCAGGAAATAGTCAGTCGTTTGCCCGTCGGCGATCTGCACGGCGCGGGCACCGAGCGGCAAGCCCTGGAATTTGTTTTGCGTCTCGGTCACCTGGGTGATCGTGTCGAGCATGACTTCGGCGCGTTGGCGACGGATGCGGGCCTTGGCGAAGTTGTTGAGGTCGTCCTTGTTGGAGGGATTCGCCTTGGTGGTCCGCTGGTAGGTGGCGGAGTTGCAGATGTCGCGCACGAGCTGACGGAAGTCATACTCGTACTCGCCCTGGAAGCGTCCGGCCAGTTCGGCGAGCAACTCCGGGTTGGAAGCCGGGTTGCTGATCCGCACGTCGTCGACCGGGTCGATGATCCCGACGCCGAAGAAGTGCGCCCAGACCATGTTGGCGATGTTGCGGGAGAAAAATTCGTTCTCGGGCGAGGCCATCCAGTTGGCCAGCACCTTGCGCCTGTCCTTGCCTTTCACATCGGGAGTTTCCCCACCGAGGAACTTCGGCGCCATGTTGGCTCCGCCCACGAAGTGCTTCACCTCGCCGCTGCCCCGGTTGTAGACAATCTGTTCGCGCGGGTCGACCCCTTGTTTGCGTCCCACCTGGGCGAAGAAGGCCGCCCAACTGTAGTAGTCGTCCATGGTCCAGCGGTCGAAGGGGTGGTCGTGGCACTGGGCGCACTGCAGTCGCATTCCCATGAAGACCTGGGCCACGTTTTCGGCGAGCTTGAGCGTGTTGCGCTCCACCTGATAGAAGTTCGTCGCGGGGTTCGCGAAGCTGCCTCCCTCCGAAGAGACCATGTCGATCACGATCTCGTCGAGAGGACGGTTCGCCGAAATCTGTTCGCGCAGCCAGGAGTTGTAGAGCAGGGCCGCCTTGTAGGAAATGCCCTGGCCCAGATTCTGGTTGGAGCGGATCTGGAGCAGTTCCGACCATTTCATCACCCAGAGTTCGGTGAACTCCTTGCGTTCGAGAAGCGTGTCGATCACCTTGGATCTCTTCTTCGGATCCTTGTCCGCCATGAAGGCCGCGTATTCCTCGCTGCTGGGCAATTGTCCCACGATGTCGATGTGGACCCGGCGGAGGAACTCCTCATCGGTGCAGAGACCGGACGGGAGGATGCGGAGCTTGTGCAGCTTGTCGTGAACGAGTCCGTCGATGTAGTTGTTTTCCTGCGGCGTCGGGCGGGTGTATTCGAGGTCCTCGGGGATGACGATGGTCTGCGTCCCCACCGTATGGACGTCGTAGCGCACCATGACGAAGGCTTCGCCCCGTTTCCCGGCGGTGACGAGACCCTCGGGGGTCACTGCGGCGGTGGGCTCGTTGTTGGTATTGAACACGGCGAGGTCGGTGACGTCGCGGTCGTGTCCATCCGAGTATTTGGCCCGCACCGTGAGCTGCTGGGTCGCCCCGGCCCCTTCGAGGACGAGCTTTGTCGGATAGAGCTGCAGCTCAACCACCGTCGGCACTTCTTCGAGAGGACGTTTGGTCGCCCCGTTGGCGATCCACTCCACGAAAGTGTTGTAGGCCGGGCTGTGTTTTTCGAAGAGCTTGCCACCGGTGTGGGGGACCGCCTCGATCGATTTCTCGACGAGGAGGGATTCCTCGGGAATGGCGAGGTTGATGCGGTGTCCGGCCATCTCACGAGTGAGACGGTAGTGGTCGCCGTCGGGATCGTAGCCGAAGATGGAGAGCATGAAGCCGTCCTGCCCGCGGGCCGATCCATGACAAGCACCGGTGTTGCAGCCTTCGCTCATGAACACCGGAGCGACATCGAGGTGGTAATCGACCGGACGATCCACTTCCGCTTCCTTGACAGTCACGGGAACGTTGACGACATGCTCCGCCACCGTGACCTCCATGTTTGTCTTCCCATCCTTGAGGGGGGTGAAAATATTGCGCTTTTTCAGGTCGAGGAGACTGGCGTCCTTCGGCGTGAAGGTGGCGTTGGGAGTGACGTCCCGGGTGGTGTCGTCCTCATAGGTGGCCATGACCACGACCGATTGGGCGTCGCGACTCTTTTCGAGAATGATGTCGGGCGGGAAAACCTCGACCTTGACGATTTTCTTGCCCGCGTCCTCGAGAGGCACGGCGTCCTTGAAGTCCTCTTCGTTCTTCGCCACGAGGATGGCTTCCTTCGGCCAGACCGCTCCGTCCGTGATCCACTGGCGCAATTTCGCGATCTCCTCCTTGGTGAGGATGCGCCCCTTCGGCGGCATCACATCGGAATCGTCCTCGGGCAGCGAGACCAGTTCGATCAGAAGCGACTCATCGGGTTTCCCCTTGACGAAGGAATGTCCACCGTCCCCTCCCTGGAGGAAGGCCGCCGCTTCGTCGAGACGCAGATCACCCTTGGCCTCGTTGACATTGTGGCAACTGACGCAGTTGAATTCCAAAATCGGCTGAATGTCGCGGGCGAAGTCGATTTTGGACTCGTTCGCATGGGCCGACGCACCGACCAGAAGGGTGGCGGCGGCAAAGGGAAACAGACGATTTTTCATGGGCATGATGTTGGGTTGGACCTGAAATGACGGTGGGCGTTTGATTTCACCCGCTTACTTGTTCGCGCCCTCCTTCTGCGCTTCGAGGCGGAGCTGTTCGAGACGGGAGAGCGGTTTCTCCTTTTTCTCCGCGCTCGCGACCGCTGCCGGTTTGGCTTTTTCCTTCGCCACTTCCTTGGGTTTGGGGTCGACTCGGAGGACCGATCCCATCGCGAGACGATGGACGATGGGTTCCCCGTCTTTTACGAGGGTAACGGTGCAAAACACTCCCTTGTGCTGACCCACCGGGGTCTTCTCGGTCGTCACCACGGGGAAACTGAGCGTCTCAAGATCGGACTTCAATTTTTGCACCGCAGCGGTGGAGTGTGCCGGGAGACCGAAAAGCTGCACGTCGGCCTGTCCGCTGAACTCGCGGAGCTGTTCGACTTCCGCGATCATGTTGACCGTCTCTCCCTGTTTCGCAGTGGCCATGCTGATTTTCATCTGCACGAAGGGCTCTTCCACCGAGACCTTGACGAAGGGGGAGGCGCAGAAGGCCTTGCCCTTGCCGCCGTCGGACTCCGCCAGGAGGGTGAGATTCCACGTGTTGATCTCGGCGTTGGCCTTGGCGTTGAGTTCATATTCCAACTCGGTTTGTTTCTCGCTGAACGTCATCGTCGCGGGCGCGGTGACCCCGGGCGGAAGCCAGGGAAAACGGATCGTGATTTTCTTGTCGTATCCGTCCTTGCGATGTGCGTGGACCTTGAGCCGCAGGGTTCCGTTGCGCACGATGGGAACCTTGGGCTGATCCACGGTGATGGAAAAGGGGAGAGGTTCTACCACGGAAACGGGTAGCTCGGGATGGTAGCGGCTGTAGTATTCGACCCCGTTCTGCGGTCCCCGCACGAAGTCGAGGGTTTGTACGAATTTCCCGGTCACCGGCTTGTCGGCGTCCACCGTCTTCGCCAGCAGATCATACATCGCCCCGGCGATGGGAGCGTCGGGTGCGGCCTTGAGAAGGATGGGAAACTGGCTCGCGGACTTGGGAATGACACCCGCCTCGTAGGTCACGCCGACAGGCAGCTTCGGCATGTCCAGCTTGAGGTCGCCGGACACCCCGCGGCGGGTCGTCGTCACCACCATGGCGTAGTAGCCACCCTGGGGCACGTCGAACTGCTTGAGATACTGGAGCTCGCGCCGCAGCATTTCCCCCATCGTGACGTCTATCCTCGGGGTCGGGACGATGGACTCGATCCGATAGACGAAATCCTCGCCGCCGCGCAGGAGCATGTCCTTGATCCGCACGTAATAGGTCCCGTCGGCGGGGGCCTTGAACGCCAGCTTGCCGTCCTTGGTTCCATCGGCGTCATCGCTGGAACCCAGGCTCTTCATTTTTTCATCGTAGATCGAAAGCACGGGATCCACCGGGGTGCCGATCGAGTCGGCGAACACGCGGAACTCGAACGACTGGTTTTTCTTCGCGGTGAACTGGAAATAGTCCTCGTCCCCCTCGGCCGCCAGGATACCGTTGAAGGCCAGCGGGAGGGCACCGCCCGGAGTCGCCTCGGTGTGCTTGTTGTTGGGCTCCTTTTCGAGAACGTTGTCGAAGGGGCTGATACGGACCTCGTTCGGCGAAGGAGGACTCATCCCGTCCTTCAGCGCGAAAATCCCCGCCGTGTCATTGAGCGCTTCGAGCGGGAGTTTCGTCTTCCACTGGTAGGGACCGTTGACATCGCCGAGCATGGTGAACTCCATCTCGGTGCCCGCCTTGCCCCCGGCCGGATAAATCGCGGTGGGGCGTGGGAAATTGCCGATATGGGCGCGATAGCGACCGCGTCCCTTGTAGGAGGCGTCGCGCACTTCGACGATGTAGGCACCGTCTTCGGGAGCCTTGATGGACAGGACCGACTCCTGCTTGAGGAGGGCGGAACCGTCCGCGGCGGCGAGTTGCACACCGTTTTTGTCGTAGATCGCGACGTAGGGATCCACCGCGATCTGCTGCCGGATGTAGTTGATCCGCATCCCCTCGATTTCCACGGAGATACGCTCCCCTTTCTTCGCGGTGACCTCGTAAAAGTCCGTCTCCTCGGTCTTGGCTTCCGCCTCGATCGTGACGTTCATCGGAATCTTCTGCGGATTGGCGATATCGTCGTTGGGCTCGACCTCGGCGTGGTTGGGGAACTGCGACACCCAGAAGGTCCGCGCGTAACTCATCCCGCTGCGGCAGCGAACCCGCAGATGATGCTCCCCGAGACGACAATCGGGCGCGATCGCCAGGGTGACTTCCACCTTTTTGGAATCAATCACCTTGAGCTCCTTCGCGGTGATCCCGGGGTAGTGAAAAATCACTTCCTCGGCATCCTCCAAGCGGCTGCCCATCAGCGTGACCTTCACCTCCGAACCGACCTGACCGCCCCGGGGGACGGAGGTGACGAGATCGGGCGAAGCGGCCTCAACAAAAGCCCCGGACAGGACAAATGCCGCCAGCCCGAAAGCTGCCAGCACCTGCACGAAGGGAATCTTGGAAACCGCACTCCGGGGGGACAGAATACGTTTCATGCTGTGGGAATGGGGAAAATCGGAATTAGGCCGAGGCTTTGGCGACGATGTCATCAATCACGCTGCCGCCGTCGACGATCTCGATGGGGCGAGGTCCGGGGGCGATGAGCTCCTTGTCGGCGTTGATCCCCATCTGGGAGTAAACCGTCTTGGCGAAGGACTGCACATCCACCGGATTTTCGTCGGGCTCGGCCGCGAGGGAATCGGAACTGCCGTAGACATACCCGCGCTTGATCCCGCCGCCGGCGAGCATCGTGGAGAACACCTTGGGCCAGTGGTCACGGCCATCGGTCTTGTTGATCTTGGGCGTGCGCCCGAACTCCGACGAGACCATCACGAGGGTGGAATCGAGGAGTCCGCGCTCATCGAGATCGGTGAGCAGGGCGGCCAGCGCCTTGTCAAAGTCGGGAACCAATCGCGAAATGCCGGACTGGATGCGGTCGTGGTGGTCCCAGGATCCGTAGGTCATGGTGACCAGACGAACCCCTGCCTCGACGAGGCGACGCCCCAAGAGCATGCGCATCCCGGCGGTGTTCTTGCCGTAGCGCTCCTTGGTCTTCTCGTCTTCCTTGGCGAGATCGAAGGCATCGCGGGCTTCCGCGGAACCGATCAGGCTGTAGGCCTTTTGGTAAAAGCTGTCCATCGCATCAATCGCGTCGGCTTGCTCCATGTTTCGGAAATGGCTGTCGACCGCCTCCAACATGGTGCGGCGGCGCTCGAAACGGGCGTTGTCCACCCCGCCGGGGAGCGTGAGGTCACGCACCTCGAAGCCCTTGCCCGAAGCCGGGTCGCTCCCGACGGAGAACGGGCCATACATGGAACTGAGGTAGCCGGTGCCGGCGAATTCGTTCGGCATGTTGGGCACGCAGACGTAGGGCGGGAGATTCTTGCGGGAACCAAACTCGTGGGAGATCACCGAACCGAAGCTGGGAAACGAAATCGCCGGGCTGGGACGATAGCCGGTGAACATGTTGTGGACGCCGCGCTCGTGCGCCGCTTCCCCGTGGGTCATCGAGCGGATCACCGTCATCTTGTCGGCGACCTTGGCGAGATGCTTCAAATTTTCGCTGAACTGGAGTCCGTCCACATTGGTATTGATCGCCCCGTAGGGACCGCGATACTCGACCGGCGCGTAGGGCTTGGGATCCCAGGTTTCCTGGTGGGCGGAGCCGCCGGGAAGGAAAATGTGGATGAGGGACTTGGCGACCCCTTCCTTCGACTCGTAGAATTTGGCCTGGGCCCGCGCCTCGACCTTGAGCAGCTCGGGCAACGCCAGCCCCAGCCCTCCGGCGAAACCGACCTGCATAAAACTACGGCGAGTTGCCATGCCTGAGTTGTGGAATCCTGAGCAGCCTTTCATAATAGAAGATAGGGATGGGTTGTTGATCGAACAAAGTCTGGAATCATTCTACACTCAAGAGGCGTCTTTACGTAGAGCGTGTCTACGGATACGGGTGGGGGCCAATTTGAGCCATCGCGAATCCGCATTATCGCCATGTGATTCCGGGCGACGAATCCGGTAAAATATCGTATGGTTTTCTCGAATTTCGACTAAAATCAGAGCCAACCGGTGCGGAAATGCGGAAAATAAAGATCGGCACCCGCCTCCGGGGACTCGTTCAGTGCAATGTTCTCCCCTAGTTCATGAAATTGAAATCCACTTCTCTCCTCCTCACAGCGCTCTCCGTGGTCTTGCTGGGCTTTCAAACCCTCTCCGCCGCTGACAAAGCCGCCGCCAAAGTCACCTACGAGGACGACGTCTTCCCCATTCTCGACAGCAAGTGCCTCAGTTGCCACAACACTGACGAAGCCAAGGGCGGCCTCGATCTCGCCAGCTTCGGCACGACCTTGGCGGGTGGTTCCGGCGGGGCCGTGGTCATCTCGGAGGATCCCAAATCCTCCCGCCTCTACACCCTCGCCTCCCACAGCGAGGAACCCATCATGCCGCCCAAGGGCACCAAGGCGACCGAAGACGAATTGAAAGTCATCGCCGCCTGGATCGCCGGGGGATTGCTGGAGACCAAAAACTCCAAGGCGAAGAAATCGGACAAGCCGAAGGTCGACTTCGACTCCATCACCGCCACCGGGAAACCCGAGGGTCCCCCGGCCATGCCCGAGCACCTCCTCCTCGAACCCGCCGTCGTGACCGAACGCCCCAATTCCATCCCCGCCCTCGCCCACAGTCCCTGGGCTCCCATCCTCGCGGTCGCCGGGCAAAAGCAGATCCTCCTCTATCACTCGTCCGACTACGACCTCCTCGGCGTCCTCCCCTACCCCGAGGGATTTCCCCAAACCCTCTCCTTCAGCCCGAACGGCGCCTATCTCTTCTGCGGCGGTGGGCGCGCCGGGAAATCCGGCAACGTCGTCGCCTGGGACATCAAGACCGGCGAGCGCATCATCGAAGCGGGCAAGGAATACGACATCGTTCTCGGCGGCGATATTTCCCCGGACCTGAAAAACGCCATCATGGGCGGTCCCGGCCGTCTCATCAAACTCTGGGACACCGTCGCCGGCGAGCAGATCAGCAGCACCAAGAAACACACCGACTGGGTCCTTTCCGCCGCCTACAGTCCCGACGGCGTCATCTACGCCACGGGAGACCGCAACGGCGGGCTCTATGTCTGGGAAGCCGCCACCGGCTATGAATTTTACACCCTTAAGGGCCACACCCTCGCCGTGACCGACCTCGACTGGCGCGCCGATGGCAATGTTCTCGCCTCGGCCAGCGAAGACGGATCCGTGATGCTTTGGGAAATGCGCGGCGGCACCCAAATCAAGAAATTCGACGCGCACCGGGGCGGCGTGCTGGGAGTGGATTTCGCCCCCGACGGCACCATCGCCACCGTCGGACGCGACAAAAACCTGAAAATCTGGAAAGGCGACGGGAGCGCCATCCGCACCATCGCCGCCTCCAACGACATCGTTCTCAGCGTCGCCATGAGCGAGGACAGCAAGCGCGCCTTCACCGGTGACCTCCTCGGGAACATCAAAGCCTGGGACGTTACCAAGGGAACCGAACTCGCCCTCATCGACGCCAACCCCCCTCCGATCGAACAGCAGCTCGCCTACTCCGAAAAACGCATCGGCGAACTCACCGGACAACTTCCCAAGCTGGAAGAGGGCATCAAAGCCGTCTCGGCGGAACTGACCGCCGCCCGCGCCCAACTCGCCGAGGCGGACAAAACCCTCGCCGCCGCCACCGCGTCCCAAAAAACCGCGAATGCCGCCGTGGCAAAATCCGACGCCGCGGTCAAGGCCCTCACCGCCGACGTGGCCAAACGGAAGGAAGCCTCCACCGCGAAAAGCGCGGCCCTGAAAGCGATTCAGGACGCCCTCGCAGCGGCCACGACCGATCAGAAATCCAAGCAGGCGGCCGCCTCCGCCGCCACCGCTGAACTCGCCGCCCGGGAAACCGCTCTCAAAGCCGCCTCCGCCGCCATCGCCGCAGCCAAGACAGCGGCCGCCAAACCGGCCCTGCCCCCCGAGCAGCAAAAACAACACGACGCCCTCGCCGCCGCGCGGAATGCCGCGACCAAGGCCCGCGAAGCCGCCGATGCAGTGGTCCTCGCGAAGACAAAAGAGCAGACCACCCTCGCGGGACAACTCGAAGAGGCGAAGAAACGCCTCGCCGCCGCCGCTGGGGACGCCACCGCGGAGGCCAACCGCGACAAAGCCGCCGCCGAGGTGAGCCAGATCGAAGCAAAGGCAAAGGCCGTCGTCGCCGCTCTCGCCGCTGCGACATCCGATCTAAAGACCAAAGGGACCGCCCTGAGCAAGGCCGAGGCCGCTTTCGCCCCACTCCGCCAGGCCGCCGCCGCCGGGGCCGAGACGGTGAAGAAGGCCCAAGCCGACCTCGCCGCCAAGACGACCGCCTCGCAGCAAGCCGGGAAGGCCCGCGACAACGCCAAAGCCGCCGTCGCTGCGACCGCCGCTGCCCTCGCCGCTTCCAACACGAAGCTCGCCGAACACAAGGGCAAGCTCACTCCGGCCCAGACCGAGGCGAGCGCCGCCGCCACCGCTCTGGCGGATAAACAGAAAGAACTCGCCGCCGCCAACAGCGCCCTCACCGCCGCCCGCGCCGAGCTGAAAAAAGCCGACGACCTTCTCGCCGCCACCACCAAGAAAAAAGAGGCCGCCGCCGCCAAGGTCGCCGCCGTCGTGGCCAAGGAAGCCGAGACAAAACAGTCCATCGCCGCAACCAAGGCCGAACTCGAGAACAGCCGCTTTCTGCAGAAAAAATGGCAGGCCGCCGCGATCAACCTCACCGCGGTGCGCGAAACGGAGAACCTCAACGACATGACCGGGAAACTCGATGACATGATGGCCGAGGAGACCGAGGCCAAAAAAGAAGTCGAAGAGGCGACCCTCGCTCGCACCGAAGCCCAGTCCACCCTCGCCACGGCCAAGAAGGCGGTCGAAACCGGCACCCTCGCATTGCAGGAAAAATCCGCCTCCGTCCTCGAGCGCGCCCTGAAACTCGTCGCCAGCCGCGCCGTCGCCGAACTGCGCGAGGAAGCGATCCTGGGCCAGGCTTCTCCCGAGATCGCCGCCGTTTCCGAAACGCCCCCCGCGGCCGCCACCAACGCAGCCGCCCAGGCGACGTCCGAACGCAAGGCCGAGATCGGGGTCGTCGCCGCCGAGACTCTCTCCTACAAGACCCCCGAGGAAATCAACGCCGAGGTCAGCAGCTTGAAATCGCGTCTGGATGAACTCGAACAATTCCTCGCCAACACCTACGTGGAGGCCACCAAAACCAAATCGACCGTCCTCGCCGCCGATCAGGTCGCCCGCGAAACGCCGCAGGTCATCGCCGAGCGAACCAAGATCGAAGAGGCTGCCGCCCGCGAACTCGCCGAAGCCGAGGCCGAACGCAAACGTCAGGAGCAGGCCCTTGCCGACCAGAAGAAGCACATTGAAGAGCTGCGGGCGAAATACCTCGCGACCCTGCCAAAACGCGAGGGCTGAATGTCCCTTTAAAAAAGCGTCGGGTGCGCCTATATTCAGGACTTCCGGGAAATGAGGCTCCGCCTCTGCCCCGCGATGCCCCGCATTCCGTCCATGAAGCTTCCGCCCTTTTTGCTGCCCTCCCTCGCCGTCGCCTGCAGCGCCGGACTTCTCCTGAGTGGCTGCGAAAAAGTGAAGCCCTACCTCGAGACGGTCAAAAACGCCCTCGACCGCGAAACCGCCGCAGAAGCCGCCGCCCGCCAACCGATCAACGAGGCCGACATCCCGCCGCCGCCCGCGCCGGTGAAAATGGAGCCCGTCATCAACAAAGAGGCCCGCGTCTCCGTGCTCGGCTACCACGACTTCACCGACGGCTCCTCCACCAACGACATGATCCTCAACATCGAGGATTTCCGCCGTCAGATGCAGGCGATCCGGGACGCCGGGCTTCCCGTGATCAGCATGCGGCAGTTTCTCGACTGGAAGCAGGCCAAGGCCGACATCCCCGCCGAATCCATCCTCATCACCATCGACGACGGCTGGAAGGCGACCCACACCCTCGCCATGGGCGTGCTCAAGGAGTTCGAGTATCCCTACACCGTTTTCCTCTACAAAGACTACGTCGACATCGGGGGACGCTCCCTCACCTACGAGGAGATCCGCGAACTCGCCGCCAACGGCGCCACCCTTTCCAGCCACTCCCTCAGCCACCAGAACATGGCGCGCCGCGACGGCCGCTCCGAGGCCGCCTACGATGCCTGGCTGCGGGCGGAGCTCGAAGACTCCTACCGCTTCCTTGAAGAGCACTTCGGCGACACCGGCGCGGTCATCAAAACCTTTGCGTTTCCCTACGGCATCTACAGCGACCGCGCCCTCGAACTCGCCGAAAATTTCGGCTACGAAGCCTGCTTCACGGTCAACGGACAAAAGACCGGTTGGGACACCGACAACATGCAGGTCGGCCGATACGTCATCCATGGCACGACCCTCGCGAACTTCGAACCCGCCCTCAACTTCGGCGGAGGCAGCGTCACTTCGGCCGGACGCAAACTCCTCACCGAATCCACCAGCGAAACGGGCGAAGAACAGCCCCCCCTCGTCACCGTGCAACCCTCCGCCAGCAGCGTCCTCGGCAACCGTCTCCCCCTCATCGAGATCGATCTCTCCCGGCTCGACGGCGTCGATCCCGCGAGCCTGACCCTGCGCGTCACCGGTTTCGGCCTCGTCCCCCATCGCTTCGATCCCGCCACCGGCCTCGTCACCTATCAGATCCCCCAACGGATCCGCATTGGCACCTGCGGCGTCCAACTCAGCTTCCGCCACGCCGGCTCCTCCGACAACGAAGTGATCGGCTGGAGCTTCGAGATCGATCCGGCCGCCGAGTATCTCTCCTCCGACGTCACCGCTCCCGGCAAAAACGACCCCCTTCCCTCCACCGCCCAAGACTCTTGACTCCCAGCTCCCAGCTCCCAGCTCCCAGCTCCCAGCTCCCAGCTCCCAGCTCCCAGCTCCTAGCTCCTAGCTCCTGACTCCTACTTCCTCCCCCATGTTCTCCACCCTCTCCGACAATCTTCAGGAAACCTTCAAAAAACTCCGTGGCCACGGCAAGCTCACCGAGAAGAACATCTCCGACTCCCTCCGGGAAGTCCGTCTCGCCCTCCTCGAAGCCGACGTCGAATTGTCCGTCGCCAAGGACTTCATCGCCCGGGTCAAGGAGAAAGCCCTCGG
>JAAYAT010000067.1 GCA_012719225.1 Verrucomicrobiaceae bacterium
CCGCGTTCCTTCCCCATGCCCAGAGCCCCCAAAAACGAAAAAAAACCCGCCGCCGCCGCGTCGCCTCCCGCTTTTGAAGAAGCCCTCGCCCGGTTGGAGGAAATGGTCGAGGACATGGAATCCGACCAAATCCCCTTGGAAGAACTCATCCGGAAATACGAAGAAGGCACCCGGCTCTACCATATTTGTGAAAAGCGACTCGACGAGGCACAGGGACGCATCGAAATTATCCGAAAAAACCGCGACGGCGAAACCGTATTGGAATCCTTCGGGGAGGCGGCGACCGAGGCCACGGCCGACGACACCCCGGAATCCGGCGACACCCAGAAAAATGGAGAACTATTCTGACTTTCCCGACATCCCCACGGAAGATCTGCCCAAGGTCGACAACAGCGCCGCGCTGAAGCAACTCCCTCTGGAGGATCTCCCCAAGCTGGCCGAGAACATCCGGCGCACCCTGATCCATTCCCTCGCCAAAACCGGCGGTCACCTCGGGCCGAATCTCGGTGTCGTGGAACTCACCATCGCCCTGCACCGCGTCTTCAACACGCCGGAGGACAAATTTGTTTTTGATGTGAGCCATCAGGGATACGTCCACAAAATGCTCACGGGCCGCTGGGACGAGATCCACACGATACGCCAGTACGAGGGACTCAACGGCTTCCTCCTCCGCACCGAGAGCGGGCACGACTGCTACGGTGCCGGTCACGCCGGCACGGCGGTCTCGGCCGCCCTCGGCATGGCCGCCGCACGCGATCTTCTCGGAAAAAACGACCACGTCGTCGCCGTGGCAGGGGACGCCGCCTTCACCTGTGGTTCCACCTTCGAGGCCCTCAACAACATCGCCACCACGACCGATCGCTTCCTCGTCGTCCTCAATGACAACGAATGGTCCATCGACCGCAACGTCGGAGCGATCGCGAAATATTTCCACGCCCTCCAGACCAGCTCGACCTACTCGCACATCCACGAGAAGGCCGCCGAATTCGTCGAGCGCATCGCCGGGAAATCCATCCGCAGCATCGCCCAGAAAGTCGAGAGCGGTGCCAAGAACCTGCTTTTCCCCAACGTTCTTTTCGAAAAGTTCGGAATCCACTACTACGGACCCATCGACGGCCACGACATCGACCTCCTCATCAAGACCTTCGAGTTTCTCAAGGATCAGGACGAGCCCGTCATCCTCCACGTCATCACCGAAAAAGGCCGCGGCTACGAGCCGGCCAAGGCCAACCCGATGAAATTCCACGGACTCGGCCCCTACAAGACCGAGACCGGGGAAACCCCTCCCGGCGGAGACACCACCTACTCCCAGATCTACGGAACCCACCTCGGCAAATTCGCCCTCAACGATGACAAGATCGTCGCCGTGACCGCCGCGATGCCCAACGGAACCGGCCTCGTCGAATTCCAAAAAGTGGTGCCCGACCGCTACTACGACGTCGGCATCGCCGAAGAACACGCCGCCCTTTTCGCCTGCGGTCAGGCGGTCCAGGGACTCAAGCCCTTCCTCACGATCTACTCGACCTTCTTCCAGCGCGCCTACGACATGGCCGTTCACGACATCGGGATCCAGAATCTGCCGGTCCGCCTCTGCATGGACCGCGCCGGTCTCAGCGGCGACGACGGTCCCACCCACCACGGTCTTTTCGACATCGGCTACATGCGCCACATTCCCAACTGGGTTCTCATGCAGTCCAAGGACGAAGACGAATTCGTCGACATGCTCTGGACCATGGCCCACCACGAAGACGGCCCCACCGCGATTCGTTACCCCCGCGGCGCCGGCACCGGAGCCGCGCCCAAAGCCGAGCCGCAGCTCCTCGAAATCGGCCGGGCCGAAGTCGTCGCCGACGGCACCGACATCGCCCTCATCGGACTGGGCAACATGTTCGAGATGGCGGCCGAGACCCGCGACCGGCTGGAAGAAATGGGCTACTCCGTCGCCCTCGTCAACCCGCGCTGGATCAAACCGCTCGACACGGCCTGCCTCGAAAAATACGCGGCGCGATGTCCCCTCGTGATGACTTTCGAAGACCACACCCTCTACAACGGGTTCGGCAGTGCGGTGATCGAACACCTCAACGACGCCGGTCTCAAAACCCCCGTCGAACGCATCGGCTGGCCCGATCAGTTCATCGAACACGGCCGCCCTGACATTCTCCGAAAAAAACACGGACTCACCGTGGAGGACGCCGTCGCCAAAGCGCTCAAGCATCTCCCCGCGGCGCGAAAGCCTCGAGCCCTGGCAGGCTGAGAGGTCCCCGGACGCAGGATGTTCCGCTCATTGTCCGTAGCGCGGACAGACGAAGCGATCTTCTGAAACGATCAGAATTCAGGGTACCCTTCGTCTTTCTCGCCGCTGGCGTCCTGCATTTTTTTCAGGACGATGGACATGTCCTCGACGGCTTCCCACACGTGGGACGCGACATACACGGGCGCGGCGGCCTGCACCGCGAGGGCGATGCTGTCGCTGGGGCGGGCGTCGATCTCGATGATTTTACGCTCGTGGAGCTCATTTTCGGCCACAATAATGAGCCGAGCGAAAAAAACCGTGTCTGTAAAATCATTGATCACGATCCGCTCGACCCGCGCTCCCAGCGAGGTGAGGACGTCGGCAAAAAGATCGTGGGTCTGCGGACGCGGCTTGGGAGTGCCGTGGAGGAACATGTTGATCGCCGACCCGACGGAGTGATCGACGTAGATCACGAAAACTTTTTCCGCGTTCCCCAGAAACACCGCAGAGCCCGCGCTCGTCGCAAGGACATTTTTGACTTCGACTTGAACCACCGATTTATCCATCATGCACCAATCGCCCCACTATGGCGAGCATTTCCCCAATTCGCAAACAGTCAGTCCGGGTTTGTCCCCGATTCCGCGGACGGAGGATTTTCCGGCGGATTTGTCGTGCCGGAGGTCTCCGCGTGAAAGGCACGATGGGCCGCCGCGACGGCGATATATTTCTCGGCCCAGTGCCGGATCCCGACCTGCTCGTCGTAGGAGAGCGAACGCACCACGCGCCCGGGCGTCCCCATCACGAGCGATCCCTCCGGGACCCGCATCCCTTTTGGGACAAGGCTTCCAGCGGCTACGATGCTGCGCGCGCCGATCCGGGCGCGGTCCATCACGATGGCTCCCATCCCGACGAGCACTTCGTCCTCCACCTCGCAGGCATGGAGCAGGGCCTTGTGTCCGACAGTGACATAAGACCCCACCGTCGTGCCGACATCACTGGCGAGATGAATGACAGAACCATCTTGGATATTGCTCCCTTCTCCGATGGTGATGCGCTGGATGTCGGCCCGCAGGACGCATTGGTACCAGACGCTGGAGAGATCCCCGAGAACGACGTCGCCGAGCACCACCGCGCCCGGCGCAACGTAGGCGCTTGCGGCAATGTCAGGGAGGATGGAGAGGTGGGTGCAGACTTCGTTTTTATTCATGTTAGTTTTGAAAAAGCGATTCGGGAGGACGGAGAAATCGGGTCGCAGGAGCGGTTTTACATGCTGGAAAACTTGAATTTTAATCTTGCCAAACAAAATTTCTCTCGCTAATAAGGGTGTCAACAGAAGCTCTATCCGTTGATTTACGGCGGTTTCACGGTGAACTGATCGCAAAAAACGGCTTTACTTACCTTCTGACTCAAACTACAAATTCGTGATGAACAAGGGAGAACTTATTGAAGCAGTCCAGAAATCGCTTGGCGGAGACACCTCCAAAAAAGCGGCCGAAGAAGCAGTGAAAGCTGTTCTCGAATCCATCGCCAAAGGCGTCAAGAAAGACGGCAGCGTCCAGTTGCTGGGTTTCGGGACGTTTGAGGTGCGTAAGCGTGCCGCCCGCAGTGGTCGTAACCCCAAGACTGGAGAAACCATCAAAATCAAAGCGTCCAAGACCGTCGGCTTCAAGCCTTCGTCGGCTCTCAAGGGCTCGCTCTGAGAATCACTGAAACCCGAAGATTTACCCCAAAAAAGCGCGGCAGGAAACTGTCGCGCTTTTTTATGCGGAATCCCCCGGGCGCGTCGGCGAGGGAACCGGATCCCCGCTGCTGCGACCGGCCCCGCTGACGGTGTCATCGGGCACAGGCACCGCTTCGCAGCTTTTCCGCCAACCGGGGAAGTTCCACTGATTGGGAAAACCGGCGCATTGATCCGGCTTGACCGCTTGAATGCGGCAGTCGATCCCGTCGAGGAAGATGCACTCGTGATTGGGTTTTTCGATCAGCGTCAGCCCGTTACGGTTGAGGCGCAGATCGGTGTATTCGGCGATGAAGTCATGCAGACTCATCCCGAGAAAATCGGCGATGCGATCCAGTTCGGCATCGGAGAGCGGCACCTCGCCGGGCCAGCGGCAACAGTTCCCGCACCGCTGGCAGACGTAGCGCATGCCCTCTTCCATATCGTAGACACTCACCTGTCCACTATGGCCGATTTTCGGGGGAAACGCATCCTCCAAACCTTCGCTTTTTTCCGGGTGGAAGGACGGGGCCTCCCTTGGCAAAGGAGAGCGGACGTGTTAGATTTCCGGTTTTTGAAACCAATTCAGGGCGGGCCTGATTTTTCCCCTCCCGCCTGCGGGACATTTCGGGTTCCCCTCTTCCAGACGACATGATCGGTAAACTTATCGGAGCTTTCTCCAGCGACATCGGCATCGATCTCGGCACCGCCAACACCCTGATCTATGTCAAGGATCACGGCATCGTGCTGAGGGAGCCTTCCGTCGTAGCGGTGAAGGCGGGAACCAATCTGGTCCTCGCGGTCGGTGACGACGCCAAGCGCATGCTGGGACGCACCCCGGGCAATATCGTGGCGGTCCGGCCGCTCCGCGACGGGGTCATCGCGGACTACGAGGTGACCGAGGCGATGCTGCGGCACTTTATCCGCAAGGTCCAGAACGGGCGCGGCTGGCTGCGTCCCCGCATCGTCATCGCGGTGCCTTCGGGCATCACCGAGGTGGAAAAACGGGCCGTCAACGAATCCGCCGCCGCGGCCGGGGCGCGCGAGGTCCACCTCATCGAGGAACCCATGGCCGCGGCCATCGGGGCCGGCTTGCCGGTGCAGGAGGCCGCCGCCAACATGATCGTGGACATCGGCGGCGGGACCACCGAGGTCGCCATCATCTCCCTCTACGGTCTCGTCTACAGCCGCAGCGTCCGCGTGGCCGGCGACGAACTCGACGAGGCCATCATTCATCACATGAAACGGGCCTACAATCTCATGATAGGCGAGCGCACCGCCGAGGAGATCAAGATTCGCATGGGATCGGCCCATCCCCAGGAGAAGGAAACTTCGGTGGAGGTGAAGGGACGCGACCTCATCGCCGGTCTGCCCAAGACGATCAAGATCACCTCCACGGAGATTCGCGAGGCCCTCCTCGACCCGCTCCGCATCATCGTGGAATCCATCCGGGTGACCCTGGAGCGGTGTCCGCCCGAACTTTCCGCCGATCTGGTGGACCGCGGCATCGTCCTCACGGGCGGGGGAGCGCTCCTCAAGGGACTCGACGAACTCCTCTCCGAAGAGACCGGCCTGCCCGTCCACGTCGCCGACGATCCCCTCAGCGCGGTGGCGGAGGGTACCGGGAAACTCCTCGACGAGCTCAATTTCCTCAAAAAAGTCTCCCAGCCCGGGCGTCACTGAATTGCCGAAATAGCCCTCTCGTTTTTGCGCCTTCCCCGGATTCGCCATGAGTCGACTGAACATCTTTTTTCTCCTCACCTTTGTCGGCATCCTCATTTGGATCACCCTCTTCGAGCCGTCCACGGTGGGGCGCATCCAAAGTGGCGCGATGGTGGTGCTGCGCCCTTTCATGAAGGCTTCGAACGAACTGGACGGCACCGTCAGCGCCATCGGCAACCTCGGCAACGACTCGCTCAGCCCCACCCAGCTCCGCGAAAAACTGACCGTCGTCGAGCAGGAGCGGGACCGCCTCCAGTTGGAGGTGATCCAGCTCGAAAAACTGCTCGCCGAGAACAACAAACTCCGCCGGGCGCTCCAGTACCGCGAAAAATCCCCTCTCTCCCTCGTCGCGACGCGGGTCATCAGCCGCAAACCGTCCCACTGGTACAACACGCTCGTGATCGACAAGGGGAGTGACGCCGGCATCACCGTGGACAGTCCCGTGATCATCCCCATGGGGGACGAGGCCGGGCTGGTCGGCAAGATCTCCGAGGTCATCGGACCGGATTCCGCCGTGGTCCTCCTCCTGACCGACGAGATGTGTCAGGTCTCCGCCCGGCTGCAGAACTCGCAGGAGCAGGGAATCCTCAACGGACAGCGCGGCGCCCTCCGCACCCTGCCCGACCTCAAGCTCCGCTATCTTTCCAAGGAAGCCGTCGCGATCCCCGGCCAGAAGGTCATCAGCTCCGGCACCGGCGAGCTTTTCCCCGCCAATCTCATTCTCGGGGAAGTCGTGAGCCTCTCCATCGGTACCATCGACGCGGAAGCCCTAGTGAAACCGCTGGTCAATTTCGAGGATCTCGAGGATGTCTTCGTCATCCTCCCGGCCGACTCTCCCGACGACGACGGAAGCGACGACGACGATGCCACCGACGAGATCGAAGACGCCCCCGCCGCTCCCGCCCCGCCCCTCACTCCCGCCTCCGTGCCGCCGGTTCCATGAAGTTCTCCGCCCTGCTCGTTGGCCTGCTCTTGCTCTCTTTCGTCCTCCAGGAGTTCCTCCCGGTGTTCGACTGGGCCTACGGCTCGAGACTGTTGCTCGTGCATGCGGTCTTTTTCGCGGCGGCGGTGGCGGTCCCCTTCCCCGCGATGCTGGGTCTCGCCCTCCTCACCGGCCTGCTCTGGGACGCCCGTTACCACATCCCCATCTACCCGGACGAAGCCACCTTTGGAACGCTGATGCAGTCCGAGATCCCCTTCGGCTTCACCATTTTTCTCTTCGGGATCACCGGCGCCCTCATCCAGGGGGTGCGCCCCCTCTTCCGGCGGGGCCGGTGGGAACTGCCCGTTTTCATGATCGGGCTCGGCACCGCCCTCTGTCTGCTGCTGGAGTATCTCGTCATCAGTTTCCAGCGCGGGGGGCTCGAAATCTCCGTGGAACTCTGGTCGAAAATGCTGATGAGCGCCCTGTTTTCTTCTCTCGTTTCCCCCTTTTTGCTGCTACTGTTGAGCCGCGTCGCGGACCGGACGCGGTATCGAATCCGCAGCGAAGGTCTCAAGCGACGACATACTTACGATGGTGACACACTTTAGAGTTCGGCTGTATCTCCTGGCCGTCCTGGTGATGGCGGGCTTCAGCCTGCTCATCTACCGTCTCTATGTGGTCCAGGTCACCGATCACTCCTATTGGGCCGCCCGCGTCCCCGGCAGCAAATTCGAATCGGTGCGCATCCCCGGCATCCGGGGGGAAATCAAGGACCGCAACGGCATCACCCTGGTCGACAGCACGCCGAATTACGAACTGCGCCTCGACCTGCGGGAAATCGTCGCCGCCTACCTCAAAACCCACTCCGAGCTACCGAAACCCTACACCTGGGAGCGTTTCGACAGCCACGGACAGCGGGAGATCCGGACCGAGACCGACATCGTCGCCGTGGTCGAGGCGGCGGTTTTCCCCGGTCTGCAGGATCTCGGATTGCTCGCCGACTACAGCTCCAGCTCGATGCGGGTCCACTACCGCTCGACCCGCGGGGTGGTCCCCTTCACCTATCGCCGCGATCTCAGCTTCAAGGAGTTCGCCCGCTTCGCGGAGAACAACGTGGGCATCCCCGGCGTCACCGTGACGCGGACGGGACGCCGCCGCTACCTCTACGACTCCCTCGCCTGCCACATCCTCGGCTACCTCAATCTCGCCGACATCGATCAGGTCCCCGAGGAAAAGAAACGCGATTTCAATTACTACGTCGGGGACGACTACGGGGTCATGGGCGTCGAGAAGACGATGGACCACTACCTCCAGGGCAAGCCCGGCAAGCTCATCATCGAGAAGGATGAGAAGGGGAAATTCGTCGGCGAAGTGAGCCGCACCGAGCCCGAGCCCGGATCGGATGTCTACCTCACCATCGACGCCCGCATCCAGACGATCACCGAGGAGAGCCTCCGCAAGGTGGGCCGGGGTGCCGCCGTGGTGATGGACCCGAGAAACGGCGAAATCCTCGCGATCGCCTCCGTCCCCTCCTTCAACCCCAATGTCTTCATCCCCGAAGTGCGTATCAACGACTGGAAGCGCTACACCGAAGATCCCACCAGCCCCATGTTCAGCCGGGCGATCAACCCCTACGCCCCCGGCTCCACCGGGAAAATTCCGGTGGCCCTGGCCGGTTGCCTCTCCGACACCTGTGACCGCCGTTTCCCCTGCGGCGGCGGTGCCCAATACGGAAACAAATTCATGAAATGCTGGTCCTCCGGGCACGGCACCCTCGATCTCGCCACCGCGATAAAGGTGAGCTGCAACGGCTTTTTCTACCGCTACGCGAACCATACCGGGATACGCAACATCCAGACGATGACCAAGCTCCTCGGGCTGGGCCGCACCACCGGGATCGCGATCACCGGCGAGAACCCCGGCAACATCCCCAACCCGGAATGGCTCCGGATGCAGGGTCTCCTCTGGAGCGACGCCTTCACCGCCCTCGTCTCGATCGGCCAGGGAGCGACCGAGGTTTCGCCTCTGCAGATGGCCTCGGTGACCTCGACCGTGGCCAACGGAGGCAAGGTTTTCCAACCCCGCCTCATCCACAAGATCGCCGAGAAAGACGGGGAAGTGGTGAAAAAGGACGACCCCGTTCTGAAATACGACCTCACCCGCGAAGGGATCACCGCCGAGCAAATCGAGACGGTCAAGCGCGGCATGTGGCGCGTCGTCAACGAACCGGGCGGCACCGCCGGTCGCGCCCGCTCCACCCACACCGTTCTCTCCGGCAAAACCGGCACCGCCCAGACCGCCAATCCCAACCAGCCCACCAACGCCTGGTTCATCGCCTTCGCCCCCTACGACGCTCCCGAAATGGCTGTCTGCGTTTTTGTCGAAAACGGCAATTCCGGAGGCGGGGCCGCCTCCCCCATCGCCAAAAACATCATCGACAACATCGCGACGATGAGACAGGGCCGCGAGATCACAGTCACCTCCATCCCCGAGGCGATCGGTCGCACTGATCGGGTCATGAGCGTCAGCTTCGACGGCAGCGACCTCGATGCCTTCGCCCAGGCCGACGCGGCCTCCGAATCCGCCGTGGACGTGGCCGCTTTCGTGCCCGATTCCCTCCAGGAGAGGAACTTCCGCCCCCTCAGCGGGAACCTCGCTCCGCCCACGATTAAAAAATCCAGCGACTTTCGCGGCCGCGTCGGTAAATTGAACGCCAATCCCGCGCCCAAATTCCGCCCCTTCCGGTGGCTCAAGAAGAAAAAAAACCGGCAGGATTGATCCCATGCCCGCCTTCCCTCCATTTCTACCATTTCCACCGGTCCCCCACCCGTTCGCGGCGATTCGTCCGCTCTCCACCTTCCACCATCCATTTAAGACACCATGTTCAACAAAATCCGTAAACTATTCGGCTCCAAACAACTGGGCGAAGGCAACAAAATCGTCGTCAACTGTGAAAAACTGGAAACCCGCGTCGCCCTGCTCGAAAACGGCTCCCTCGAGGAGTACACCGTCGAACGGGTCAACGACGAGAACATCGTCGGCTCCATCTTCAAGGGCATCATCCGCAATATCGAGCCCGGGCTGAACGCGATGTTCGTCGACATCGGGCTCGAGAAAAACGCCTTCCTGCACTTCTGGGACGCCATTCCCGAAGCCCTTGACGCCTCGCTGGAAGAGATCCAACGCAGCGGCAAGAACCCCAACGGAGAGGCCTCCGGCAAGGGAGGCAAAGGCGGAAAAGGCGGCCGTGGCGGGAAGGGAAAATCGCAGGGCGGCCGCATCCAGTCCAAGGACATCCCCGGCCTCTACCCCGTCGGTTCCGAAGTTCTCGTGCAGGTCACCAAAGGCCCCATCGGTACGAAAGGACCGCGCATCACCACCAACATTTCCCTGCCGGGACGCTACATGGTCCTGATGCCGCGCAACGACCAACTCGGGATCTCCCGCAAGATCGAAGATCCCAAGGAACGCGCCCGCCTCCGCAAGATCATGGGGGAAAAGCTCACCATTCCGGAAAAAATGGGCGTCATCCTCCGCACCGTCTCCGCCGGACAAAAGCTGCGCTATTTCGTCCGCGACCTCGCCATCCTGCTCGAAGAATGGCGTCAGATCGAGGAGAAAGCCGCCACCGAGAAAGCGCCCTACTGCGTCTTTCAGGAGCCCGACCTCATCGAGCGCACCGTGCGCGATTTCCTCACCGACGAGATCGACGAAGTCCTCTGCGACGACGCGGCCGCCGCCGAGCGCATGAAAGATCTCATCGGGGTGATCTCCCGCCGCTCCCGCAAGCGCATCCAGCATTTCCAGACGACCACCCCCATTTTTGAAAAGCTCGGCATTCAAAAACAGATCGACGACGCCTTTTATCGCCAGGTCTGGCTGCCCAACGGCGGCTACCTCGTCATCGACGAAACCGAGGCCCTCATCGCCATCGACGTGAACACCGGCCGTGCCAAGACCCAGGACAAGATGATCCTCCAGACCAATATCGAGGCCGCCGAGGAAGTCGCCCGACAGGTCCGGCTGCGGAACATCGGCGGTCTCATCGTGATCGACTTCATCGACATGAAATCGCGCCGCGACCAGATGGCGGTCTACAAAGTCATGCGCGAGCGACTCCGCAACGACAAGGCCAAGACCCAGATCCTCCAGATCTCCCAGCTCGGCCTCATGGAAATGACCCGGCAGCGCCTCCACGAGAGCCTCAACATCACCGTCAACGAACCCTGCCACTACTGCCAGGGACGCGGCATGGTGAAGAGCGCCGAGTCCATGAGCGTGGAGTTGCAGCGCCGCATCAACACCATCCTCGGCCGGAGCGAAAACACCGGACGCGAACTCATCGTGATCGTCCATCCCGACGTCATGGAGCGCCTCCGCACCCACGACGGAGAGCTCTTCGTCGAACTGGAGCGGCGTCACAACGCCCGCCTCACCTTCCGCAGCGACGCCTCCTACTACCGCGAGCAGGTCGTCGTGGCCGATGCGAAAACGCAGAAGGAAATCCGCATGTAGCGCCGACAGGCCTCCCTCCGTCCCCCTCGTTCCGCGAATCCCCCTGCGGATTCTCTTGCCGGGGCGGACAAAAACAAGGATAATGCTGCATCGGGTGGGACGGCGATCCGTCCTACCGGTCGGACTCCGGGCACATCGTCTTCCCCGCGTGTGCGCGGGGCGGTCGCCTTCCGTTCCCTCCCATCGCTCGCGCCATGAAACCTCGTTCCGCTCTCTGGCTTGTCCTCCTCGTCCTGCCGATCCCCTTCGCCCCCCTCCCCTGCGAGGCCCAGCTCCGCCGCCCCGGATTCGTGACGGTCAAACGCGAAGACCGGAGCAAAAGCGACCTCATCCAGGAAAAGGGCGCGATCTATCTCGAAATCATGCTGGATGAGGAAGTCCCCGTGCGAGTGACTCAGTCCGCCGCGATCTACAGCACCCTGCAGGGAGACCGCTGGCTCGGGAACACTCTTCCCAATCAAAACGCCGTCCTCCTCGCCGTCAGCGACAAGGCCTACCGTATCCGGGCGAGGGCCCAACAGGGTCAGGTCGCCGGCTGGGTCAGCAAATCCGCCGTCGAGGGACTCCCCGAGGGATTCGAAGCCAATCTCCGCGAATTTCACGAGCGCTACCTCATCGTCTCCGAACTCATCGAAGAGCAGCAGGTCGCCCTCGGCATGACCATGGCCGAGGTGATCGCCTCGATCGGCCCGCCCGACAAACGACAGTCCAAGGTCACCAACGAGAGCCGCGCCGACTCCCTCGAATACATCTCCTACCAGCGGGTCCCGCAGACCGTGATGTCCGTGGACGCCTTCGGGCGCAGCTTCGCCACCACCCGCTACGTCGAAGTCGAATCGGGCCGGGTCCAGATCGAATTCACCGACGACACCGTGACCGCCATCTCCGAATCCGAGGGCCTCAATTTTTCGAACGCCAGAGGACTTATCACGGTTCCGCCGCCCATCTATCTTTTCTAACAAAGGGGAGCCGTAGAGCTTCTCTGGCAGGTCACGGATTTTCCAGCGGCTCGGTCCCAAAGCGGCGTTTCCGGCGTAACGCCTTTTGACAAACCGCCCCGATGCGGGCTCATTGAGATCCGGCGTTCCCGTCGGCATCAAACGAAACCCAACAAAACAATAACACACTACGACCATGGCTCACGAACTCCCCCCCCTCCCCTACGCCCTCGACGCACTCGAACCTCACATTGATGCCAAGACTATGGAGATTCACCATGGCAAGCACCACGCCGCCTACGTCGCCAACCTCAACAAGGCGATCGAAGGCAACGCCGCCCTCGAGGGCAAAACCATCGAGGAGCTGATCACCGACCTCGCCTCCGTTCCCGAAGGCATCCGCGGCGCGGTGCGCAACAACGGCGGCGGTCACGCCAACCACTCCCTCTTCTGGAGCATCCTCGGCCCCAACGCCGGCGGCGCGCCCACCGGCAACCTCGCCGCGGCGATCAACAGCGCCTTCGGTTCCTTCGACGCCTTCAAAGAGGCCTTCAAAAGCGCTTCCCTGACCCGTTTCGGATCCGGTTGGGCCTGGCTCGTCGTCAAACCCGACGGCACCCTCGCCGTGACCAGCACCCCGAACCAGGACAATCCCATCATGGGCGAAGCGGCCGATTGCTGCGGTTGCCCTCCCCTCATCGGACTCGATGTCTGGGAACACGCCTACTACCTCAACTACCAGAACCGCCGCGGCGACTACGCCGACGCCTTCTGGAATGTCGTGAACTGGGACGCCGTGGCCGAGCGCTTCGCCGCCGCGAGCTGAGCCCCGCACACCGCGCGACGCCCCCGCCCTTCGCGGGGGACCGCCACGCCAGCGAAGGGAGCGGAGAGGGAAAACGCCCTCTCCCGATCCCGCGTCCGCCCCCCTGTTTTCACGTGGGATCGGCGGAACCGTGCCCGGAGATCGCACAAAAAGGGCACGGAAATTGCGGGAAAAAACCTGCCCGGTCCCAGCCTTGTCGGAAAAAAAACGGGTAATTGCTTACGCCACAAGGCATCACGCAAAAAACGCTTAATTTAAGTAAAATAGTCTTGAATAACCACTACATCTTGTGCATCTTAATGGCCAGCCAACAAGATATGGTGTTTTTACCAAATTCCTGAAGGCTGCGCAAATTGCTTGTTTTCACGGTTTTTAGAGGGTGATCTGGGGGATTCCGGCGTCCTCTGCTCCGGAAAAACAGGACATTTGCGGAATGAACCCTCATTCCCGTTCCCCACAACCAACCAACAACCCCTCACGCACACCACATCATGGAAAAGACCTTCACCATTGGAGACCGCACCTTCGTTCTCGACCAGGACAAAGCCGAGGAAGCCTTCGCCGCCAAGCGCATCATCAACGGACGCAAGACCGAAGCGTTCAACCTGCTGCCGTTGAAATACCAATGGGCCTACACCCTCTACCGGACGATGAAGGCGAACCACTGGGAGCCCGAGGACATCCCCATGCAGAAGGACATCGAGCAGTGGCAGGGTTCCGAACTGAGCGACAGCGAGCGCTGGATCATCCGCATGGGGATCGGCTATTTCTCCGCCGCCGAAGGCATCGTCGGGGACAACATCCTCCACGTCGTCCGCGAACTCGTCACCGCCCCCGAGCTGAAACTCGTCCTCGGTCGGCACGCCCACGAGGAAAACATCCACGCCGACAGCCTCCTCTACATGATCAGCAGCCTCGGGATCAATCCGCACGAGTGCGAGGCCATGTTCGAACAGATCCCCACGATCAAGCGGAAGAACGAATTCGTCACCCGCACCTCCCACGATCTCCGTCGCGACGTCGACCTCTCCGATCCGGCCAACAAGAAGGCCCTCGCCCGTAACATCTTCGTCTTCGGCCAGTGCATGGAAGGGACCCAGTTCTACGGACTCTTCGGCATGATCCTCAGCCTCAAGCGGCAGAACAAATTCCCCGGCATCGGTCAGATGTTCCAGTACACCCTGCGCGACGAGTCCAACCACATCGAGGTTTTCCGCAACCTCTTCATGGACCTCGTCAGCGAGAACATGGAGATCTGGACTCCCGAATTCAAAGAGGATCTCCGGGAAACCATGAGAGAGGCCGTCACTCTGGAGAAGGAGTTCATCAACGACTGCCTCCCCGTCAGCGCCGTCGGGCTCAACGCCGCCGAATTCTGCCAGTACATCGACTTCATCGCCGATCGGCGCCTCGAAGGCGTCGGGCTGAATCCCCTCAATCCCGGCGTTCGCAACCCCTTCCCCTGGCTCGCCGAGACCATGGACATCAAGAAAGAGTCCAACTTCTTCGAGCAAACCGTGACCGAATACCAGAAGGCCTCGGCCCTCTCCAGCGTTCACGACGACGACCTCTGAGCCCCGACCGCTCCCGGGTTGACAGGGTCGGGTCCCGCACCCGACCCTGTCACCTTCCCCCGCTTTTTCCCTCCTCCCTCTTCCTCCGCCCCCGCGTTCCCATCCCGATCCGCACCCATCCAACCGCACATGATTACCCGCCGACTGATAGAACAAGACCTCGAGCTCCAGCGCTGCGCCGCGACGCCCCAGGAAATGAAGCCCCGCTTCAACTGGAGCGACATGGCGACGAACCACGAGAGCCCCTCCACCCGCATCATGGTGCAGGTGGGCAATGAGCAATCCGATCTCAGCATCGCCAAGATCGCCGAAACCGTCGGCAAGGCCGTGACCGACCTCGCCCTCTCCCGCAAGCAGGATGACATTTTCAACGACAGCAACCGCCAGCTCGTCGCCAACATCGTCAAATCCGTCACCGAGAGCCTCACCGCCAAGGCCGACACCGAAGAGACCGACGGCACCGTCCTCCTCAGCGCCGCCGAACTCACCACCATCATCGAGATGGCCCTCGTCCGGCAGAATGCCCACGACGTCGCCAAAAGTCTCCTGATCCGGCGCAAGGCCGCCCACGCCCGCCGCGACATTTCCCTGGAGAGCAAGGAAAAGCCGCTCTGCCGTGTCATCCGACGCAACGGCGAAGTGGTCGCGTGGGATCCCAACAAGATCGAGATCGCGGTCCGCAGCTCCTTCCTCTCCCTCGGGATGGATTCAACCCCGGCCCAGAACATCTCCGACGCGCTGACCGAACGCATCGCCCGCAGCGGACAGGAATTCATGCGCATCGAAGACCTCCAGGACCGCGTCCAGGAGGAACTGATGCGGCAGGGGCACTACAAGGTGGCCGAGTCCTACATCCTCTACCGCGCCCACCGCGCCCAGCTCCGCCAGTTGGAGGAGGAGGAAATCGTGCGCGACCACGAATCCACCCAGGACTCCATGATCGTCCTGAAACGGGCCGACGGTTCGACCGAACTCTGGGACGGGGGCGATCTCCGCCGCCGCGTCGAGTTCGCCCTGACCGGTCTCGACCTCTGCCTCTCGCAGGACGAGATCGAGCACGAGCTGCGCCGCGCTTTTTTCAATGAGATGACCGAGGCCGACCTGCGCAAGACGATCATCCTCAACGCCAAGAGCCTCATCGAGCGCGACGGTGATTTCGCCCGTTTTTCCGCCCGCATCCTCCTCACCTACATCTACGAGGAAGTCCTCGACTGGAACATCACGCGGGACGGCGTCTCCCAACTCGCCGCCTTCCATCGCCGTGCCTTCAAAGCGAACCTCATCCGCGGAGTCGAGATCGAGCGCATCTCCCCGCGGCTCCTCGAGTACAACCTCGACCGCCTCGCCGACGCGATCAATCCGACCTCGGATCTCGACTTCGATTACCTCGGCATCCAGACTCTCTACGACCGCTATCTCATCATCGACAAAACCGGTGAGTCCCACCAGCGCATCGAGACGCCGCAACTCTTCTGGATGCGTGTTGCGATGGGTCTGATGGTCGGGGAGAGCGAAGATCCCGAGGCGAAGATCATCGATCTCTACCGACTCTACGCGAGCCGTCGCTTCTGTTCCTCGACCCCGACGCTCTTCAACGCGGGCACTCTCCACAGCCAGCTCTCCTCCTGCTATCTCTACAAGGTCGACGACAGCATCGAGTCCATCATGCAGCGCGGCATCGCGGAGAACGCCTACCTTTCCAAATGGGCCGGTGGTCTGGGCGGTTCGTGGACCTCCGTCCGCGGCACCGGCGGATACATCAAGGGTACCAACGGCGAGAGCCAGGGGGTCATCCCCTTCCTCAAGCTGCACAACGACCAACTTGTCGCCGTCAACCAAGGCGGAAAACGCCGCGGCTCGGGCTGCGCCTACCTCGAGAGCTGGCACAACGACGTCTTCGACTTTCTCGAACTGCGGAGAAACACCGGTGACGAGCGTCGCCGCGCCCACGACATGAACACCGCGAATTGGATTCCCGACCTGTTCATGCAGCGCATGGAGGCCCGGGAAAACTGGACCCTCTTCCGCTCCAACGAAACGCCCGATCTCCACGAACTCTACGGACGCGCCTTCACCGAGCGCTACCTCGCCTACGAAGCCGACGCCCGCGCCGGCAAGATCTTCGGACGCGAGATCCCCGCTATCGATCTCTGGAAGCAGATGCTGAGAATGATCTTCGAGACCGGACACCCCTGGATGACCTTCAAGGATCCCTGCAACGTGCGCAGCCCCCAGGACCACGTCGGCGTGATCCACAGCTCGAACCTCTGCACCGAGATCACTCTCAACACCTCCGCCGACGAGACGGCGGTGTGCAACCTCGGCTCCGTGGTCCTCGACACCCACATCAAGGACGACGGCTCCCTCGATCTCGAAAAATTGCGCGAGACCGTCCGCGTCGCGGTACGGGCTCTCGACAACGTCATCGACATCAATTTCTATCCGACCGAGTCGGCGAAAAACGCCAACAGCCGCCACCGTCCCGTCGGACTGGGGGTCATGGGCGTGCAGAACGCGCTCTTCCTCCGCAACACCTCCTTCGCGAGCGAGGCGGCCGTCGAATTCAACGACGAATTCATGGAGGCCATCGCCTACTTCGCCTACGAGGCCTCCAGTGATCTCGCGGTCGAGCGCGGCGCCTACTCCACCTTCCAGGGATCGAAATGGGATCGCGGGCTGCTGCCTCCGGACACCATCGACCTGCTCGAGGAAGAGCGCGGCGAATCCATCGACGTGCCCCGTGGCGGTCGGATGGACTGGGACGCCCTCCGCGAAAAAATCCAGCGCCAGGGCATGCGCAACAGCAACGTCCTCGCGATCGCTCCGACCGCGACGATCTCGAACATCATGGGCAGCACGCCCTGCATCGAACCGACCTTCAAGAACCTCTTCGTGAAAGGCAACCTCTCGGGGGACTTCATCGTGCTCAACACCCACCTCGTCCGCGATCTCAAGGCCCTCGGCCTCTGGGGCGAGGAAATGGTCGAGCGGCTCAAGTACTACGACGGGGAACTCGCCGACATCGACGAGATCCCCGACGATCTGAAGCGGAAATACGCAACCGCTTTCTCGATCGATTACGAGTGGTTCATCGACGCGGCGGCCCGTCGCCAGAAATGGATCGACCAATCCCAGTCGGTCAACCTCTTCATGGCCACGCCGGATCTGAAAGCCCTCTCCCACATGTATCGGGCGGCCTGGCGCAAGGGCCTCAAGACCACCTACTACCTGCGCACCCAGCAAGCCTCGAACATCGAGAAGGCCACTTCCAAGGCCAACAAGGAAGTGCGCATCTACTCCGAAGCCGAAAAGCAGGCCTGTTCCCTCGACGCCCTCATCAACGGCGGCGAGTGCGAGGCGTGCCAGTGATCCCGGTCTCCGGGGAGAAAATCCTGTCTCTCGAAAAGCGGTCCTCCGGGACCGCTTTTCTTCTCTCCCGGCTTTCCTGTTCTACTGCTTCACAGAAGCCCGGCGCAGCTTGTCGAGGATGGCTTTTCCCACCCCGCGGTCGGGGACCGGTTCGGCGATGATCTCGTCGATCTCGCACCTGGCGAGTTGCCCGAGGAGGTGGAAGAGGCGGATCCCGGCTTCGGCGACCCGGCCGGATCCGGGACTCAGCACGGCCACCTCGTCCCAATCGTGCAGGAGGAGGTAGCCATCTTTTTCCTGCCCCCGGTAGCTGAGGAGTCCGTAGCGTTTGCCGGGTTCGGGAACGAATTCCCGGGGACTGGCGAGGAGCCGCAGGGGCTTGCGCGGGGCGTAGTGGGTCGCCAGCATCCCGGGAGCCTCCGGCGCCGAATCCTCCACCGCCTCGTTGCGATCGAGGAAGACCACTTTGCCGAATTTTTTCAGATCCTCCACCGTGACCGGACCGGGCCGCAAGATTTCGATGACCGGCTTGGACTCTCCCGGCACGATCTTCACGATAGTCGACTCCAGTCCCGCGGCGCAAGCGCCTCCGTCGACGATCAGGGGAATACGCCCGTCCAATTGCTCCATCACGAGCGCGGCCGAAGTCGGGCTGAGACCGCCGAAGAGATTGGCGCTCGGGGCTGCGATGGGGCCGCCGAAACTTTTGATGATGCGATGGAACACCGGATGGGCGCACTGGCGCACCGCCACGGTGGGGAGCCCGGCGGTGACGAGATCGGGGATGAGAGGTTTTTTCGGAACGAGCAGGGTGAGCGGTCCCGGCCAGAAGGTCTCGATCAGTTGGATCACCGTTTTCGAGATTTCGGCGGAAATCTCGGCGACTTCCCACAGCGAATCCTTGTGCGGGAGATGGACGATGAGCGGATCGAAGTGCGGCCTGTCTTTTGCCTCGAAAATTTTCTCCACCGCCGCGGGATGGAGCGCGTCGGCCGCGAGTCCGTAGACCGTCTCGGTGGGGAGCGCGACCACTTCGCCGCTCTGCAGCATCGTCACGGCGCGCCGTATCGTCTCGCGGGTGGTTTGCTCGTTGTCGGTCAGGGCCAGTTCGGTCTGCATGGGAATGAGGAGGGATTCTAGTTGGGCATCGGCCCGGTCCAAGGTATGCTGGAGCGAGTGAATACGACAGAAAAAC
>JAAYAT010000068.1 GCA_012719225.1 Verrucomicrobiaceae bacterium
GCACCCAGCGCACGTACTGGCGCAGTTGGTCGTCGCGGCAGGTCTGCGGGGAATCGACCCCTTCAGCGTTTTTCACCGGGGAAAAATCCTCTTCGCGGGCGGTTTCCAGGATGACCGGATTTTTTGCAAATGGCAGGGCGTCGAAGACAAACATCTCGAATTTGTAGCCGTTCGGGGTCTCGGGTTCGTGCCGCACCCCCTCGCTGTCGACATGGGGGATTTTTTTGTGGGCGAGGTGGAAAGGGAGTGTCGCGCCGCATTCGCTCTGGCCGCTTTTGCCTCCGAGTCGGGCGATGAAGTCGCGGTGGAAAATGTGGATGGCGATGCTGCCTGCTTGGAAACGCAGTTCCCCCGCCGAGTCGCGTTCGTGGGCGAGGCGTTCCGGCAGATCGCTGTATTCGACCACGAGCGAGGTGCCGTCCCGCTGGCAGAATACGCCGACTTTTTCCTCGGGTGAGACCTTGGGCACCATCTTGCTGGAAAGGTCGGACTGGTGCATGAGATGGAAGCCGATGAAGGTCGGATCGAGACAGCGCACCAGCGGATTGTCCACCTGGAAGTAGCTGATCGTATCGATGCCGTCCGCTTCCATGAGCCGGATCGAACCCGAGCGCACCAGGGCGCGGAGCGCGCCGCCGTGTCCGTCGGGACTGAGGGCGATCTCCCCCCGGTCGGCCATGAGGATTTTCCCGTCGGCATCGACGGCGGGCATCAGTCCCTGCCGGAAAAAGTGAACCCGGTCCTGCGGAAGGCCGAAATAGTGATGGGCTTCGAAGAAGGCCACGGTGTCTTCGTGGTTCAGGTCCGAGGTCATGATGAACCACGGGATGGGGCGTCCGAAGAGACGGCTCGAGGCGAGAATTTTTTCGGCGAACACCTGGAAGAGCGGATTTTTCAGGACAGGGGTGATGCCGAAGGTGCCCTTCGGTCCGTCGAAGCCGAGGCGGGTGCCCTGTCCTCCGGCGACGGTGAAGGCGGCGACCCGCCCGGTGCGCAGGGCCGCCTCGCCGCGTTGGGTGGCTTTTTCCCAGAGAGCGGCGTCGCTCGTGCCGCCGCGTCCCGGCAGGGGAATGTAATCGGCCGGAGCGAGGTCCTCGGCGAGGCTGTTTGCCCCGGTGGAGGGAGATTGGATCAGCGTCCCGACCAGTTCGTCGAGTTCCGCCAGATCGATCGCGGCGGCGCGGGTGAGGAGGGATTCTTGTTCTGTTTCGCTGAGTGAGTCAAAATGAGCGAAGACGTGGCCTTGGCCGTGTTGTTTGTAGTGATTTCGGATATCGGTCATCGTGGTTTTCAGTAGAAACCGGTTCGTGGTCCGGGAAAGTGAAAGAATCGCCAGATTCGCTCGCGCCCGGATCCGGGCTCGCCGATCACGCTTTCCCGAGTTCGCGGGAGCGCTCGGCGGCGGCTTTCACGGCGAGCCTCACGATACTCTCAAAACCACTTGTTCTCAATGACTCCAACGCGGCGAAAGTCGTCCCGTTCGGGCTGGTGACGTTTTCCCGCAGGGTGGCGGGGGATTCTCCGGTCGAGAGGACCAGTTCGGCGGACCCGGCGGCGGTGTGGATCGC
>JAAYAT010000069.1 GCA_012719225.1 Verrucomicrobiaceae bacterium
GCGAACGCCTCGCGATGTGGTGGCTCGACGCGGCGCGCTACGCCGACACCGACGGATTCCAGGGCGACGCCGAGCGCACCAACTGGCCCTGGCGCGACTGGGTCGTCGATGCCTTCAACCGCAACATGCCCTTCGATCAATTCACCATCGAGCAGTTCGCGGGCGATCTCCTTCCCAACGCCACCCCCGAGCAAATTCTCGCGACCTGTTTTCATCGCAACCACATGACCAACGGGGAGGGCGGTCGCGATCCCGAGGAATCCCGCATCGACTACGTCATCGACCGGGTCAACACCACCGGCACCGTCTGGCTCGGACTCACCCTCGGCTGCACCCAATGCCACACCCACAAGTTCGATCCGATCCGCCACGAGGACTACTACCGGCTCTTCGCCTTTTTCAACAGCATTAACGAAGACGGCCGGGCCGGTCGCAAAGCGGTCCCCTATCTCGACTACCCGTCACCCCATGCGGCCCGCGCCGTCGCTGAAATGAGCGCCCACGTCGCCTCACTCGAACCCGTCGAGGCGGCCGCCCGCACCGCGGCGGAAAAACGGTTCGACGCCACACTGCAGCAGACCCTGGCAAAGCTCGAACCGGACTACCGGGCCTGGCATCCCGCTCGTCCCCTCTCGGTGGAATCGGCCGAGGGAACCGAATTCCAGCGGGAGGAAAACGGCATCGTCCGCACCACCGGACCCAACCCGAATCAGGACGACTACCGCTACATCGTGGCCTCGACCGACCTCCCCCCGCGTCTCACCGGCTGGAAACTCGAGGTCTTCCCCCATCCCGACCACACCGAAGGCAAACTGAGCCGGGGCGCGGACGGGGAGTTCATCCTCACCAACGTCAAACTGCTGCTGCGCCGCAAGGGCCGCTCCCAGGTCCGCGACATCGAAATGCGCGGTGCCGTGGCCGACTTCCAGCGGGAAGTCAAAGGAACCGGCTACGGTCTCATCAAGGACACTCTCAACGACGACCCCCGCAACGGATGGACCACCGAGTCGGGCGATCCGAAGCAGACCCACACGGCGGTTTTTGAACTCAAGGAAGCGCTGGTCCCCGGCCCGGACGAGGAACTGGTTTTCCTCCTCTGCCATCGCTCCACCGACGGCGACGCCAACATCGGACGCTTCCGCCTTTCCCTCACCTCCGAAGCCGGGGAAACCGTGCGCGGTGTTGCCGCCTCGCCCGTGGAGGAAGCGGCAAAAGGAAAGGGCGAAGGCCCCCTCGACGAGAAGCTGCGACAACGTCTCCTCGCCCAGTATCTCCTCGACGACCGCGACTACCAATCCGCTCTCCGCGAACTCGAGGAGGCGCGGCGGCAACTTGCCGAAATCGAAAAAGCCGCCGCTCCCGCGAAGGTCATGGTCCTCGCGGAGCGCCCCCGTCCCCGCACCACCCACATTCTCGAGCGGGGCGTCTGGGATGCCAAAGGCGCCGTCGTGGAACCCGGCGTGCTCCCCGCGATCCTGCCCCGCCCCGAGGAACAATCCCGCACCCGCCTCGATCTGGCCCGCTGGCTCGTCGATGCGGAGAATCCCCTCACCGCCCGCGTCACCGTGAATCACCTCTGGCAATTGCTGTTTGGTCAGGGAATCGTCCGCACTCCCGAGGATTTCGGTCTGCAAGGGGAAGCCCCGACCCATCCCGAACTCCTCGACTGGCTCGCCGTCGAGCTGGTCGAGAGCGGCTGGGACCTGCGCCACATCCTGCGGCTCATCGCCACCAGCGAGACCTATCGCCAGAGCAGCGACACGACCGCCGCCCAACGCGAGCGGGATCCTGCCAACCGTCTCCTCGCCCGCGCCTCGCGTTTCCGCCTGCCCGCTTGGATGATACGCGACAACGCCCTGCGGGCCTCCGGCCTGCTCAATCCCGCCCTCGGCGGACCGCCCGTGAAACCCTGGCAGCCCGAGGGCGTCTGGGAAGAAATTTTCATGGGGCGCTACACCTACCAACCCAGTGTCGGTCCCGCCCAATACCGGCGCACTCTCTACGCCTACTGGCGTCGTTCCAGTGCGCCGACCTTCCTTTTCGACAGCGCCCAGCGCCGCGTCTGCGAAGTGCGCGCGAACCTGACCAACACGCCTCTCCACGCCCTCACCTTGCTCAACGACACCGGTATGCTCGAAGCCTCCCGCGCCCTCGCCGACGCCGTGGTCGCGCTGCCGGACAGCGACAGCGACAGCGCCC
>JAAYAT010000070.1 GCA_012719225.1 Verrucomicrobiaceae bacterium
GCGCAAGGAGGGGTGGAAGGTGAACACCGAGGAGTCGCCCACCAGGATGCCCTTGACCCCCTTCAACCCCTCGATGGCGGTCTGGCGGGAGCCGAGGGCCGAGCGCCTTATGGAGTCGGCGACGACCTTCTTGACGAAGGCGGCGACCGGTTCGGCCAGTCCGTTGCGGGATGGCTCGGCGGAGTCGGGCGTGGGGCGCTGGGAAACGATTCCCCTGCCGACCCTGTCCTTCGCGGAATATCTGCGTCTGCGGCAGGTGGACATCCCCGCGCTGCCCGAGGTCCGATCTCTGCGGGATCTTTTCGACTGGGGGGCGGGAGAATTTTCCAAAGCGGCCACCGTGGGGCGACCGCTCACGGCCCACTTTCACGAGTACCTGCTGCGAGGCGGCTTCCCCGAACCGGCCTTGGTCGATGATCTGATCCGTTGCCAGCGGCTGCTGCGCGAAGACATCGTGGACAAGGTGCTGAAGCGCGACATGACGGCGCTCTACGGGGTGCGTCGGGTGCTGGAGGTGGAGGAGATTTTCCTCTACCTCTGCTACCACGATGGCGGCATCCTCGACGTGCCGACGCTGTCGAAGCAGTTGGACGGGATCAATCGCCAGTCGGTGAACAACTTCCTCGATCTCTTCGAGGCCACCCACCTGATCTACCGGCTGCGCCCTTTCGGCTACGGCAAGGAAGTGCTGCGCGGACGTTCGAAAGTCTATCTCGCCGACGCGGCGCTGCCCGGTGCGGTGTTGCTGCTGGGTCGTCGCCTCCTGGAAAAGCCAGACCGTCTCGGTGCGGCGGTGGAGACGGCTTTCTTCAAGCACCTCCACACCCGCTACTACTCCGAGTCGCCGACTTTTTCCTACTGGCAGGACAAGAACCATCGCGATCTGGAGGTGGACCTGATCGCCCAGGCTGGTGACCGGCTGGTGCCCTTCGAGGTGAAATACCAGGATGCCCCGTGCAGCCCGAAGAAGCGCAAATGCCTGCGCCTCTTTCTGGAAGAGAAGAAAGTGGCCCACGGCTATGCTATCACCCAGCGCTGGGAAGATTTCGGCGTCATCGAGCCCTTCTCGGCGCACAAAGGGATGGAACGGGAAAAACTCGACGCGAAGATCCTGTCCCTCCCGGCACCCCTGGCTTGTTTGTGGTTGTCCGAATGAGAATTTTTATCCTATGTTCGAACTTCTTCCCAGCTTCCTACCCCCCACAGAATGAAGACGCCCTTCCGCCTGACCTGTCTCTCTTTTCTCCTGTCCCTCGGCCCGCTCGCGGCGGCGGATCTGCATCCCGTCGTCGCTCTCGAACTCGGCGTTTCCGAGGGCAATCCGCGCAATACCGAGGGGGATTTCGTGGCGCTCAAAGACGGCGGCTTCCTTTATGTTTACACTCGCTTCCGCGGCGGCGGCAGTGACCACGACCGCGCCGATCTCGTCTCCCGCATCTCCCGCGACGGAGGCAAAACCTGGTCCGCCGAAGACCAACCGGTCGTCGGCAACGAGGGTGGTCTCAATGTGATGTCGGTCTCGCTGCTGCGCCTGCACGACGGGAGGATCGCCCTTTTTTATCTGCAGAAAAATTCCCTGACAGATTGTCGTCCGGTGGTGCGTTTCTCCACGGACGAAGCCGCTACCTGGTCGGAACCCACCTCCATCATCCCCGACGCGGAGATCGGGTACTACGTGCTCAACAACGACAGGGTGGTGCAACTGGGCGACGGACGTCTCCTCGCTCCGGTGGCCAAACACCACCAACCGGGGCAGGAAAAGGCGGATTGGAACGGTGCCGTGGGCTGTTATTTTTCCGATGACGGAGGCAACACCTGGCAAAGTCCGAAACAGCTCGACCAGGCTTTCGACTCTGCCGGGAAACGGGTCGCGGCACAGGAGCCGGGGGTCGTCGAATTGCAAGACGGCCGCGTTCTCCTCTGGGTTCGGACGGGGGCCGGGGAATTCTACCGCGCACACTCGGGCGACCGCGGGCAGACCTGGACGCCCCTCGTCCCCATGGGCGTGGCCACCCCCCAGTCGCCGGCCTCCCTCGAGCGCCTTCCCGAAAGCGGGGAGCTGGTCCTGGTCTGGAACGACCACAGCGATCTTCCCGTCGCGGAGCGAAAATTGCGCACGCCTCTCTCCGTGGCGGTCTCCACCGACGAGGGCGAAAGCTGGAGCGCGGGGCACATCATCGAGCCGGATCCGATGGGCTGGTACTGCTACACCGCGATCGAATGCACCGATGAGCATCTCCTCCTCGCCTATGTGGCGGGAACGCAGGCCCCCGGAAAACGCCTCTCGGTGAGCCGCATCACCCGCATTCCCCTGACGGAACTGCGAGCCCTGAACCCGACGGCGAAGTGAGGAGGAAAGAGGGTGAGTCCGCCGACCGAAGAGGGTAGACGGTGCCGGAGGGACGTGGAGCATAGCGGAATCGAACCGCTGACCTTCTCATTGCGAACGAGACGCTCTACCAACTGAGCTAATGCCCCCTGAGGGGAGAAGACTACGCGGATTCCGGCGGATGGCAAGGGCCGGACGCCGCCGGAGGCCTCAATTTTTTCCAAAAATCTGATCGAAGAAAGCGCGCATCTCCTCCCAGGATTTGGCGTCGGCCTCGGCCTGGTAGGCGGCTCCCTTGGACGGATCGTCCCCGGCCATCTTCTGGGTGAAGGCGTGGACCGCGCCGGGATAGGCGACGAATTGATAGTCCTTCCCGGCGGCTTTCATTTCGGCTTTGAAGGCCTCCACTTCGGCGGGCGGGACGAAGGGATCGTCGGCGCCATGGAGCACGAGAACCTCGGCGCGGATGTATTTGGCATCGGCCGGAGCGGGATTCCCGAGTCCGCCGTGGAAGCTCACGACTCCGGCGATGTCCGCCCCGCTGCGGACGAGTTCGAGCACGCCGGTGCCGCCGAAGCAATATCCGATCGCCGCGACCTTCTTGGGATCGGTCCGGGGCAGGTCGAGGAGAATCTTGAGACCGTCGTTGAGCCGCTCGCGGAAGAGGGCGCGGTCTTCTTTGAATTTGCCGGACATTTTCGCGGACTCGGGAGGTTTGGGACGGATGCCGGTGCCGTAGATATCGAGGGCGAACACGTTGTAGCCGAGTTTCGCAAGCATTTCGGCCCGCATTTTTTCGTAGTCGGTCAGGCCGGTCCATTGGTGGACGATGAGGACGGCAGGGCGGGACCGGTGATGGCGTCATCGTAGGCATGCCAGCCTTCGCAGGCCTGGTCGCCGGATTGGTAGGCGACCGCCTTGGCGACGATCTCCGCGCGGAGGGAGCCATGGGTCGTGAACAGGAGGGCGAGGAGGA